>CALKUS010000079.1 GCA_937996755.1 uncultured Pseudomonadota bacterium | reverse complement strand
TGATCGGCGCGCTCACCGGTGTCGTCGGCGCGTTGCCGATGGCGATCAATCCCGGTCCGGGCGCGGCGATCTACCGCGGGCTCGCCGCGGTCACGGTGGGCGGCGTTAGCCTCAGCCTGCTGTTCGTCGCGCTGCTCATCCCGGCGCTGATGCGCCTGCTCGAGGAGCATCCGCGTCCCGCAACACGTGCCGGCAGCGAGCGCGAGCCGCTGCGCCAGGCCGCCTGAACCACGAGGACATGCCCATGAAATCCACGCGCCACGCCGCACTCGCCTCCATGCTCGCGCTCGTCGTCGCGGGCGCCGCCAACGGCCAGGGCACGGCTGCGCCGCCGCCGGCGACCGTGAGCGTCGCGAGCGCGACGGAATCGGACTTCGCGCCCGTGCAATGGGTGCCGGGCACGGTCGTGAGCCGCGAGGACGCGCGCATCGCGAGCGAGCAGGGTGGCCGCGTGGTCGCGGTCTCCGACGTGGGCGACGTCGTGCGGAAGGGCGACGCGCTCGCGCGGCTCGACGACGAGGCGCTGCGCCTGCGCGAGAAGGAGAATCGCGCGGCGATCGCGCGCAGCGAAGCGCAGCTCGCGTACGCGCGATCGCAGGCCGAGCGGCTGGCGGCGCTGGAGCAGCAGTCCAGCGTCGGTCGCTCGCAGCTCGAGGAAGCGCGCGCGCAGCGCGACGTGCTCGAGCAGGACCTCGCGCAGGCGCGGCTAGCGCTCGCCGAGACCCAGCGCCAGATGCGTGCGGCGATCGTGCGTGCGCCGTTCGACGGCGTCGTCGCGGAGCGCTTCACGCAGCGCGGCGAGTTCCTGGCCGTCGGCGGCGCCGTGGTGCGCCTCGTCAATCCCGCGCGGCTCGAGGTGAGCGCGCAGGCACCGGTCGCCCTCGCGCCGCGCCTGAATCCCGGCACGAGCGTGTCGTTGCGCAACGGCGCCGCGCTCGGCGAGCACGCGGTGCGCACGGTGGTGCCCGTCGCCGACGTGCAGTCGCGGCAGATCGAGCTGCGCGTCGCGCTCGACGACGCTGCGCTCGCGATCGGCTCGCCGGTCGAAGTCGCGGTTCCGACGGCCGCGCCGCGCGCCGTCGTCGCGGTGCCGCGCGACGCGCTCATCCTGCGCGCCACCGAGACGTTCGTGTTCCGCATCGCAGCCGACGGCAAGGCCGAGCGCATCAGCGTGGACACCGGCGGCACGCAGGGCGACCTCGTGGAAGTGCGCGGCGCGATCGCGGCCGGCGACAAGCTCGTCGTGCGCGGCGGCGAGCGGTTGCAGCCGGGCCAGGCGGTGAGGATCGTCGCGGTGGCGACCGGCTCGCCGCTGCCGGTGGCGCGGAGCTAGCTCTCTCGCAGGCGCGGGCGCAGCGTCGCGAGGTTGCAGGGCTTCGTGCGCGCGTCGAGCTGCGCGGACAGCAGCCTTTCCCAGGCGAGCCGGCACGCGGACGTCGAACCGGGCAGGCAGAACACGAACGTCGCGTTCGCGAGCCCCGCGAAGGCGCGCGACTGCATCGTGGACGTGCCGATGTCGTCCCACGACAGCGCGCGGAACGTTTCGCCGAAGCCCGGCATGAGCTTGTCGAGCAGCGGCTCGATCGCCTCGGGCGTGGAATCGCGCCCGGTGAAGCCCGTGCCGCCCGTGACGATCACGCCGTCGACGCCCGCGTCGGCGATCCACGCCGCGACGCGCGCGCGGATCGCGTACTTGTCGTCGCGCAGCAGCGCGCGATCGGCCAGCGCGTGCCCGGCTTCGCGCAACGAGCGTTCGAGGTAGTCGCCCGACGCGTCCTCGGCCAGCGCGCGGCTGTCCGACACCGTGAGCAGCGCGATGCGCAATGCGACGAATTCGGCTGCCGCGGTCACGTCGCCTCCACGTCGAAATCGCTGGCCGGTTGCGAATAACGCGCGCGTTCGGCCATGCCGAGCACGGCCTGCTCGAACGCCTTCGCGAAGCGTCCCATGTCGAACAGCGGCGACGACCGCTTCGCCAGGGCGAGCTTGTCGAGCACCTTGCCGCGCAACTCGGCCGAGCGCGCGTAGACGATCGCCTTCGCCTTGTAGTCGTGCACGTCGCGCGCGACGAGCTCGTCGAGGCCGGCGACGTGCAGCAGCGAGCCGGCCACGCGCGAGGCGAACGTCGTGCCCGGCAGGGTGAGCACCGGCACGCCCGCCCACAGTGCGTCGCTCGCCGTCGTGTGCGCGTTGTACGGCCAGGTGTCCAGGAACAGCCCGGCGTGCGCGTAGCGGGCGAGGTACTCGTCGTGCGGCAGCTTGCCGGCGAACACCAGGCGCGAGCCGTCCACCTGCGCGACCTGCGCGGCGCGCTTCAGGTTCTCGCGCGCGTGCTCGTCGCGCGGCGCGAGCAGCCAGAGCACGCTGCCCGGCGTCTCGCGCAGGATCTTCATCCATGCGGCGAACACGTCGGGCGCGATCTTGTAGCTGTTGTTGAAGCTGGCGTAGACGAAGCCTTCCGACGGCAGGCCGCAATCCTCGCGTGACGGCGGGGTGCCGACCTCGCGCGTCGTGTCGTTCGGCTGGAAGCAGTACGGCAGGCGGATCAGCGCCTCCGAGCACGAGGCGCGTTGCGCCTCGGGAACGACATAAGGGTCGGCGATGAGGTAGTCGATGAACGGGGCGCCCGAGGTGCCGGGGTATGCGAGCCAGTTCACCTGGATCGGTGCCGGACGCAATGCGAACACCTCGCTGACGCCGCCGCCGCCGTAGCCGCGCAGGTCGAAGAGCACGTCGATGCGCGCGTCGTAGATGCGGCCCGCCATCGCTTCGTGGCTCAGGCCGGCGACCTCGTGGAATTCGCCGAACGCCTGGCGCAGGCGTGGCCGCATCGCGCCGCCGTCGTCGCGCGTGGTCGCGAACGCGACGGTCGCGATGGCCGCGTGGCGCAGCTGCTCGACGAGCTCTGCGACGAGCAGCGCCGTCGGATGGTTGCCGAAGCCCGACGACACGAAGCCGACGCGCACGCGACCGGAGCCGATGCCGCGCGTCGGGAACGAGGTGCGCCGACGCAGCGGCTCGACCGCCCGCAACGTCTTCTGCGCCCAGGCCTGCGCGCAGAGCAGCTGCTCCTCGGGCGACGCGGGCTCGGAGAGGAACGAGAACGGCGTGACCTCGTCGCTGCCTTCGCGCACGCGCTTGCGCAACTCGTCGCTGAGCGCTTCGAGCCCCTGCCATTCGCACAGCTGGCGCTTCAGGTAAACGAGGTGCGCGAGCGTCTGCGTGAGGTGCGGCGCGATCGCGAACGCGCGCTCGCACGCACGCGCGGCACCGTGCAGGTCGCCGATTTCCGACAGCGCGTTCGCGAGGTTGTGCTCGGCTTCCGCGCGGTCCGGCCCGGTGGCTGCGGCACGTGCGAATGCCTGCGCGGCCCCGCGATGCTCGCCGCGCGCGGCGAGCACGTTGCCGAGCACGAACGCGGCGTCGGGGTCGTCGGGCAGCGCCGCGCACGCGCTGGTCGCTTCGCGCTCCGCCGCCGCGAGCTCGCCCGTCGTCAGCAGCGCGGACGCGAGCCGCACGCGGGTGCGCGCATCGTCGGGTGCGAACTTCAGCGACTCGCGGAACGCTTCCGACGCTTCCGGCGATCGGCCCTGCATGTCGAGCGCGACGCCGAGCGCGCTCCACGAGGGCGCGGCCTTGCCGTCCACCGTCAGCGCGCGCTGGAACGCCTCGACGGCCTGCGTCGGCTGGCGCAGCGCGATGTACAGGGTGCCGAGGTCGTGCCACGACGGGACGTGGTGCGAGTCGAGCGCGAGCGCCTGCACGAGGCGGCGCAAAGCGCCTTCGCGGTCGCCGCGTGCGAGCGCCGCCTGTGCTTCGAGGCGCGCCACCTCCGGGTCGCCCGGGAAGCGCGCGCGGAGGTCGCCGAGCGCGGTCGCGAGGCGCGGCGCGTCGGATGCGCCGAGCGCTGCGCGCACGGTCGCGAGGTCGTTTTCGCTCGCCCTGCGCTGCATCAGGCGGCGTCCGTCAGCAGCTTGAGCTGGTCGGCCTGGTGCTCGCGCACGAGCGGCTCGATCACGAGGTCGAGCGCGCCGTCCATGACGGTCTCGAGCGAATACAGCGTGAGGTTGATGCGATGGTCGGTCACGCGTCCCTGCGGGAAGTTGTAGGTTCGTATGCGTTCGGAGCGGTCGCCGGACCCGACCTGCAGGCGACGCGACTCGCTCGTCGCGGCCTCCTGCTTCGCGCGCTTCTCGTCGGCCAGTCGTGCCGCCAGCAGGCTCATCGCCCGCGCGCGGTTCTTGTGCTGCGACCGTTCGTCCTGGCATTCGACCACGATGCCGCTCGGCAGGTGCGTGATGCGGATCGCGGACTCGGTCTTGTTGACGTGTTGTCCGCCCGCGCCCGAAGCGCGGAACGTGTCCACCTTCAGGTCGGCCGGGTTGATCGCCACGGCCTCTTCCTCGCCGGCCTCCGGCAGGATGGCCACGGTGCAGGCCGACGTGTGGATGCGGCCCTGCGCTTCCGTCGCCGGCACGCGCTGCACGCGATGCGTGCCCGACTCGAACTTCAGGCGCGAGTACGCGCCCTGGCCTTCGACGCGCGCGACCACGCGCTTGTAGCCGCCGTGCTCGCCCGCGCTGGCGTCCAGCAGCTCGACGCGCCATCGGCGCGACTCGGCGTAGCGCGAGTACATGCGGAAGAGGTCGCCCGCGAACAGTGCAGCCTCGTCGCCGCCGGTGCCCGCGCGCACTTCGAGGAAGATGCTGGCTTCGTCGCGCGGGTCGCGCGGCAGCAGCAGCACGCCGAGCTCGTCGTCGAGCGTGGCGAGCTTCGCCTCCAGCTCGGCGACCTCGGCTTCGGCGAGCTCGCGCAGGCCGGGATCGGACTCGGCGAGCATGCCGCGCGCCGCGGCGAGCGCCGACTGCGCGGCATCGTAGTCGCGCACCGCGCCGGTGAGCGGGTCCAGTTGCGCGAATTCGCGCGACAACGCGCGGAAACGATCGCCGTCGCTCGTGACGCCGGGATCGGCGAGCAGCAACGCGACTTCCTGCTGGCGCTCGACGAGGGCGTCCAGCTTGCGACGGATGGAAGGCGTCATCGGCCGTCGCCGGCCGGTGGATCGGGCGGTGCCCCGCCGTCCTGGTACAGGCGCTCCGCTGCGCGCAGCAGCTCGGAGTCGCCGCGCAACGCCGCCGCGCGCAGGTTGGCGCTCGGCGCATGCAGCAGCTTGTTCGTCAGCGTGTGCGCGAGCCACGCCAGCGCTTCGGCCGGGGGCTTGCCCGAGGCGAGCAGCGCCTGCGCGCGCGCGAGCGCGGCGTCGCGCTCGCGTTCGCCGTCCGCGCGCAAAGCGCGCAACGGACCGTGTCCGGCCAGCGCGCGCGACCACGAGGAATACGCGTCGACCTGCAGGTCGATGATCGCTTCCGCCTCGGCCGCGGCTTCGCGGCGGCCGCGCAGGTTTTCCTCGATCACCGTGCCCAGGTCGTCGATCGTGTAGAGGAACACGTCGTCGAGCTGCGCCACGCGCGGCTCGACGTCGCGCGGCACGGCGAGGTCGACGAGCAGCAGCGGCCGGTGCCGGCGCTCGCGCTGCGCCGCGGCCACCATCTCGTGCGTCACGAGCGGCAGCCGGCTCGCCGTGGACGTGATCACCACGTCCGCGTCGACCAGCTGGCGCGGCAGGTCGGCCAGCGGCACCGCCTGTGCGCCGAAGCGTTCGGCGAGCGCAGTCGCGTTCGCGAGCGTGCGGTTCGCCACGCGCAGCTCGGTCGCGCCCAGCTGGCGCAGGTGCCGCGCGACCAGCTCGATCGTGTCGCCGGCGCCGATCAGCAGCACGGTGGACCGCGCCAGCTCGGCGAAGACGTGCTCGGCCAGGCGCACGGCGGCAAATGCGACCGAAACGGGATTGGCGCCGATGCGCGTATCCGTGCGCGCGCGCTTCGCCACCGCGAACGCGTTCTGGAACAGGCGCTCGAGCGGCGCGCGCAGCGTGCCGGCCGTGCGCGCGTGGTGGTAGGCCTCCTTCACCTGGCCGAGGATCTGCGGCTCGCCCAGGATCAGCGAGTCGAGGCCGGTCGCGACGCGGAACAGGTGGCGAACCGCGGCCGAATCCTGGTGCGTCGCGAGGAACTCCCCGAGGCGTCCGTCGTCGAAGCCATGGTGGCGCGCGAGCCAGGCCGCGGGCGTGCCTTCCGCGCCGGGCGCGACCTCGCAGTAGAGTTCGGTGCGGTTGCAGGTCGAGAGGATCGCGCACTCCGCGACGCCCGGCTGGCCCGCCAGGTCGTGCAATGCGGCTACGATGCCGTCGGCGTCGAACGCGACGCGCTCGCGCAACGCGACGGGCGCAGTCTGGTGGTTCAGGCCGAGGGCGATCAGGGTCATGGGACGGTGCGGGTCAGCCGCGCGATTGTGCGGTCGCAACACCGGTAGATCAAGGAATTGCGGGCGCAATCGCCCGTCGGAGAACGTCGAAGATGCCCCCAGTGCTTCGTAACGGCCCGCGCGCGGGCCTGGTCCTCGCGACGCTGCTGCTGGCCGCATGCGCCACGCACCCCGCTGCCGAGCCTGCGACGCAAGCTGCCGAGCAGCCGGTCGCCTCGGACGCCGCGGACAAGGACCTGACGGCCGCGCTCATGGCCGGCGAGTTCGCGTGGCAGGACGGCCGTGGGTCGGCGGCCGCGAAGCATTTCCTGCGCGCGGCGAAGCTTTCGGGCGATGCGAAGGTCGCCGAGCACGCGACGCGCATCGCGCTGGTCTCGAAGGAGTTCGAGCTCGCCGAGGAGGCAGTCGCGCGCTGGCGCGAGCTCGACGGCAAGGCGCTCGGCCTCTGGCAGGCGGACGCAGCGCTCGCCCTGCACGACGGCGACGAGGCGCAGGCCGACGCGCTGCTCGTCGAGCTGCTCACGCAGCACGACGAGGAAGGTCGCAAGCTGGCCGCGCAGGCGCTCGCCGTCGTGGCTCCGCCCGAAACCGCCGTTCCGGCGCTGCAGCGCCTCGCCGGGCGCGAGCAGCTGGACGGCGACGCGAACGCGCTGCTCGTCCTGGCGCAGACCGCGCAGCAGCTGAAGCAGGAAAAGCTTGCCCTGGCGTTCGCCGATCGCGCGGTCGCGGCGGCACCGAAGGACGGTCGCACCAGCTTCTGGCGCGGCCACCTGCGCCTGCGCGCCGGCGACAAGGCGAACGCGGCGCGCGATTTCGCGGAAGCCGTGCGCCTCGACCCCGACAAGGACGAATACCGGCTCACCCAGGCTGCGTTGCTCAGCGACGAGGGCGATTCGGTCGCCGCCGCGAAGCTGCTGCTCGGCGCGAACCACACCGACGAAACGCTCGCCGCCGCGGCCGCGTACGCCGCGCGCGCCAACGACAAGGCGCTCATGGCCGACGCCTACGCCGCGCTGCGCAAGCTGCCCGAGCCGCGTCCCGACGCGCGCCTCGAGCTGCTCGGACAGATGGCCGAGCTGCTCGAGCACGATGAAGAAGCACTCGCCTGGTACGGCGAGGTTTCCCGCGGCGAGCGCTGGCTCGATTCGCAGCTGCGCATCCCGGTCCTGCTCGACAACCTCGGCCGCGAGAAGGAAGCGTTCGCGCACCTCGACGGCCTGCGCGCCGGCGGCATCCAGGACGACGAGAAGCTCGCCGACAGCTTCCTGCTGGAAGGCGAGCTGCTCACCCGCCACAAGCGCCCGGAGCAGGCCGTCGCCGTGCACACGCGCGGGCTGCAGGCGCTGCCCGACGAACGTCGCCTGCTGTACGCACGCGCGCTCACCTTCGAGCAGCTGGGCAGGCAGGACGAGGCCGAGCGCGACCTGCGCCGTATCGTGGAGCTCGATCCGAAGGACGCCGATGCGATGAATGCGCTCGGCTATACGCTCGCCGACCACAACCACTCGCTCGAGGAAGCACAGGAACTCATCGAGCAGGCGCTCGCCGCGAAGCCGGGCGAGGCCGCGATCCTCGACAGCTACGGCTGGGTGCTGTTCCGGCGCGGCAAGCTGGACGATGCCGCGACCCACCTGCGCAAGGCGTACGAACTGCAGGACGACGCCGAGATCGCCGCGCACCTCGGCGAAGTGCTCTGGCAGCAGGGCAAGCGCGAGGAGGCGCGCAAGGTGTGGGCGAAGGGTCGCGAGAAGGATGCCGACAACGAGACGCTGGCGGAAACGGTGAAGAGGCTGGACCGGTGAGGCATGGTTTCCCAATGGCCGCGTGCGCCACGCTGCTGCTCGCGGCGTGCGCGACGTCGCGTCCGACGGTGCGCGCACCCGTCGCGCCGGACGTGCGGTCGCAGGCGCTCGCGCAGGTCGGGCAATGGTCGTTCGACGGCCGCATCGCCGTGAGCGACGGCAAGGACGGCGGCAGCGGCCGCATCGCGTGGCGGCAGGACGGCGAGCACGTCGACATCACGATCCGCGCGCCGGTGTCGGGCCAGACCTGGCGGCTGGTGGGCGACGACGGCGGCTACGAGCTCAGCGGCACGCGGCGCGAACCCGTGCGCGACATCGACGCCGAAGCGCTGCTGTTCCGCGAAACCGGTTGGCGGGTGCCCGTGGCCGCGCTCGCGCGCTGGGTACGCGCGCTGCCGGCTGCCGGCGAAGCGCCGCTGTTCGGCGACGACGGCTTGCCGAAGGCATTGGACGAACGCGGCTGGCACATCGAATATCGCGCCTACGGCGCGGCCGGCGCCGCGGCGCTGCCGACGCGGCTCGTCGCGCGGCGCGCGAACCTGCAGGTCCGCCTCGCGATCGCGAACTGGAACCATGGCTGAGCCCGGCTGGTCGGCCTGGCCGGCGCCCGCCAAGCTGAACCTGTTCCTGCACGTCACCGGCCGCCGCCCCGACGGTTACCACCTGCTGCAGACCGTCTTCCAACTGCTCGATCGCGGCGACGAAGTGCGCGTCCGACTGCGCTCCGACGGCCGGATCGTCCGGCTGCGCGGCGCGGCCGGCGTCGCGGCAGCGGACGACCTCGTCGTGCGCGCGGCGCACGCGCTGGCCGCCCGCCACGGCCCCGTGCCGGGCGCCGACCTCGACGTCGACAAGCAGATCCCGCTCGGCGGCGGGCTCGGCGGCGGCAGCTCGGACGCCGCGACCACGCTGGTCGCGCTGAACCTCGCCTGGGGCCTGGGACTGGGCGAGGACGCGCTCGCCGCGCTCGGCCTGGCGCTGGGCGCGGACGTACCGGTCTTCGTCCGCGGCCGCAGCGCATGGGCCGAAGGGGTGGGGGAGGAGCTGGTTCCGGTGGCGCTCCCGGAGGCCTGGTTCGTGGTGCTGGACGCCGGGCAACCGGTGGCCACGCGCGACGTTTTCCAAGCGCCGGAATTGACAAGGAATTCCGCTCGAACGACAATTTCGCGCTTCCTTGCTGGCGAGGCGACTCGCAACGACCTCGAGCCGGTGGTCCGGGCGCGTCATCCGCGCGTGGCCGCCGCCCTCGATTGGCTCGGTGCGCAGGCGCCCGCGCGCATGACCGGCAGCGGCGGTTGCGTGTTCGCGACCGTGCGCGACGAATCGATTGCCCGGCGCATCGCCGAACGCTGTCCCGCACCGTGGACGGCATTCGTCGCGCGCGGCGTCGCCGAGTCGCCGCTGCGGGTCGCTGCGCGGCGCTGGCAGGACAGCGGACGGACGGTCGGTTCCGCTGGGACGTCGCCAAGCTGGTAAGGCACGGGATTTTGATTCCCGCATTCGCAGGTTCGAGTCCTGCCGTCCCAGCCAATCGACGTCGTGCGGCGACAGGTGCAACCAAGCCCGCGGACGAGCGATGAATACCGAAGGCATCCTGGTCTTCGCCGGCAATGCGAACCGGCCGCTGGCGCAGTCGATCTGTCGCGAGCTGAACGCGCCGCTCGGCAAGGCGCTCGTCGGCCGCTTCAGCGACGGCGAGGTGCAGGTCGAGATCGAGGAAAACGTCCGCCGCCAGGACGTGTTCGTCGTGCAGCCCACGTGCGCGCCGACGGCCGACAACTTCATGGAGTTGCTGGCGTTGATCGACGCGCTCAAGCGCGCGTCGGCCGCGTCGGTGACGGCGGTGATGCCGTACTTCGGCTACGCCCGCCAGGATCGTCGCCCGCGCTCCGCGCGCGTGCCGATCACGGCGAAGGTGGCGGCGAAGATGATCGGCGCCGTGGGAACGGATCGCGTGCTGACGGTGGACCTGCACGCGGACCAGATCCAGGGCTTCTTCGACATCCCGCTGGACAACGTCTATGCCTCGCCGGTGCTGCTGGCGGACATCTGGCGCTACCAGGGGACGAAGGACCTGCTGGTGGTGTCGCCCGACGTGGGTGGCGTGGTGCGCGCACGCGCGATCGCGAAACGGCTCGACGATGCCGACCTCGCGATCATCGACAAGCGCCGCCCGCGCCCGAACGAGGCGACGGTGATGAACATCATCGGCGACGTGCACGGCAAGGTCTGCGTGCTCGTCGACGACATCGTCGACACGGCGGGAACGCTGTGCGCGGCGGCTGCGGCGCTGAAGAACCACGGCGCGCGCAAGGTGGTGGCTTACTGCACGCATCCGGTGCTGTCCGGACCGGCGATCCGCAACCTCAACGGCTCGCAACTGGACGAGCTGGTGGTGACGGACACGATCCCGCTCACCGACGAGGCGCGGAATTGCGGGCGGATCCGGCAGCTCGGCGTGGCCGAGTTGCTGGCGGAAACGATTCGGCGCATCGCGTACGGCGAGTCGGTCAGCTCGCTCTACGTGGATTGAACGGTTCGAGTGCGCAGGGGTGAGGAGCGGTCCTCACCCCTGGGTCATTCGACCCTGGAGGCAACCTTTCCTGGTCGCGGGAAAGGCACTACCGCCGCAAGGCGGTTCATTCGATCGAAGGCAAAGAAGATGGCAACCAAGCATGAGATTTCCGCCGAGCTGCGGACCGACGAAGGCAAAGGTGCGAGCCGCCGCCTGCGTCGTTCCGGCAAGGTTCCGGCAGTGGTTTACGGCGCGCAGCAGTCGCCGGTGAGCATCCAGCTCGGCCACAACGACACGCTCCTCGCGTCGCGCCACGAGTGGTTCTACTCCGCGATCCTCGACCTGACGGTCGGCGGCTCGACGCAGAAGGTCCTGCTCCGCGACATGCAGCGCCACCCGTTCAAGCCGCAGCTGCTGCACCTCGATTTCCAGCGCGTGAACGAGAACGAGGCGATCCGCATCCGCGTGCCGCTGCACTTCCTCAACCAGGAAAGCTCGCCGGCCGGCAAGGCTGCGGGCGTGGTCATCACGCACGAGCTGAACGACGTCGAGATCTCGTGCCTCCCGAAGGACCTGCCGGAATACATCGAGGTCGACCTCGGCGCGATCAGCGTCGGCGACATCATCCACCTCTCCGACATGAAGCTGCCGCAGGGCGTGACGATCCCCGAGCTGAAGCTCGGCAAGGAACACGACGTCGCCGTGGCGATCGCGAAGGAAATGAAGGAAGAGGTCGAGGCTGCTCCGGCCGAAGGTGAAGCGGCCGCCGCCGCGGCGCCCGCCGCCGGTGCCGCTGGCGCCAAGGCCGCTCCGGCTGCCAAGGCTGCCCCGGCCAAGGAAGAAAAGAAGAAGTGACCCGCGCGCAGCGCGGGTCATCCTGAGCCGGCGCGAGCCGGCGAAGGATCTCCCGCGTTGTTCGCCCCAGGATTGCCGTGGCCGCACTGCGACTCATCGTCGGTCTCGGCAATCCCGGGCCGGAACACCTCAGGACCCGGCACAACGCCGGGTTCTGGTTTTTGGACGCGCTCGCGATGGCGCTGGGCGCGCGCCTGCAGTTCGAGTCGAAGCGGAGCGCGGAAACGGCGAAGGCGACGCTCGACGGCGAGCCGCTGCTGCTGCTGAAGCCGATGTCGTTCATGAACAGGAGCGGCATCCCGGTGTCGTCGGCGCTCGGCTACTACAAGATCGAGCCGTCGGAGATGCTGGTCGCGCACGACGAGCTCGACCTCGCGCCGGGCACGGCGCGGCTGAAGTTCGGTGGTGGGCACGGCGGCCAGAACGGCCTGCGCGACATCATCGGGCAGCTGGGGCACGGCGATTTCCACCGGCTGCGCATCGGCATCGGCCATCCGGGGCACAAGGATCGCGTGACGCCGTGGGTGCTGGGCAGGCCGGGCAAGGACGACGAGCCCGCCATCCTGCGGTCGATTTCCGAAGCACTCGACGTGTTGCCGCTCGCGGTACGCGGCGATTTCAACGAAGCGATGAAGCGCCTGCACACGGCGCGGCCGGACGGATAGGAGCCTGGGCGGTAGAAATGATCGTGACGAGCGATTACGAGCGGAGCCGCAGATTTTGATACTGACGAGCGGCCATGGCCAAAGCTATGGTCCGAGGAAGTAGCGAAACATGCGGCCCGATTCGCGAGCGCGCAGTAGATCGATTTCTATCGCCCAGGCTCCTGGTCCGTCGGCAACGGAGAATCCATGGGCATCAAATGCGGAATCGTCGGATTGCCGAACGTCGGCAAGTCGACCCTGTTCAACGCACTCACCAAGGCCGGCATCGCCGCCGCCAACTACCCGTTCTGCACGATCGACCCGAACGTCGGTGTCGTTCCCGTGCCGGACCTGCGCCTGGCTGCGCTCGCCGAGATCGTGAAGCCGCAGAAGGTGATCCCGACCAGCATGGAGTTCGTCGACATCGCGGGCCTCGTGGCCGGTGCGTCGAAGGGCGAGGGTCTCGGCAACCAGTTCCTCGCCCACATCCGCGAGACCGACGCGATCGCGCACGTGGTGCGCTGCTTCGAGCACCCGGACATCGTCCACGTCGCGAACAAGGTCGACCCGATCGCCGACATCGAGACGATCGACACCGAGCTCGCGCTGGCCGACCTGGATTCCGTCGAAAAATCGCTGAACCGCAACGAACGTGCCGCGAAAGCCGGTGATAAGGACGCGATCAGCCGGGTCGACGTTCTGCGCCGCGTGCGCGCGCACCTCGACCAGGGCAAGCCGGCCCGCAGCCTGGCCCTGGACGACGAGGAACGCGCCAAGCTGCGTGAGCTGTTCCTCCTCACGCTGAAGCCGGTCATGTACGTGGCAAACGTCCGCGAGGACGGATTCACCGACAACCCGTTCCTCGACCGCGTGCGCGAGCGGGCGGCGCAGGAAGGCGCCGAAGTCGTGCCCGTGTGCGCCGCGATCGAGGAAGAGCTGGCGCAGCTCGACGACGCCGACAAGGGCGCGTTCCTGGCCGACATGGGGCTGGAGGAGCCGGGCCTGGACCGCGTGATCCGCGCCGGCTACCGCCTGCTCGGGTTGCAGACCTATTTCACGGCGGGCGAGAAGGAAGTGCGGGCCTGGACCGTCAGGGCGGGCTCGACGGCGCCGCAGGCGGCGGGCGTCATCCACACCGACTTCGAGCGCGGCTTCATCCGTGCCGAAACCATCGCGTACGACGATTTCATCCGCTACCGCGGCGAATCGGGGGCACGGGATGCCGGCCGGCTGCGCCTGGAAGGCAAGGAATACGTCGTCCGGGAAGGCGACGTCCTGCATTTCCGCTTCAACGTCTGACTCTGGTCGTTGACGCCCACGGGCGATGCCGCCAGAATAGCGGGCTCGTTTGCTGGAGGGATACCCAAGCGGCCAACGGGGGCAGACTGTAAATCTGCTGGCTTATGCCTTCGGTGGTTCGAATCCACCTCCCTCCACCAGATTTGCCGGGTCCCGCGAGGCCGCAGCGTGCTGCGCCGGACGAGGCTCGGGCGGTAGAAGTGCTCCAGCAAGGGCGGGAGTAGTTCAATGGTAGAACCCTAGCCTTCCAAGCTAATGACGCGGGTTCGATTCCCGTCTCCCGCTCCAGAGCCGGCTTGTCGGCAATTGAGGATTTTGAGTTTTTGCCCTTGTGGCTCAGTGGTAGAGCACTCCCTTGGTAAGGGAGAGGTCGCGGGTCCGATTCCCGCCATGGGCACCAATCTTTGTGGTGCGGTCTGTTGATGGCTGCGTCGTAATTCTGTTGTTTGGCTATTGTTTTTTCCGGAGTCGAAAAAATGGCAAAAGAGAAATTTGAGCGGACCAAGCCGCACGTCAACGTTGGCACGATCGGCCACGTGGACCACGGCAAGACGACGCTGACGGCGGCCATCGCTACCGTGCTGTCGGCCAAGTTCGGCGGCGAAGCCAAGAAGTACGACGAAATCGACGCAGCGCCTGAAGAAAAGGCACGCGGCATCACCATCAACACCGCCCACGTCGAGTACGAAACGGCCAACCGCCACTACGCCCACGTGGACTGCCCCGGCCACGCCGACTACGTCAAGAACATGATCACCGGTGCCGCCCAGATGGACGGCGCCATCCTGGTGTGCTCCGCCGCTGACGGCCCGATGCCCCAGACGCGCGAGCACATCCTGCTGGCCCGCCAGGTGGGCGTGAAGTACATCATCGTCTTCCTGAACAAGTGCGACATGGTCGACGACGCCGAGCTGCTGGAGCTCGTCGAGATGGAAGTGCGTGAGCTGCTGAGCAAGTACGACTTCCCCGGCGACGACACCCCGATCATCAAGGGTTCGGCCAAGCTGGCGATGGAAGGCGACAAGGGCGAGCTGGGCGAAGGCGCCATCATGAAGCTGGCCGATGCGCTGGACAGCTACATCCCCACGCCGGAGCGTGCGGTGGACGGCGCATTCCTGATGCCGGTGGAAGACGTGTTCAGCATCTCGGGTCGCGGCACGGTGGTCACGGGGCGCGTGGAGCGCGGGGTGATCAAGGTGGGCGAGGAGATCGAGATCGTGGGCATCCGCGCGACGCAGAAGACGACGTGCACGGGCGTGGAGATGTTCAGGAAGCTGCTGGACCAGGGGCAGGCCGGGGACAACGTGGGCATCCTGCTGCGCGGCACCAAGCGCGAGGAAGTGGAGCGCGGGCAGGTGCTGTGCAAGCCCGGGACGATCAAGCCGCACACGCACTTCACGGCCGAGATCT
>CALKUS010000078.1 GCA_937996755.1 uncultured Pseudomonadota bacterium | reverse complement strand
GTTCGTCGCGGGCGCCTGCAACCCGAACGTGTTGCCCGGGGCGAACTGCGACGTGACCGCGTTGCCCGCGACGAACGCGAAGCAGGTGATGTCGGTGGTGAAGATCGCGTCGCCGGAGTCGGCATTGAAGCTCTGCGGCGAACAGCTCGGTCCGGCGGCCGGCGCGGCGAGCAGCACGTTGCGGAACTGGCGGACGACCGCCGCGGCGTTCAGCGTGATGTCGGCGCCGAAGCCGCCGAGGCTCGTGCCGTTGCGCCAGAACGTCGATGAAATCGCGCGGAACTCCGGCGTCGGCGGCGTGCCGAAGCCGGTGGTGAGGAACACCGCGCCGGCGCCGCGTCCCACGTTGTCGTGGAAGCCCGAGTTGTTGAGCGTGAGCGCGACCGCGCGCGCGAAGATGCCCGCGCCGTTGTCGGCGCGATTGGAACCGAAGAAGCTCGCGTCGATGGTGACGGTCGGCGCCGTTCCGCTGCCGGGGCCGAAGATGCCGATTGCGCCGCCCTGGCCGGAGATCGCGCCCGTGGGCGATCCGCAACGGTGGCCGTTGCCGGTGAAGCTGGTGCGCGCGATCGACGCGTTGCCGCCGTTGGGCATGTCGATGACCAGCGCGCCACCGACGCCGTCCACGCAGTTGCCGGCGGGCTGTGGAGTGCGCACGGTGAAGTTGTCGCTGAACGTCGTGTTGTCGATCTGCAGCGAGGTGCCGCTGAACGAGACGGCCCCGCCGCCCATCCCGAGGTTCGGGATGCCGCCGTCGTAGGCCGAGTTGCCGGTGAACTTCGTGCGCGTCAGCTGCAGCGGACCGAATGCGAACAGCGCGCCGCCGCTGCTGCCGCTGGCCCCGGTACCGTCCGTGCGGCAGTTCTGGAACTCGGCGTCGAACACGAGCGTGAGCACGCTCGCGTTGCTGCCCAGGCAGCCCGCGCCCGTGCTGCGTCCGTTGCGCAGCGTGAGGTTCGACAACACCATCGCCTGGCCGATGTAGCGGAAGATGCGGAAGCCGTTGCCGTCGATCGCGATGCCCGGGCCGCTACCGATCACCCACACTTCGGACGCCACCATCTGAGGCAGGTCGCCGCCCAGCGTGATGACGCTGCCCGACGGCAGGTTCACGCTGATCGTCTGGCGCTGGCCGTTGTTCTGCACCGCCTGCACGGCAGCGAGCAATGAGCCCGGTCCGGACGCGGCCGTCGACGAAACCACGTAGGTCTGCTGCGCCCACGCGGACGACGAAAACAGGGACAGCGCAGCGATGGCGAGGCAGCGCCACCGGCGGTGCTCTTCGACGACCATGACAGCCTCCAGTGCGCAGGATGCGCGCGCCGGACTCTACGCAGCGGGTGCGCAGGGCCCGTGAAGCACGGCGGGAAACGCGTGCCGCCCTTTCGGGACTGTGATGCAGTCCCCATGTCGACAGCTGACCCGTTCATCCGGCAGCCATGATTCCCCTCTCGATCCTCGATCTCGCCCCCGTCACGGAGGGCAGCACGCCCGCGCGAACCTTCGCGAACACGCTGGAGCTCGCGCGCCACGCCGAGCGCCTCGACTACCGGCGCTTCTGGCTCGCCGAGCACCACAACATGCCCGGCATCGCGAGCGCGGCCACGGCCGTGCTGATCGGTCACGTCGCCGGCGGCACGTCGACCATCCGCGTCGGCGCCGGTGGCGTCATGCTGCCGAACCACGCGCCGCTGCAGGTGGCCGAGCAGTTCGGCACGCTCGGTGCGTTGTATCCCGGGCGCATCGACCTCGGCCTCGGTCGCGCGCCGGGCACCGACCAGGCGGCCACGCGCGCGCTGCGTCGCTACTACCAGGGCGCTGAAGAGTTCCCGGCCGACGTCGTGGAGCTGCTGCAGTATTTCGAGCCGGTCGAGCACGGGCAACTCGTGCAGGCCGTGCCGGGCGCCGGCATCGAGATCGAAGCATGGATACTCGGCTCGAGCCTGTTCGGCGCGCAGCTCGCGGCCGCGCTCGGGTTGCCGTACGCGTTCGCGTCGCACTTCGCGCCCGCCGCGCTCGAGTCCGCAGTCGCGCTGTACCGCGAGCGCTTCAAGCCGTCGGCGCGGCTCGCGAAGCCGCACGTGATGCTCGCGCTGAACGTCGTCGTCGCCGACACCGACGAAGAAGCACGCAGGCTGTTCACGACGCAGCAGCAGGCGTTCGTGAACCTGCGCCGCGGTCGGCCGGGCCTCGTGCCGCCGCCGCTCGCGACGCCGATCGAGGAATACTGCACGCCGCAGGAGAAGGCGATGGTCGACGCAGCGCTCGCGTGCGCGGTGGTCGGCGCGCCCGACACGGTGCGCGCGGGCATCCAGGCGTTCGTGCGCGCGCATCGCCCCGACGAGCTCATGCTCACGGCCAACGTGTTCGATCACGCGGCGCGGTTGCGCTCGTTCGAGCTGGCGAGGCTTGCCGCGGATTGAAGGCGATCGCGTCGCCCCGCGACGGGCGCCCCTCGCTCAGCGCTGGTCCAGCTCGTGGTGGATCAGCACCACGCATTGCGACGCGAACAGCATCTTCCGGCCGAGCGAGATCTCCTGCGCGCCGAGCCGCTCGAGCGTGTGGAACGTCTTCGCCGGCATCGGGATGTGGTCGGTGAGCAGGAAGCAGGGGTTGTCCGCGAACGCCTGCTCGCGGATCGACGTACCCTTGGGGTCCATCACGAACAGCTGGTGGTCGGCGGCGAGCTCCTTCACCAGGTGCTCGAAGCTCGTGGTGCGAACGACGACGCCCGATTCCACCGGCCGCGACTCGTCCTTCGCCATGCCGACGGAGACCTCCAGCGCCCTCGCCACCTTGCCCAGCAAGGCGCGCTCGTCGAAGCCGCCGATGTCGTGCATGTCGTTCGCCGCGAACCGGATCGTGCGCGAGTAGTCGCGCGTGCTCTCGAGCACGAGGTACACGACCACGTCCGCGCGATGCGATTGCGCCACGAAGATCGCGTTCATCAGCGTGTGCGCGAGGATCTCCACGTGCGCATCGCCGCCGATCGATGCCAGAAGTGTGCGACTGTCGGTGGGTGCCGCGCGCGCGCGAAGGACGAAGGTTCGCATGGATGGTCGACGCCGGGAGTGGGGCCATTCTCCACAAAATCCGGCAACGTGGGCAAAAGGCCGTAAGCTCTCGATGACCGGGAGTGAAGAGGTTGCGCATGATCCTTCGCGGGCTCGTCGAGCGGGTCAGGAAGCAGGATTGGTCGGCAGTCGCGATCGAGCTCGTGCTCGTCGTGGTCGGTGTCTTCCTGGGCATGCAGGTTTCGAACTGGAACGACGAGCGCAACGAGCGAGTGCGGGAGGCGGCATACCTGGCGCGCATTGCCCAGGACGTGCGCAGCGACGTCGCCGACATGGACGAGATCATCCGCGTGTCGGCGGTTCGCATGGCGCTGCTGAACGAGGTGCTGCCGAAGGCCGCCGGCCGCGCCTTGCCCGACGGGTTCGATTCCGCGCGTGGCCGCGTCGTGATCGAGCCGGTCCCGGCCTACGTCGAAGCCGGTCCGAGCTCGCATGGCTTCGCGCTCTTCATCCTGACGCCCCTCGACGGCAACCGGTCGGCGTACGAAACGATGATCAACGCCGGCGCAATCGCCGGAATGCGCGATGTGTCCGCGCTGCGCGCGATCCAGGACTACTATGCCGCCGTGGACAAGGAGCTGCACTTCGAGGTGGGGCTGGAGCAGAACCGCGACAAGCTGATCGACGCCCAGCGCAGGCTCGGCATGTCGCCGCTGACGCCGATGACGCCGGATGAACTGTCGGCTGCGTTTGCGGCGAACCCGCAGTTGCTGGCGACCGCCCAGAACTACTGGCTGTACACGAACCGCCATCTCAAACTGATGCGCGAGCTGCAGGCGCAGGCGCGCGAACTGGCGACGAAGCTCGAAGCCAGGGCGCGATGAGTCAGAACTTCTCTCCCACCGGCAGGTAGCGCCACTGCCCGGGCGGCATCGCGCCATCCGGGCCCTTGCCGAGCGGGATGCGGCCGATGCGCAGGCGCCGGATCGAGACCACGGTGAGCCCGACCTGCGCGCAGACGTCCTGCAACTGGCCGTTCCGAACTTCCTTCAAGGCGAACCTCAACCGCGTTTCGTTCTGCCAGCTGACCTTGCACGGTGGCAGCGCGCGGCCGCCGTACGAAAGTCCGTGGTTGAGGCGTTGCAGGCCCCACGGCACGATCTCGCCGCTCGTTTCGACGAGGTATTCGTGCTCGATTTCGTCGGCGTCTTCCAGCAGGCGCCGCGACACGCGGCCGTCCTGGCTCAGCACCATCAGGCCGCTCGCTTCGGCGTCCAGCGGTACCAGCGGCACGAGGTGGTCGAAGTGGCGCTGCAGCATGCGCACGGACGACGGGTCGTGCGCCCAGTGCGTGGCCGGCGTCACGAGCGCGGCCGCCGGGCGCGGGCCGCGGATCGTGTCGTAGCCGGCCGGCTTGTGCAGCAGGATGGTCGCCGGCTCGACCGGCTCCTTGCGCGCGCCGTCGGCGAGCGTCACGACGTGCTCGTCCATCACGCGATGCTGCGGCGACTCGATCACGCGACCGTCCACGGTCACCCAGCCGTTGCGGATGTACAGCTCGGCGTCGGCGCGCGAGCAGCCGGCGAGTGCGGCGACGCGTTGGGACAGGCGAACGGGGTCGGGCATCGTCGCAGGCG
>CALKUS010000077.1 GCA_937996755.1 uncultured Pseudomonadota bacterium | reverse complement strand
ATGCGCGCGCGGTCGGCGCCGCGCTCGGTGCCGTGCTCGCGGGCGTGATCGGCGCCGCGCGCGTGGGCCGCGCCGCGCCGGCAAGCGCGGCGACCGGCGGTTTCGCGGCCGCAGTCGCCACTTTCGCGTCGCGCGCCACGACGATGCGCGCGTCGGGCGTCGCACCCGCGAGCGACTGCAACGTCGCGGTGACGATGCCGAACCAGAGCGCGCCGCGCCAGATCGCTTCGCGCCAGGGCAGCGAACGGGTGACGAGGAACCGCGTGAGCAGCCAGGCCACGGCGAGCGCGAGCGTGCCGTGCAGCAGCGCCGTCGCGAGCCAGCCGAACGCGAGGTCGATGAATGCGCTCATTTGCTCCCCTTCGCGAGCATGCGGCGGATGCGTTCCAGATCGCCCGGCGCGACGTCCGCTTCCGACACGAGGTGCGCGACGAGCGCCTTCGGATCGCCGCCGAAGATGCTGTCGACGAGGCTGGCGACCATCGTGCGACGCACCTGGCCTTCGCTGATGCGCGCCTTGTAGAAGAGTTGCCGCCCGTCGCGGCGCGACGCGACCGCGCCGCGCTTCTCGAGCCGCGTGAGCAACGTGGCGACCGTCGTGTGCGCGAGGCCGCGCGCCGCGGCGAGCGCGTCGGCGACATCGGCCGTGCTCGCCTCGCCGCGCGCCCAGAGCACGCGCATCACGTCGGCCTGCAGCTCGCTCAGGGCGAGGTCGTTGTCGTCGTCGCGGGCCATGCCGGCATCTTCTACAGTTGTCGTACTACACTTGTAGTAGACGGCGGCGGCCGGGTCAACAGGTCGGAAGTCATGGACTCGCCGTCGACGTCGCCGCCGCCGCCGGCAGCGGCACGTTCACGCGCTCCGCGGCGCCACCCGCGCTGGTCAGCCCTTCGTGTCGCGCGTCGACGCGAGGTCGGCGCGCACCGCGTCGTAGTCGACCGGGCGAACGCTGCGCATCGAGCAGCGCTGGCCGTCGAACTCAACCTTGTCGAAGCGCACGCTCATCGTGCGCTGCGTCGACGTGATGCCGATGGTGCGGGCGAAGTCGAGGCCGGTGCACGGCAGGTCGACGACGACGAGGTAGACGCCGGCGCTCGGCCGCGTCCAGACGGCGAACGCGTCCTCGCCCAGCGGCAGCCAGTCGTAGAGCTTCCACATCCGCACTTCGTCCACGGGCGCGCCCGCGTGGCGCTCGTAGACGGCGCGGTTGCGCGCCATCGTCGCGTCGGTGTCGGCGTTCGCGCACGTCGTCGCAGCGAGCGCTGCGCAGAACAATATCGGGATCGATTTCATCCGCAGTCCTCCGTCCTCCACGGAAGACTGGGGCCGGCGCCGGATCGTCGCAAGCCCGGCGCGCGTGCGGTGGCAAGCGTTCAGTCGATCAGGCCGTCCCGGCGCATCTTCGCCGCGACTTCGTCGACGAGGTCGCCCACGAGGTCGCCGGCCTGCTCCGCCTTCACCGAGCGGCTGCGCCCGGTCCACACCATGCGATCGCGCTTGATGTCGTAGACGTTCGTGTCCAGCGTGAGCGTCTTTTCCTCGGTGACGTAGCCCGGGCCCCAGCCGATCGTCCAGGCCGTGCCGTAGTAGGCGTAGAAGCCGCCGTACGAGGAGTACGGCGCAGTGCTGTCGGGCACGTAGGTCTCCTTCGAATCGATGCCGGCGAAGCGCACGACGACGGCGCAATCGAAGCCGAGCTCGTCGAGCCGTGCGCGCAGCGCCTCGGGATTCTTGCCGACCTGCGTGCTGATCACGCTGCGCGCCGCAACGCCGGTCTTCATCCGCTCGACGATGCGGTCCTCGACCACCGCACGCGCCGTGGCGAGGTTGCTCGGGAAGTAGACGAGCGTCTTCGTGCAGGCGAGCTTCTGCGCGTCCGGGTCCTTCCGGGTCTCCTTGATGGACGTGCTCGAGCCGCACGCGGCGAGCAGCGTCGTCGAAACGAACAGGCAGGCGATGCGTGGCGACATGGCGCGGCTCCGGGCTGACGTGGCCGCAGTCTAGGCGCGCCGCGCGCGCGCGGCATTGCCCATGCGGGCAGCGGCGGCCGAGATGTTCCACGGTGCAATGGCGCACGCCGGGCGTCCCGGCTATCGTGCTCGCGTCGCCACGCCTGCGCGAAGGGAGCGGACATGAAGCGCCTTCCGGTTCTTGCGTACGCACTCGTCGTGCTGTCCGCCACCGTGCATGCAGCCGAGCCCGAGCCGACGCTCACGACGGCGGACTTCGCGAACCTGCCGCCGCTGAAGGGAACGGGATACAGCGTCGATGCCACGGTGCCCGTCCGCGGTTACCACGGCCAGTTCACGCTGCACACCAACCAAGGCGACGTGGTTGCCGATGGCGTGCAGATGCTGAGGCAACGCATCGCCGAGCTCGCGCCCGCAGCGGAGCTCGAGAAGATCTCGGGCACCGAGGTGTTCGTCGACGCGCTCGGCAAGTCGGCGAAGAACACGGCGACGGCGGTCGGCAAGGCGGTGACGAATCCGGTGGACACGATGAAGGCGATGCCGGCGGGCGTCGGCCGATTCTTCAAGTCGGCCGGCGACAGTGCGAAGAGCGCCAGCTCGGGCGACGCCGGCGACGCGACGAAGGACGCGCTCGGCGTCAACAAGGCGAAGCGCGGGCTGGCGAAGATGGTGGGCGTGGATCCGTACACGACAAACCCGGTGGTCGCGAAGCGCCTCGATTCGCTCGCGAACGCCGCGTTCGCGGGCGGCGTGTCGCTCGACGTGGTGATGGCGGTGTCCACTGCCGGCGTCGCCACCGCGCTCTCGGTAACGAAGACGGTCAGCAACCTCGCGTGGGACCTGCCGCCGGAAGACGTCCGCAAGCGCAACGACGAGGCACTCGGCGCGCTGGGCGTGTCCGCCGGAGCGCGCGGCGCGCTGCTCGGCAACCGCTGGTACACACCCACCATGGCGCTCGCGTTCGTGGAATCGCTGAAAGCGCTCGGTGCGAAGTCCGGGGCGGAAGCGTTCGTCGCGCTGGCGGCGAAGTCGGAGTCGGAATCGGAGGCGCGCTTCTACATCGCGCAGCTCGTGATGGCGAAGCAATACGCTGCGTCCGGCGATGCGATCGCGTCGATCGAAGCGCCCGGCCAGGTCGGCATCTTTCGCACGGTCGGCGGCAATGCGTTCGTGCCCGCGCCGGCCGACTGGCTCGCGCACACCGACGGCGTCGACGCGTTCGCGAAGCGGCCCGTCGCGAACGCGACGCAGAAGATCGTATGGCTGACGGGCAAGGCATCGCCCGCCGCGAAGCAGGCACTCGGCGCCGCGGGATGGACGCTGCGCGAGTCGGTCGCGCTGCAGTGACGACGGGAGAGGCGAAATGCTGCGCAAACTGACGGCAGAGCTCCTCGGTACGTTCTGGCTCGTGTTCGGCGGCTGCGGCAGCGCCGTCCTCGCGGCGGGATATCCCGACCTCGGCATCGGGTTCGCGGGCGTGTCGCTGGCGTTCGGCATCACCGTGCTCACGGGCGCCTACGCACTCGGCCCGATCTCCGGCGGGCACTTCAACCCGGCCGTGACGCTCGGCCTGTGGGCCGGCGGCCGCTTCCCCGCCGGCGACATCGCGGGCTACGTCGTGGCGCAGGTGGTCGGCGCGCTCGCCGCGGCCGGCGTGCTGTACGCGATCGCGAGCGGCAAGCCGGGATTCGAAGCGGGCTGGTTTGCCGCGAACGGCTACGGCGAGCACTCGCCGGGCGGTTATTCGATGAATTCCGCGCTGCTGATCGAAATCGTCACCACGTTCATGTTCCTCGTGGTGATCCTGGGCAGCACGCACAAGCGTGCGCCCGCCGGATTCGCCGGCCTCGCGATCGGCCTCTCGCTCACGCTGATCCACCTCGTCAGCATCCCGGTCACGAACACGTCGGTGAACCCCGCGCGCAGCACGGGCCCCGCACTCGTGGTCGGTGGCTCGGCGGTCACGCAGCTCTGGTTGTTCTGGCTCGCGCCGATCGTCGGCGCGCTGCTCGCGGGCGCCACGTGGCGCGCACTGTTCGATCGCGGCGAACCCGACGTCGCGGGCCGCTGAACGGGCCATGGGGCTGTTGCGCCGGCTGGGCTGCATCGCGCTGCTCGCACCGTCGTTCGCGTTCGCCGACGACGGCATCTCCTGTGGCGAACGCGCGCCCGGCGACACGCGGCCGCGCGTTGGCCTCGCGCTCGGCGGCGGCGGCGCGCGCGGCATCGCCCACATCGCCGTGCTGCGCGAGCTCGAGCGCAGCGGCGTACAGGTCGACTGCGTCGCCGGCACCAGCATGGGCTCGCTCGTCGGCGCGCTCTATGCGTCCGGCATGACCGTCGACGAGATCGAGAAGCTGATCACCACGCTCGACTGGAAGCGGCTGTTCAACGACATGCTGGAGCGCCAGGAAAGCTCGATCCGGCGCAAGTCCGACGACCGCCTCACGCTCACGCGCGTCGGCGTCGGCGTGGGCCGCGACAAGGTTCGCGTCGCCACGGGCGTGCTCGCCGGCCAGCGCATCCAGCTGCTGTTCGAGAAGCTCACGCTGCCGGTGGCAACGGTCGACCGTTTCGACGCGCTTCCGATCCCGTTCCGCGCGGTGGCCACCGACCTCAACACCGGCAATGCGGTGGTGCTCGACCGCGGCAGCCTCGCGCTCGCGATGCGCGCGAGCATGTCGCTACCGGGCATCTTCACCCCGGTGGAGATCGACGGCACCGTGCTGCTCGACGGCGGTCTCGCGAACCAGGTACCGATCGACGTCGTGCGCGGCATGGGCGCGGACCGCGTGATCGCGGTGGACGTCGGCACGCCGCTGTCGAAGCTGGGCAGTGACGCCAGCCTGCTGGCCGTGCTCGACCAGCTCACCGGGATGATGACGGTCGGCAATACGCGCGCGCAGATCGCGACGCTGTCGGAAAACGACGTGCTGATCGTGCCCGACCTCGGCACGCGCGTGAGCACCGGCGACTTCACGAAGGGCGCCCTGGCGCTGGAGATCGGCGCGCTCGCCGCGGCAGGTGCGCGCGCCGAGCTGGTCGCGCTCGCCGCGGAGACGAACGGCGCCGCCGTCGAGTCGCGCCGGCCGCGCGAGGCACAGCCGCCGCCGATCGTCGAGTTCGTGCGCATCGACAACAGCACGCTGTACGACGACGAATTCCTGCTCGCGCACCTGGACATCGAGGTGGGCAAGCCGCTCGAGCCCGACGCGGTTGCCGAGCAGCTGCAGTCGATCTACGGCACCGAGACGTTCGGCCTCGTGAGCTACGACGTGGTGCACGAGGACGGAAGGACGGGCGTGGTCGTGCACGCGCGCCCGACCACCTATGGCCCGAACTTCCTGCAGGCCGGGCTGTTGCTCAGCTCCGACTTCTCGGGCGGCTTCAGTACGGACCTGCGCGCGGGCCTGCTGTTCGCGCCGATCTCGAGCTACGGCGCGGAAGCGCGCGTGCTCGTGCAGATCGGCAGCGAGCCGGGGCTGGGCGGCGAGATCTACTGGCCGTTCGACCCGCGCAACGACAACATCTTCTTCGCGAACGCGGAGTACCGGAACCCCGACATCCTCGTCTACGACGACGGCGGCAACAACCTGGCGACCTACGACGTGCAGGTGCTGTCGACGCAGGCCGCGTACGTGCGCGAGCTCGGCAACCACGGCGCGATCACGATCGGGTTCGAGCGCGGCAGCGGCGACGCGGAGCTGCAGACGGGCGATCCGTCGCTGCCCGGCTTCCACTTCGACATCGGCGAATTCCAGGCGAACGTCTTCGTCGATCGCCTCGACAACCTCTACTTCCCCCGCGACGGCTACTTCGCCGCGCTCGGCTACACGGCGTCGCGCGAAGCACTCGGTGCGGACGACGATTTCGACCAGGTCGACCTCGACGCGCTCGGCGCGTGGCGCTTCGGCCGACATGCGGTGCAGGCCGGGCTGCGCTGGCACGAGACCGTGGACGGCGTCGCGCCGATCCAGAGCCTGTACCGCCTCGGCGGCCGCACGAAGCTCGTCGGGTTCCGGCGCAACGAGCTCACCGGCCAGCACTACGGCGTGCTCTGGGGCGGCTACCTCTACGAGCTCGCCGATGTGTTCGGCCGCGGCGCTTTCGCGGGTGCCACGCTCGAGTACGGCAACGCGTGGCAGTCGCGCAGCGCGATCGGCGACGACCCGATCCTCAACGGCAGCGTCTACCTCGGCTTCGATTCCTGGCTCGGGCCGGCGCTGTTCGGCTACGGACTGCGTGAAGGCGGCGAAGGCGTGCTGTTCCTCGAGATCGGCCTGCCGTACAACTGAACCACCGAGCTCCGGTGCGCGCGCTCAGGCGCCGGGCGCTACCTTTCTCGCATCGCGCGGACGCGGGGCGGGAGGCTCGGCACCATCGCGAGGCAGCCACAGCCGGGCCGTTGCGCCTTCCTGCGGGTTGTTTTCGGCCCACAGCCTGCCGCGGTGACTGTCGACGATCGAGCGGCACACGGCCAGGCCGAGCCCCATGCCCTCCCGCTTCGTGGTGAAGAACGGCGAAAAGATGCGTTCGAGGTCGGCGTCGGGAATCCCACGCCCGCGGTCGCGCACGGAAATCTCGATGCCTCCGTCAGCGACCGCCGTCGTACGGATGCGCAACTCGCGCGAGCGCTCGGGAACGCCGGCCATCGAGTCGCATCCGTTCATGAGCAGGTTGAGCAATACCTGCTGCAACTGCACGCGGTCGCCCTGAACGCTGGGCAGCTCCGGCTGCAGCTCCAGAACGGTCTCGGTGCCGCGGTTCAGCAGGTCGCTGCGGATAATGCGCAGCACATCGGCGACCACTTCGTTCGCGTCGACCGGGCGGTGCTCGGGAGCTTCGCGACGCATCATCGCGCGCAGGCGACGGATCACTTCACCCGCGCGCCGGTCGCTGTCCACGATGTTCGCGAGACTGACGCGCACCTCCTTCAGGTCAGGAGGAGCCATGGCCAGGAAGCGAGTCGCCGCCTGCGCGTTGCTCAGGATCGCCGTGAGTGGTTGATTGAGCTCGTGCGCCAGCGAACCGGAAAGTTCCGCCAGGAGCGCGACCCGCGAAAGATGCGCGAGCTCGTCGCGGTGCACAGCCGCTTCCCGCTCGAGCCTTCGACGCTCACTCACGTCGCTGATCGATGCCAGCACGAACACTGAGTCACCCATGCGGATCGGATTCAATGCGATCTCGACGGGCACTTCGGTTCCGTCCTTGTGGCGCGCGTAGAGGTCGCGGCCCGCGCCCATGGGCCGGGCAGTGGGGTTTTCCGCGAAGCGCTTCCGATCGAGCGAGTGATCGGGCTGGAACCGCTCAGGCACCAGCATCTCGATGCTGCAACCCACCAGCTCGTCCGCGCTGTATCCGAGCACCGACTCGGCGCGCCGATTGGCGAGCGCGATACCCCCGCTCGCGTTCACCACGAGCATCACCGTGGGCGACGCCTCGACCGCGAGCCGGAACCGCTCCTCGTGCTGGCGGCGCTCGGTGATGTCGGCGACGACGCCGTAGACCGCGCCAAGTTCTCCGCGCGCGCCTGCGCGCAGCCGGCCGCGCGCCGACACCCACCGGATCGCACCGCGCCCGTCGTGCACGCGGTATTCGGCCCGGAACTCCCCGCCTTCGCGCTGTGCCTGGTCGTAGGCTGCCTGCAGCGCGGGACGGTCCTCCGCGAACAGTCGGCTGCGCATGCGCTCGCCATCGACCTCCTCGGTCCCACCGACGTCCAGCGCGTGCAGCCGCGCTGCCATGGCAGACAGGAGGAACCGGTCGCGGGTCGGATCCCAACTCCAGGGTCCGATCTCCGCGGCATCCATCGCGATGTCCAGGCGCAGCTGATTCTCGCGCAGCTGGCCCTCGGTGGCCTCGAGCGCCAGCGAGAGTTGGCCCGCACGCATCACCTGGCCGCTGACCTCGTAGCTCATGATCCCGAGCACGCACACGAACGTGGGAACGAGCAGGTCGGGGGCGTCGATCCAGCCCACGACGACGCCCGCGTGCCAGGTGTTCGTGAGGAGGGTGAATATCGTGGCGCTGCCGCAGAAGCGCAGCGCGTTGAAGAACTGCTGCCGATCGCGTGCGCGATACGCGCGCAGGATCGTGTCGACGAGATAAACCAGGAGCAGGAGGTTGCTGAGCTGGCCGAGCAACATCCAGGGATTCACTGGCCCGACCGCGACCGCGCCGATCGCTCCGCCGCCCATGTCGACCTGGCGCAACGAGTCGATGCGCAGGTAATTGACGTTCTCGCCCGTGAGGAAATTCGCGGCGACCGCGCCCAGGCGCGTCGCCACGACGCTCCAGCAGAGCGCAGCGCGCGCCGCCGGGTACTGCACCCGCACGAACATCGCCAGGAACATGAACATCGCGGCGCCGGGCACGTGCACCCAGCGCAGCACGTCGCCGTAGAAGCGCGCGTCGGTGCTCTGCATCATGATCAGCTCGCCGACCGATATCACCGCGATCGACGCGGCGAGCAGCGCGAAGAGCAGGCTTGCGGTTTCCCGCTGGCGCAGCCAGATCACGAGCTGCAGGTACGCCATCGTGGCGCAGGCGCCGGTCATCACCGGCCACATGAACGTCACCCAGCTCATCGTCGGGATTGTAGGCCGGGCGACCGCGCCCCGCTCAGAGCTCCGGCGTCCATCCCAGGACCCAGTGCCATTCGGACGAGATGCCGGACTCGATGTCGAACTGACTCCAGGTGTAGTCCCAGGTCAATGCCACGTACAGCTCGTCGCTCAGCGGGTGGCGAAGCTGCAGCGCGAGGTCGCCGTAGCGTCCATCGCCCAGGGTGTCGAGGAGCTGCAATTCCGCCGTCACGGAAACGCGACCGCCGACCGGCCCGCGCGCGCGGGCGTAAAGGCCGACGGCGCTTCCGTCGAAGTCTTGCGCGCCGCGCGTGATCGCGACGTAGCCGATGGCCGGACCCACGCGAACGAAACGATCGGGCCCTTCCCACCCGCGCCAACCGAGCGCGAAGCTCGCCGTGCGGGTCGAGTCGTAGTCGCCGTCCGAACGCAGCTCGCGCGTGCCGTACAGGCGTCCCGCGGCAATCGAGCGCGGGCCGCGCAGGTGGTCGTACGCGACACTGGCGACCACGTCGTTTTCCTTCCGCACCTCGTCCGTGCGGCGATAACCGTAATCGAGCACGGCGAGCCACTCCCCGCGCTCGGTCCGGCGCTCCACGCGTAAGGCCGCGTCCAGGTCGTCGTCGGGCGTACGCAGGCTGCCGCGCTCGACGCCCAGCTTCGCAGAAACGTCCGCCGACCAGGACCTGGACGGCCCAGGCGACCTCGACGTCGTCTGGGTCGACACCACGACGTTCGCCCGCTCGGTCGCGACCTCGACGCGGCCCAGCAGCGTGCTGTCGAACACGTAACGGCCGCTTTTGGTGGCGACGAGCGTGCCTTGCAATCGCGAGCCGTCCGCACCGACCAGCACGTCCGCACGTGCCATGCCGAACACGGCGAGCGACCCCGCGAGCAGCGCGGCGCCCGACCTCACAGGATCATCCGCGCCAGGCGCCCGAGCAGTTCCTCGAGCGGGACCATGGTGAGTACGAGCGGTGCGACCGGGACGAGAACTGCCACGGTGAGCCGCGAGGGTAGCGATGTTGCGAACGGCAGGACCCGCATCTGTCGCAGCGAACCGTAGCTGGTGCCGAGGTCGGCCAGCGACTGGATGTCGCCGCTGCCGATCGGCGACTCCCGCACGACGGTGCCTTCGGCGAGCCACTTGTCGTCGAACTCGCGCGCATAGCGCATGGCGAAGTTGCCGAACCTGCCGAGACTCGCCCGCTTGGCGCGATCGAGCGCCATGGCGAACGCGAGCAGCGGTCCGAGGATCGCCACCACCTGCAGCGCGACCAGCGTGGCCAGCTCCACCCTGAATTGCGGAAGGGTTGCACCGAGGTGGAGGATGCGGTTCGCGATCCAGCCGGCCGCGACCGCCCCGTGCGCGGCACACAGCGGCTCGAACGCGAGGCACAGCGTTCCGAGGAACGCGAGCCCGCCCGATTGATCGGGGTGCAGTGGCTGCAGTCGCAGGTCGAGGCGCGACAGCCGCAGCAGCAACCACCACCAGATCGCGAGCCGCGCATACCAGCGAAGGAGGAGGAACTGGAAGAGCGGCAGGCTCACGGACAGCAGCCAGTACGCCGCGGGCCGCAGCACCGCGCCTTCCACGGCGGGATCCACGTACCACGTCGCGACGCCGAGGCCTGACGTGGTTCGTGCCAGTCCCGCCGCACCACCGACCGCAACCGCCAGCACGAGCACGGCTTCGAGCCAGGGCGACGCCATCGCGCGGGCGGCCGCGTCGACCGCAGCCTCGAAGCGGGCGCGCTCCTCGGGTGCGACCAGCGCGCGCGACTCGAACCGGGCCAACGCGGACGGCCATCTTTCGTGAATCACGCGCTCGCCGGCGATGAGCAGCGGGACGACGACGAGCAGGCGCAACGTCACATCCGCATCCTGCAGGAGCGGAACGACCGCACCGCCGACGAGCCGCCCGTCGAGGAACGCGAGCAGCACCAGCGGCAACCAGGCGATCGCGACGAGCACGGCCGCACAACGCGCGACGCCACGCATGTTCTCGTCGAGCAGGCCGACCCGGAGCAGCAGCGCGAGGAACGGGCCACGACTCCGGACGCGCGCGGCGTGCGGCGCCGTCGCACGTGCGCGCGCTGCTTTCCGCTCGCTGTCGGGCATCAACGCTGCCCCCGCGTGTCGGTTACCCAGCTGATGGCGTCGAGCAATGCCTGGTCGTCGACCGGCTTGCTGAGGAAAAGCCGCGCGCCGAGCGCGCGCGCCCAGGCTCGCGTGTCGTCGTCATCCTTCGCCGAAACGGTGATCACGGGCAGTCCGATGCCGCGTGCGGTGAGCTGCTGTTGCACCTGCGGTCCGGACATCCGCGGCATCGTGATGTCCAGCAGCACACAACCGCCCGGTGCATCGGTCACTTCGGCGAAGAAGGTTTCCGCCGACGCATAGGGCCGTGCATCGAGGCCGGCCGAACGGATGAGTCGCGCGAAGCCGGTACGCACGGCCTCGTCATCGTCCACGATGTAAACGATCAGTGGAGCATCGTTGGCCATGGCGTCCAGTTCCGAGTCGGTTTCCGGCCTGCGTCCAGCGCCGCCGGAACGCTGGCCGTGCGTTGACGCCCGGATCGCCGCGCCAGTGTCGATGGCTACCGGGCTCGGCGAAATGGGACCTTGTGCCTACACGAGCGCGCACTGCCGAACGTCAGCCCGCGCCGCTCTGCTCCGCGCGCCAGGCATCCCACAAGTGCACCAGATCGGCCAGCGTGCGCACGCCCATCTTCTGCATCGCGCGACCGCGATGCACTTTCACTGTCCTGTCGGCGATATGCAGGCTGCCGGCGATCTGCTTGTTCAGTCGTCCAGCGACGACGAGCTCCAGGACCTCGCGCTCACGGGACGTGAGTTGCGCAAGGCGTCGCTCGATGTCCTCGATGCGGCGAGCATGCGCGCGCATCCGCACATGCCGGTGGACTGCAGCAGCGACCGCCGGAAGCAAGGCATCGGCGTCCACCGGCTTCTCGAGATAATCCACGGCTCCGCGCTTCATGGCGCGCACGCCGTCCGCGACGCAGCCGTTGCCGGTCAGGAACAGCACCGGCAGCGATGCGCCGCGCGCGCGCAGCTCTTCGTGCACCTGCGGTCCGGTCAGGCCAGGCATCGCGACGTCGAGCAGGAGGCAGCCGGGCCGCGCGTCGTCGAGTGCGTCGAGGAACGCCTGTCCCTCGGCGAAGGCGACGACCGTCCAGCCGGCGGAGCGCAACAGGCGACCCAGCGCGTCGCGCACGTCGCCGTCATCGTCGACGACGTACACGATCGCGAGCTCGGGCGAATCGGTCGATCGCATGGCCGACGCCTCCAGGCGCGCCCGGATACGCACCTCTATGCCGCATCCGACAGTGTTGTTCAAGGGGCGGGCTCCCCAGTCACGGCTGGCTCATGGCGCCATCGTCTCGGCGTTGACTTCCCAACCCGCATCGATTCCGCCGGGCAGCATCTGTCCGCGATCTTCGCCGACCTCGGCGTCGATCAGGCGATTCAACTTCTCGTTCATCGCGAGAAGCAGCTCGGAATTCGACGCGGCGAGATTGTCGGTTTCGTCCGGATCCTGCTTAGTATCGAAAAGCTCGACGTCGTTGTAGCGCTTGATCTCTTCGAGGCTGGTCGGCCGATTGTGTTCTTTCGGCGAGAAGTACCGCGCGTACACGTAGCGCCCGTCGAACACGGAACGCACTGCGCCCCGCTTCATGAGGTCCGGCTTGAGCCCCGAGTCCTTCAGCTTCTTCGGATCGTTTCCTGCGTTGATGAAGTCCGCTGCCTTCTGGAGGAACGGGCCGTCGATGTACGCGAACATGTTGTAGCAGAACAGTGCGCCTTCGCGGACCGCATCGACCGCCGGCGTGTCCGCAGCGGCGAGCACGCCGGAAAGGTCCTTCCCCGGCAGTCCCTTCGTGATCTGCGCGCGCGTTCCCGCGTCCGCGCCGCTGAAGGCGACGAGTGTCGGCGCGAGGTCGACATGCGTCGTCACCGCGTCCACCTCCCGCCCTCCGCGCAGCGCCGGATGAACGATGTACAACGGCACGTTGTTCTGCTCGCGGTAGGAGACGGCGCCTTTCGCATGCAGTTTGTGCGCGCCGTCCATGTCACCGTGGTCCGCGGTCAGCACCACCACTGTGCGATCTGCGAGTCCCGAGGCGTCCAGCTCGTCGAGCAGCGCGGCGATGTTGCGATCGGCGTCGCGGATGCAGTTGAGGTAGTAGTTGTGCCGGCGGTGCCAGCGATCCGGCTCGTCGGGAATCCTGCCCACGAGCGCGTCGTGCGACGCCAGGAAGTCCCGGTGCGCGGCAGGCCTGCCGGCGGCGTCGATCGCCTGTCCGTGGCTGCGCGGCAGGTCGAACCGCCACTGCCTGGCATACAGGGGATCGGCCGGGTCGCGCGCAACTTCGGTGATGCCACGCCTGCGATTCACGGGCGTCCCTGGCGCGTCGGTGTCGTAGAACATCACGTCGTGCGGGTTCACGAGGTTCACCGCGAGGAACCAAGGCTTGCCTTCGGCCGCCAGGTCGCGCCCCTTGCCGCGCAACCAGCTCTGCCCCATCGCCGAGATCACGCCGTCGTGCAGGTAACCGCCCCGCGTGTGCGCGATGATGTCGCCGATGCCGAAGTAGTCCGAGAAGCCGTATTCCTCCATCTCGGCAGTGAAGATCTTCGACGGCGTGCCCAGCTTGTTGACCGTTTCGAATTCCTTCGTGAGGTGCCACTTTCCCTTGTAGGCCGTGTAGTAGCCTGCGTCGCGCAGCATGTCGCCCATGGTTCGCATTTCCGGCGACAGGCTGGAGATCCACGGGAAGTTCGTGTTGTCGAACATCCGCGTCTGCTGGATGTGTCGACCCGTATAGATCGTCGAGCGCGACGGCGTGCAGACGCACGAATTGATTCGGTGGTTGCGGAAGCGCGTGCCCTGTCGCGCGAGTCGCTCGTGGGCCGGCAGGCTGAAGCCGCGCGGCAGCTCGCCGGGCCGGAAGAATCGCTCCTGGTCGAGCAGCACGAAAAGGATGTTGTACGGGCCGGCCTGCGGCTGGCCGCCACCGCGCGCTGCGCCCGTGCTTCCCGCCTGCACCGCCGCCGCGAGCCCGCTGCCTGCGCCCAGCGCGAGCGCCGAAAGGCCGGATGCCTTCAGGAAGTCCCTGCGCGAGACCGATTCCTGCTGCTTCGTTTCGTTCATGGGGACTCTCCGGGCTCAGAGACCGAATGCGAAGGCGACGATGGGCCCGTGCATGGTCAAGTCGACTTCGGTTCCGGCCTCCGACAGGTCGGTCGCGAGGTAGCGATACCCGAACAACAGCGTGCCGGACGCGAAACGGCGGCCGAGCATCGCGCTCAGGTTCACCGCGCCATCGTTGTCGCCCCAGCTGCCGTCCGCACGGGTGACGATGCTCCAGCGGTCCGACAGCTGCGCGGTATATCGCGCGCCGACCATGACGTCGGTGTAGGACTGGTCGATGCCGACCCGCACATCAGGAAGCGGAGCCGCCTGCGGGCGGATGTCGAAGTCCGCGTCCGCCACCGTGTGGCGCAGGCCGACGATCAGGTCCAGTCCCTCGTAACGTGCGGGATCGACGTTCCATACGCCTGCGATCTCGGTCATCGTGACGTTTACCGACGATTCGGTGTCGAAGCTGCCGAAGGAGCGATCGTCCGAAAGCGCGAGATAGGAAACGTCCAGCATGGCGCCGAAGCGGTCCCCCTGTCCTTCCAGGTGACCCTGGAAAGCGAAGTCCAGCTTGTCGACGACATCGGAGAACGAGGATTCGTTCGGCACCGGCGGAACATCCTCGCGAAGGTCGGTCGTGACGGACGCAGCCCAGAGATAGGGTGCGAAGGTCCAATCCCAGTCCGTCGCCTGGACGGAGGCGGAGAATGTCGCGAGGAGTGCGAGTGCGGCGAGTCGCCAACGCATGGTGGGGCTCCGTCGGATATCAGGGATTGACGACGACGTACACGACGTCGTTGCCGTGCCACGTCTGCGAGTAGTAGACGGATCCGCAGTACTGGTAGCGGATGCCGTTTCGATACACGACCGTGCAGCCAGGAGGCAGTGCGTAGTAGTACGAGCCGACGACGGCTGCCGTCGTCACCGCCACCGCACCGATCGCGACGGCGGCCGCGACCGGATGGTCGTCCCAGCCGTGGCCCCAGCCATGGTCCACATCGACGTCGATGTCGACGTCATTTCCGATATTCACGTCGTTGCCGATATTGACGTCGTTGCCGACCCGGACGTCGTTGCCGGCGCGAACGTCGTTGTTGGCGCGGACGTCGTTGCCGACGTTGGTTCGATTGCCCACGTTCGAAGCGTTGCCGGCGCGATTGCTGGATTGCCCGGCGGAAGCGCGCTGGGTTCGCGCGGCGCCGTGGCTCGACGATGCGACCGAACTCTGGGCGAGCCGGCCCCCGCGCGCCTGCGCTGGCGACGACCACACCAGCTGCGCCGCGCACAGCAGAGGCAACGCGAGCGCCGCAGCGCGAGTCGCGCGGAACAGTGACAGTGCGATTTTCATTTCAAGTGGCCCCTTGATGTTCATCGGGCGCCGCCGCGCAGCGCGGCGGTGTTGTCGAACGAGATCTCGACGCTGCCGTCCGGCGCGTCGAACGCGAACGTTCCGGCGTCGATCTTCGGTGCGAGGTCCCAGCGCAGCGTCGCCTGGAACTGCGGTTCGCCCACCTCGTATCTGGTCGTGATCACGAGCTTGCGCGGAAGCGGACGGTCACCGCGGGCGACCCACAATTGCCAGTCCACGTTCGGGTGTCTGAAAGCGAGGTGGTCGCAAAGCTCTCCGTCGATCGTCGCGGTGCCGATCTGGACACCACGCTCGACGCCATCCGTCAGCGTTCCTTCGGTCGCCTGGAACAACACGTCGGCGAGCGGCAGGTCGACGCCTGCATCGAGCAGCCCATCGAGCAGGGCGGCGAGCGTATCGGGCGCCGCGATCCGCACGTAGGCACGGTCTTCCGGCGCGTACATCGCGAGATTCCGGCCGTCGTACACGATGGTGCGGTCGGCGAGGTCGCCCACGATCGAGGCGCGTAACCGTGCAGGACGCTGCACCACGATGTCCGCGTGTTCCTGGTGCTGGAGCTTGTAGCCGTAGGCTGCCACCTCGTCGCGCGTGACATCGCTGGCGATCGCAAACGTCGCCTGCTTCGCCATGAACGCCGTCATGCGTTCCATGACGCCGCGCGCACCCGGCGAAATTGCCGCCTCGTTGCCGGCAGCCAGCACCGTCGTCTGCACGCCGAGCAGTGCCACGAATGCGAGCACGGCGCTCCGACGACGCTGCATCCGAAAGATTTCACGCGTTTCCATGCATGCCTCCGAGGCCAGGTTCGGACGCCATGCTCGTGCGTCGGCGGCCCGCCGCAAATTGCCCCTTGATCCCATTGGCGCAGGCGCCGTCGGCGCGCTAACAGTGAGCTGGCACGACACTGCAATGCCCGAAGCCGGGCCGCGATCGGGCGCCGATACCCTGCGCGCGGCGTCCGTTGCCCGCGCGGGCTTCGTTTCCGGCTACGGGCTGGCTAGAATCGCCGGCCTTTTTGTTGCATGTGCCCCGGGAGCATGGGACGCCCGTTTCTCCTCGCCTGCGCCGCGCTGCTGATGGCCGCGACGCCGGCGCACGCCGCGCGACGCTACGACGTCGACTACCTCGTCCGGTTCCGGCCGGCGCAGGAGGCTGCGCGCGTCACGGTGGCCGTGGCGCCCGGCACCGGTCGGCCGACGCGCATGGATTTCGCCATGGACCCGGCGCGCTACGTCGTGCGTTCCGCGGACGGTGCGCTCGAGCGCGACGGCGAAACGCTGACCTGGCACGTGCCGCACGAAGGCGGCCGACTCGAGTACGACTACCGCATCGGCACGCAACGCGAGAACGGCGCGTACGACTCGCGCATCACCGACGAATGGGTAGTGCTGCGCGGCGACGACCTCGTGCCGCCGGCGCGCGTGCGCGCGACGATCGGCTCGCGCTCCCGCTCGCGGCTGCGCTTCGAGCTGCCGGAAGGCTGGCGCCACGTCGCGACGCCGTACGAGAAGCGCGACGGCGAGTGGATCGTGTCCGACCCGGGCCGGCGCTTCGATCGCCCGGTGGGCTGGATGATCGCGGGCGACGTGGGCATCCAGCGCGAGCAGGTCGACGGCATGGAAGTGGTCGTCGCCGCGCCGCGCGAGGACGCGGCCGCACGCGAGGACGTCGTCGCGATGCTCGACCGCGCGCTGCCCGAGGCGCGCGCGGCGTTTCCCGTGCTGCCGCGCAAGCTGCTGATCGTGCGCGCCGGCGACCCCATGTGGCGCGGCGGCCTGTCGGCGCCGCGCTCGTTCTGGCTGCACGCCGATCGCCCGGTCGTGGACCACGACGGCACGAGCCCGGTGCTGCACGAGCTCACGCATGCGACCACGCGCCTGCGCGCGGAACCCGGCGCCGACTGGATCGTCGAAGGCGTGGCCGAGTACTACTCGCTCGAGCTGCGCCGGCGCAGCGGCGCGCTCGGCGCCGCGCGCCATGCGCGCATCGTCGCCGGCCTCGAGCGCCGCGCGCGCCACGTGACGTCGCTGCACACGAGCCGCAGCAGCGGTGCGCGCACCGCGAGCGCCGTGTTGCTGCTGCAACGGCTGGACGGCGAGATCCGCGAGCGCAGCGGTGGCCGCCACGACATCGACGACCTCGTTTCGGAACTAGTCGCGATCGGCAAGGTTTCCACCGGCGACATCGAGCGGATCGCGGCGGGGCTCATCGGTGCGCCCGCGCGAACGCTGGAAACGCCGCTGCTCGCGCGTCGCGCGCACGGCGCCGCCGACGGCGCGGTTGCGCCCTGATCAAACCATCGCCGCGCGAACGTCGTCGAGCAGCGCCGCGGCAGTCACGGCCGGCCCCGCGCCCGCGCCCTGCAGCACGAGCGGCTGCACGCGATAGCGATCGCAGTGGATCGCGATGCGCAGGTCGCTGCCGCTCGCGCCCGCGAGCGCATCGTCCCTGGCAAGCGTTTCCAGCCCGGCGGAACAGCCTCCGACGCCATCGATGCGCGCCACGTAGCGCACGACGCGATCGCTCGCGCGCGCCTCGCGCAGCGCTTCCGCGAACGCGTCCGCGGTCACCGGCGTGACGCGCACGTCGGCCGGCTCGAGCGCATGGCCGGCCGAGCGCGCGAGCACCAGCAGCTTGCGCGCCACGTCCTGGCCGGAGAGGTCCTCGGCGGGATCGGGCTCGGTGAGGCCGGCGCGTTGCGCCGCCTGCACGCGCGTCGCCAGCGGCTCGTCGGCAGGGCGGTCGCAGATCCACGCGAGCGATCCGGAGAGCTGGCCCGCGAGCGCATGCAGGCGCTCGCCGCCGGCGCGCAGCCGGCGCAGCGTGCGCAGCACGGGCAGCCCGGCGCCGACGGTCGCCGCGTCGCCGTAGTGCGCGCCCGACTGCGTCCGCGCGCGCTCGATCGCGAACCAGCGATCGAGCGACGCGCCGACGCCGGCCTTGTTCGCCGTCACCACGTGGATGCCGCGCGCGAGCCATGCCGCGTGCAGCGACGCGACCTCGTCGCTCGCCGTCGCGTCCACCACCAGCGGCAGCGCGGAATCGGCGAGCGCCGCGTTCGTTTCCGCGAACAGCACGCCCGGCGCCACGCGGCCGTCGCGCGTCGCGCCATCCCGATGCGCGCGGCGCGAGGTTGCAAGGTACGCGACGCCGTCGATGCGCTCGAGCAAGGCGCGGCCCACCCGCCCCGCGCCGATCAGCGCGATGCGTGGCGTCGCTGGCGACGGTGCATGCAGCACGGCGCTCATGCGCGTTTCCTCTCGGGACGACTCGCGCGACGTGCGCGCTCGAGGCCGGCCGACAGGTCCGCGACGAGGTCGTCGGCATGCTCGATACCGGCCGACACGCGCAGCAGTCCCGTGGTGATGCCGGCGGCTGCGCGCGCCTCGGGCGACATCGACGCGTGCGTCATCGTCGCCGGGTGCGCGACCAGGCTTTCCACGCCGCCGAGCGATTCGGCCAGCGTGAAGCACTCGAGCCCGTCGACCAGCGCGCGCACCGCCGCCTCGCCGCCAGCGAGCTCGAACGAGAGCATGCCGCCGAAGCCGGACTGCTGGCGTCGCGCGAGCGCGTGGCCCGGATGCGTGCGCAGCCCCGGATAGTGCACGGCGCTCACTGCCTCGTGCCCTTCGAGCAGCGCGACGAGCGCGGCCGCGTTGCGCTCGTGCACGGCGAGTCGCGCGTCGAGCGTACGTAACCCGCGCAGCGTGAGCAGCGCATCGAACGGTGAGCCCGTGACGCCGAGCGCGTTCGCCCACCACGCGAGCCGTTCGCACACGGCGGGATCGCGCGCCACGACCGCGCCGCCGACCACGTCGCTGTGGCCGTTGATGTACTTGGTCGTCGAGTGCACGACGAGGTCGGCGCCGTGCGCGATCGGCTGCTGCAGCGCCGGCGACAGGAACGTGTTGTCCACCACGACGAGCGCGCCGGCCGCATGCGCCGCCGCGATCACCTCGTCGAGGTCGGTGATGCGCAGCAGCGGATTGGACGGCGTTTCGATCCAGACGAGCGCGGTGCCGGCGTCGAACGCCGCGACGCCGCTGGTGAGGTCCGCGAACATCAGGTCGATGGCGCCGCGCGCCGCGAACGCGTGGAACAGGCGCCATGTGCCGCCGTACGCGTCGTGCGCGAGCATCACGCGCGCGCCGTGCGGCAGCAGCGCCTGCGCGACGAGCGCGACGGCCGCCATGCCCGTTGCCGTGACCACGCCGCCAGCCGCGCCTTCGAGCGACGCGATGGCTGCCGCGAGCGCGTCGCGCGTGGGATTGCCGCTGCGCGTGTAGTCGTACGCGCGCTTCTGGCCGAAGCCGGCGAAGCTGAAGTTCGCCGACAGCACGAGGTTCGGCGTGACGGCGCCGTACGCGGGATCGGCGTCGATGCCCGCGCGCACCGCGCGCGTGGCGGCGTGTAGCCGGTTCGTCGCGCGCGTCATGCCACGGCTCCCGCGGCGAGCGCCTGCGCGACGATCGCGCCGATCGCCTCGGGTTCCTTGAGGAACGCATCGTGGCCGTAGCGCGAGTCGATCACGTGCAGCTCGCATGCGCCGCCGGCGCGGCGCGCGAGCGCGCGCAGGTCGTCGACGGGCACGAGCAGGTCCTGGCGCACGGCCACGACGGTGAGCGGTACGCGCACGTCGCGCGGATCGACGCATTGCAGGTCGATCGATTCCGACAGGCGCAGGAAGCCCGTCGCCGTCGCGCGCTCGAGCCACGCTTCGGCGCAGTGCTCCAGGTAGTCCTCGGCGTCGGCGCGCACGTGGTCGCCGGCAACGCGACAGGCGGCGAAGCGCGCGTCGAACTCGGCCGGGGTGCGATACGACAGCATGGCGAGCTGCCGTGCGAGGGCGAGCCCGTGGCGTTCGTCGAACTGCAACGCGCCGAGCACGACCGCGCGACGCTGCACTGCGCGCAGCGCGCTCGACCACGGATGCGCGCGATGCGCGCCGCCGATCGCCACGACGCGCCCGACGCGGCCCGCGTGGCGCGCCGCGAACTGCAGCGCGACCATCGCGCCGTACGAAGCGCCGACGAACGCGTCGACTCGTGCGATGCCCAGCGCGTCCAGCGCCAGCGCGAACCCGTCGGCCTGGTCGGCCGGGTCGATCACGGCGTCGAGCGTGCCGTCCGCGCCGAGCCAGTCGAAGCCGATGACGCGGGAACGCTCCGGATGCAGGAACGCTCCTTCGCCGCTCTGGCTTTCCCACCACCCAGCGGTTTCGTCGCAGGCGTGCGCACGCACATGCCGATGCGCCGAGATGCCGCCGGCGACCAGCAGCAACGGCGCGCTCGCAGCGCCGGATATCTCGTAGCGGAGCACGACGCGCCGCGTGCCCGCGTGCCGCATCGCGAGCTCGAACGCCACTTCGCCGCGCTCGGCGGTCGGTGCGGGCTGCGGGGTGATCGGTGCGCGTGGCGCGGCGCGAAGCGGGGCGGCGAGTGCAGTGCTCATGGCGGCTCCATCGGAATGAGAGAGCCATCGAGTCCTGCGGCGCACCGCATGAGCGGTGCACGCACGTCTCCATCTGCCGGCGATCCAGTCGCCGCAGGAATTGGCACCCTACGACGCTTGCACGTCGCGGGTTGCCCCGGCTTCCAAGGGCCTGTCCCTCAGCCGGTCTCGATGGTGCGCGCAGGTTGCCACCGCACCACGAGCCTTGTCAATCGCTTTATCGCGATGAAGCGATGGATTGCGGGGCGACCGAGAAGATCACGCGACCCTGGTAGGGCGAGCCGAGCGCGCTGGCGTGGAATCCGGCCTCGGCGATGTGCGCGCGCACGGCGTCCCAGTCCTTCTCCCTCACCACCCACACGACGCCGGGATCGCGCTCGTGGAGCTCGTCCGCGAGCGTCTCGTCGTACTCCGGGTTGAACCGCGAATCGGGCACGGGCGCGCGCGACAGCTTCTCGATCTCGGCGCCGAGGTGGAGGTTGAGCCCGTAACGGGCCATGTCCTCGACGAACACCACTTTCTCGACGGCGAACGGCGCGCGGGTACGGATCGCGTCGGCCCACGCCTCTGCGTCCTTGTGCGTGGTCCAGTTCGCGGCGGCGACCTTGATCGCCAGCAGCAACGCGCACCAGAGCGCGATGCGCGGCCACGGGGGCAATGTGCGCACCTGCCGCGCGACGAGCAACGCAAGAGGAACGAACAGCGAGAGGACGTAGAGCGGCAGGCGCGAGCGCGCGATGCAGAACACCGCGAGCGGCACCACGATCCAGCAAAGCAGCAGCACGACGTCGGCATCGATGCGCCGCGCCGATGGATCTCGCCAGCCGCGCACTGCGCGCCCTTCGCCGCGGATCCAGCGCCAGAGGACGAACGTCCACGGCAGCGTGCCGACGACGAGCGTCGGCACGTATACCTGCAGCCAGCCGTACCACGAGCCGTGGCGCTCGAAACGATCGGTCGCGACGCGCTCGACGATCTCGGAGCCGACGAAGTGCGCGAGCAGGCCCGGGTGCCGCGCAGTCACCGCGATGAACCACGGCAGCGCGACGACCGCGAACGCGAGCAACGCCACGGGCGACCAGAGCGTCGCGCGGTCGCGCTGCGGCACGAGCCACTGGAACACGACTACCCCGAGCAGCGGCACGAGCGCGGGCGGCCCTTTCGTGAGGAACGCCAGTGCGAACGCGAGCCACATCGCGAACACCCAGCGCTTCGACAGCCGCGCCTCGCCCCAGCGCGACTCGACGTAGGCGAGCATGCCCGCGGTCTGGAACATCGCGAGCACGAAATCCGTGGTCACCAGTTGCGATGCGCCGAACGGCAGCAGCATCGTCGCGAACGCGAGCGCCGCGACGCGCTCGCCGCCGGGCGCAAGGCGGCGCGCGATCAGCGCGGCGAGCCACGCGCACGCGAGGTACGAAAGCGCCATCGGCAGTCGTGCGGCCATCGGGTCGCGCCCGAACGCGGAGACGCTCGCCGCGATGGCCCAGTACGTCAGCGGCGGCTTCGTCCAGTGCCCGGTGTGCTCGTTGCGCTTGAGGTCGATCCAGTCGCCGCTGTCGAGCATGTTCAGCGCGACGTTGGTGTAGCGGCCTTCGTCGGGATCCCAGATCCCGCGGCTGCCGAGCAACGCCAGCGCGAGCGTCGCGATCAACGCGACCAGCAGCCACGCTGGCCAGCGGCGAGCCGGCTGCGACGATTGGATCGGATCAGGCATGGGCTTCCCCGGGAATCCCGCGATTTTCGCACCGAGCCCGTCGGATTTTCATTACCGCACGGGGAACGCCTGGACCACGTGCCACCGGCGCGATGCTAGCGTCTCCCCGTGTGGCGAATCGCGGCTCCTGCAAGCGTCTTACTGCTGCTCGCCTCCGCGGCGGTGCACGCGCAGGTGTTGCCGCCGCATCCGCCGCTGCGCATCCTCATCGTCAGCGACGAAGTGAACCCGCACGGCCTGCCGCCGGAACTGCTCACGCAGCCCGGCGAGATCCGCGTCGCGCTGCTCGGCGCGAGCGCGCTGAACCTCGCGGCGGACGCGAACGCCGTTCGCGAAATTCCGACCGACCAGCTCGAGCAGGCCACGGCGCTGCTCGCGTTGCCGCGCACGTACGACGTGCTCGTGTACTTCGCGCATCGCATCCCGGAAACGGGTACAGACCCCGGCGGGCGACAAGCGGCGTTCGTCGCGGCCGTGGACGCATTCCTCGCCGCGGGTGGCGGCGTCGTGTCGTTCCACCACGGCATCTACCGCACGGCCGGCAAGGAAGCGATGCAGGCGCTGCTGCACGGCGAGGCGACCGGCAACGTGCCGTACGACACCGTGACCGGCCAGAACGTCGTCGACGTCGCGCCGGGGCACTTCATCACCACGAATGGAATCACGTACGCGGGAAACATCGCGTACGCCGACGCGGCGGTCGGCGTGCCGAACGCAAGCTACCCGTTCTTCAACAACACGCCCGACGAGCGCTACCCGTCGCTCGTGCTGCTGCCGTCGCCGGGCACGGTGCGCCCGCTGTTCGCGAGCAATTACGCCGACAACGGCACGACGCACATCCTCGGTTACGAGCAGCGCCGCAGCACGTGGAGCGGCGTCGTGATCGTCTACCAGCCCGGCGAATACCAGCCGAATGCGCTCGGGCCGGGCAACAACTTCCAGATCCTGCTCAATGCGATCGTCTACGCGGGGACGATCAGTGGCGCGCAGTTCGCGAATGGCTTCGAGTAGCGCCAGAGCTACATCGGGTTCGGAGGCGGGACGGCGCGGCGATCGTTCGCGCGCAAAACCCCCGCCTCCCCCGCAGTGCAGGAACCGGGTCGCATAAGAAGGAATTGGTGGCCAGGGACGGGATTGAACCGCCGACACGGGGATTTTCAGTCCGTGGCGGAGGACGCAATTCATTGAAAGACAAGGCTAGTCGAGGCAACGTAGTCGGCGCCGCTCTTTGTCACAAAATCAACGGGTTACGGAAGCGATCGAAGCTGGCTGAAGCTGAGGGGTCTACCGCCACTGTGCCGGCGACCAGCGGAGGCCTTCGACCCGCTCGCCATGCCACGACGCCCGCGGATATCGTTGCATGCGCCCGCCTTAGCAACGCGACATCGCAATGGACCATGACCGCCTGGACCGTATCCGGCGCACGCATCCGGCGCTGCGTCTGCTCGCGGCCGACCATATGCCCCTGATCGTGGGCTTCCTCGATCGCACCTACCTCGTGCCGAATCGGCGATCGATCCGTCATGCGGAGCTCGTGGCGACCCTCGACGACCACCTGCACGGGTTGCGCGAGGAGCTCGGCGATGGCGCCTATCCGCGCAGCGCGAAGCAGTATCTCGACGACTGGACGGCAGGCGCGACGCCCTGGTTGCGCAAGTATTACGAAGGCACGGACGACGAGCCGTCGTACGACCTGACGCCGTCCACCGAGCGCGCCATCGAATGGCTGCGCAGCCTGGAGGAACGTGCCTTCGTCGGTACGGAGTCGCGTCTGATCGCGCTGTTCGAGCAGTTGCGCGAACTGAGCTTCCGCGCAAGCGCCGACATCGAGGAGCGGCTCGCTGTGCTGCGTCAGCGACGCGTGGATCTCGACGCGGAAATCGCCCGTCTCGCGGCTGGCGAGGTCAGCGTGCTGGACGCCACGCAGGTGCGAGAACGCTACCAGCAAGCGGAAGAAACGGCGCGCCGGCTGCTGTCCGACTTCCGCCAGGTCGAACAGAATTTCCGCGTGCTCGACTCCGCGACTCGCGAGCGCATCGCGCTCGCGGACGGCTCGCGAGGCAGCCTGCTCGACCAGGTGTTCGGCGAGTCCGACGTGATCTGGGCATCGGACCAGGGACGCAGCTTCCGCGCGTTCTGGGACTACCTGCTGTCGCCGCAGCGGCAGGCGGAACTGCGCGAGCTCGTGGAGCGCGTCAACGCACTTCCCGACGCCGTGGCCGGCGCCGATCCGTTTCTCGCGCGCGTGTCCGGCTTCCTCGTCGCCGCGGCAGAGGGTGTGTTCGGCAGCACGAACCGCCTCGTCGCGCAGCTGCGGCGCTTCCTGACCGACAAGAACCTGCTCGACACGCGACGTCTCGCCGAGAGGATTCGACGCATCGAGCGTCTTGCGATCGCCGTTCACGACGCGCCGGGCATCCCGGATCCGCTGACCATGATCGATGCAGCGCACCCGACAGTCGAGCTACCGCTGGAGCGGACACTGCACGCCGCACCGCGAACGAGCGCGCTCGCTGCGATCGATCTCGCCAGCGCCGCCGGCGACCCCGACCTCGACGCGCTTTACGACCAGCACTTCGTCGACGAAGGCGAGCTGCTGGATCGCATCCGCGGCGCGCTCGCCGCGGGTTCGGGCGGCGATCTCACGCTTGCCGAGCTGATCGGCGCGCACCCGTTGTACAAGGGGCTCGCCGAGCTCGTCGCGTACCTGGGCATCGCCGCCCGCGGCGATGACGGATTCCGCGCACGCATCGACGATGCACGGCGTGAGGACGTCGGCTACGTCGACCGCTCCGGCATCGCGCGCGTCGTTCACCTGCCAGAGGTGCGCTTCTCGCGCTGACCATGACGAACCAGACCGTTCACGACGAGCTGAGCCACGTCCTGATCGCGCTGCTGCGAGGCGTCCTCTACGCCGACCAGCAGCCGGCGCAATGGGACGCGCTGCAGCGGCTGCAGGGCCGCGCGCGCGACCACCTCGCCCTGATCGGCCTGAACCTGCACATCGACGAGACGGACGGCTTCGCGTTCCTGCGCCAGGTCGAACGCGCCGCGGAAGATGGCACCGACGCGCTGCCGCGACTCGTCGCGCGGCGTCCGCTCACCTTCGGGCAGAGCGTTTTGTGCCTGCTCCTGCGCAAGCGCCTGCTCGAACGCGACCTGCACGGTGGCGATCCGCGCGTCGTCGTCCGGCGCGAGGACCTCGTCGAGGAACTGCGTCCGTTCATGGCGGCAGGCATGAACGACGCGAAGCGCGTCGACCAGGCGGAACGCAGCATCGGCAGACTGGTCGAGTTCGGCTACCTCCGTGAGATCAGGGGAGAGGCCGGCGCGTACGAGGTGCGACGCGTGCTCAAGGCGCTGCTCGACGCCGACTGGCTCGAACGGCTGGAAGACAAGCTCTCCGAGTACGCAGCGACGCATGACATCGAGTCCGACTGACACGCAATCGCGGCGCGGCTTCCGGCTGCAGCGTTTCGAGACGCTCAACTGGGGCACGTTCCACCGCCATGTCGCCGAGCTGGAGCCCGGCGGCGCGAACGCGCTGCTGACGGGCGACATCGGCTCGGGCAAGTCGACGCTCGTCGACGCGCTGACGACGCTGCTCGTGCCGCACCAGCGCATCACCTACAACAAGGCGGCCGGCGCGGAAGGCCGTGAGCGGACCCTGTCGAGCTACGTGCGCGGGGCATTTCGCAACACGAAAAACGTACTGGGTGCCGGCGCACGGGCCGAGCATCTTCGCGACGAATCGAGCTGGTCGGTGCTGCTCGCCGAATTCGGCGACGCCGCGCGCGGCCAGGTCGTGACGCTCGCTCAGGTGTTCTGGCTGAAGGAGGGACAGCAGGCGCCGGAAAAGTTCTTCGTGGTCGCGGAGACACGCCTCGCGATCGCGGAGCACTTCACCGGTTTCGGTACCGACGCCCGCGAGCTCGCACGTCGCCTGCGGCGCATGCCGCAGGTCAAGGTGCACGACCAATTCAGCGACTACGCCGCGCACTGGCGCCGCCTGCTCGGCATCGCCAGCGAACAGGCGCTGCAGTTGTTCTACCAGACGGTTTCGATGAAACAGGTCGGCAACCTCACCGAATTCGTGCGCGAGCACATGCTCGACGCACCGAGCGTCGAGGAGCGCGTGCGGGCGCTCTGCGACGGCTTCCGCAACCTCAATGCCGCTCACGAGGCCGTGCTGAAGGCGCGGCGGCAGATCGAGCTGCTGCGACCGTTGGTCGAGGAAGGCGCCCGCTACCGCACCGCTGGCGAGCGCCTGGGACGGGAACGCGCCTGTCGCGAGACACTGGACGGCTGGCGCGCGGAGCGCCGCATCGCACTGCTGGACGCGCAGATCGCGCGCAACACCCGGGCGCGCGATGAAGCGCAACGGCGGGCCGAACGGCTCGACGCGGAGTGCGACGAGTTGCGCGAGCGCGTCACGGCACTGGCGGTCGCGATCGAGCGCGAGGGCGGCGGCCGCCTGCGCGAGATCGACCGCGATCTCGCGCGCCTCGACCTCGACAAGCAGCGCCAGGCGACGCGCACGCGCGAGTACCAGGCGCTCTCGAAGCTGCTCGGGCTGTCGACGCGCGCGGATGCCGACACGTTCGCCGAGAACCAGGCGCGCGCCCGGGCGCGGCTCGCCGAACTGGAGGGCGAAGAGACGGCGCTCGTGCAGCGCGGCCGGGACCTGCACGCGGAAATCCTGGCGCTCGACGCCGTGTGCCGCGACCTCGCGGCCGAAATCGCGTCGCTCGAGCACCGGCGCAGCAACATCCCGCTGCATCTCCAGGAGCTGCGCGAGTCGCTGTGTCGCGAGCTCGCGATTCCCGAGGAGGCGCTGCCGTTCGCCGGCGAGCTGATCGAGGTCGCGGAAACCGAACGCGCATGGGAGCCGGCGATCGAGCGCTTGCTGCGCAACTTTGCACAGAGCCTGCTGGTGCCCGACGCGCACTACGGCAGCGTATCGCGTTACGTCGACCACACGCGGCTGCGCGGCCGACTCGTTTACTACCAGACGGGTGCGCGCGAGCGCGCTGCGGCGCGGCCGGCATCGGACAGCGTTGCCGGCAAGCTCCTCGTGAAGCCGGACCACTCCCTGCGCGGCTGGCTCGATTCACGTCTCGCGCGCGAGTTCGACCATGTCTGCTGCGACGATCTCGACGCGTTCCGTCGCCAGCCGAGGGCGCTGACACGCGCGGGACAGATCAAGACCGGCGGCACACGCCACGAGAAGGACGACCGCCACGCGCTCGACGACCGCACGCGGTATGTCCTGGGCTGGCGCAACGAAGCGAAGCGGCTCGCGCTGAAGGCACGCCTGCGCGAGCAGCAGGCCGAGGGAGAGACGCTGCTCGCACGGCGCAGCACGACCGACGCCGATCTCGCACGCCTGCGCGAAACTCGCGATGCAGCCCGCGATCTCGCGAACTTCACGGGATTCGCCGAGATCGACGTCTGGGCGACGACCGACCGCATGCGCGTGCTGCGCGAAGAACGCACGGCCGTCGAGGCGAGTTCCGATGCACTCGCGACGTTACGTGAGCGGCACGCGGACGCGAGCCGCGCCGCGAACGAAGCGGAGGATCGGCGCACGAGGGTGCGCGAGGAGATCGCTGAGCTGGGCGCGCGGCTCGAACGCGACGCCGAGGACCGCGAGGCCGCAGTCGCGGCCCGTGACGCAGTACCCGCGGAGCAGCGCGACGCCCACTTCCCGACGCTCGATGAGCTCGCCGACGCAACCCGCGGCGACCGCGAAATCGCGCTCAGGAACCTCGATGCGATCCAGCGCGAGATGCGCGAGGCGCTGCAGGCTCGCATCGATGCAGGCACCAAGGCGCTGGATGCCAGCCGGGAGCGGCTGACGCGTCGGATCGGCGAATATCGCGAGCGCTTCCCCGCCGAGACCGCGAATCTGGACCGCGCGCCCGAAGGCTGGCCGGAGTACGCCGAGCAGCTCGAAGCACTGGATCGCGACGACCTGCCGCGTTTCGAGCAGCGTTTTCGCGAGCTGCTGCGCACCGAAACGATCCACGGCGTGGCGCTGTTCAACGCGAATCTCGAGGAGGCGCAGCGCACGATCCACGCCAAGATCGCGCAGATCAACGCCTCGCTGCGCGACATCGAGTACAACCCCGGCACGCACATTGTGCTCGTGCTGGAGAAGAACCCGGACGCCGAGATTCGCGAGTTTCGCCAGGATCTGGTCGCATGTCTGTCCGACACGCTCGAAGGCGAGGAAATCTACAGCGAGGCGAAGTTCCAGCAGGTGCGCGCGATCGTCGAGCGCTTCAACGGTCGCGAGGGCCTGGCCGACGCAGACCGGCGCTGGACCGCGAAGGTCACCGACGTCCGGCAGTGGGTGCTGTTCGCCGCCGCCGAGCGCTGGAACGCGACCGGCGAGGAACGCGAGTACTACTCCGACTCCGCCGGCAAATCGGGCGGCCAGAAGGAGAAGCTCGCGTACACGATCCTGGCTTCGGGCCTCGCCTACCAGTTCGGGCTCGACCGCGACGCGACGCGCGCGCGCGTATTCCGCTTCGTCGTCATCGACGAAGCGTTCGGGCGTGGCTCCGACGACTCGACGCGCTACGCACTGGAACTCTTCAAGCGCCTCGACCTGCAGCTCCTGATCGTCACGCCACTGCAGAAGATCCACGTGATCGAAGACTACGTCGAGCACGTGCACTTCGTGCACAACGATGACGGTCGCGACTCGCGCGTGCACAGTCTGACCATCGAAGCGTTCCGCGAGCAGCGCGCCCGGCGCGAGCGCGAGCGCTCGGCAGTGCAATGAGCCCGATCGAGCGCGTCTCGGAAACTGCCGACCGGCTGTGGCGGCGCGGCGATGTGCTGCGTGCCGCGCTGGGCGCAGGTCCCGTGTTCCCGTACCGGGTTCCGCTCACGGCGCCACGCGGCGCCATGTTGCTGGCCGATTTCCAGAGCAAGCGCGACGCGATCGAGCGCTTGCAGACCGCGAGCGCTAGCGGCGGGCACTTCGCCATCGAGTACCGCGATGTCGTGACACGGACAGCGGGCACTCAACGCGTGCCGGCGGCCGTCGTTTTCGCAACGGCGCAAGGCGTTGCAGCGCAAGTGGGAAAGGCGGACGTGTTGCGGGCGTACGTCGCGCTCGCCGCGCGGGTCGAGCGCGAGTTCCCGTCCCTGCGCGCTTGGCTGCTGGAGCGACCGTTCGACGTGCTCGACTGCGTCGCAGACTGGCCGCGGATCGCAGCCGTGCTGCGGCACTTCCGGGCGCGTCCGCGGCCCGGTCTGTACCTGCGCGAGCTCGACATCCACGGCGTCGACACGAAGTTCGTCGAGCGCCGCCGCGCGCTGCTGCGCGATCTCCTGGACCTGGTGCTGCCCGCGGAGGCCGTGGACGCCACGGTCGCTGCGCTCGGCGACGGCGGCTTCGAGCGGCGCTACGGCCTGGCGTACGACAGCGCGTCGTTTCGCGTGCGTCTGCTGGACCCTGCGCTGGCGCCCTGGCCGGGCATCAGCGACTTCGCGCTGCCGCCCGGTCAGTTCGCGCATCTGGCGCTGCCGCTCGCGCGGGTCTTCGTCGTCGAGAACAAGCTCAACGCGCTGACCTTTCCGCCGGTCGCGCGCGCGCTCGTCGTCTTCGGACAGGGCTATCGCGCGTGCGCGCTCGGAGAAATCGCCTGGCTGCACCGATGCGCGCTCCACTACTGGGGCGACCTCGACACGCACGGCTTTTCCATACTCGATCGCCTGCGCGCAAGCCTGCCGCACACCCGGTCGCTGCTGATGGACGAGACGACCCTGCTCGACCATCGCGAGCTCTGGACCGCCGAGTCATCTTCGCGTCGCGTGGTCGCGGAGCTGGACCGACTCGACGACACGGAATCCGCTGCCTATCGCGCCTTGCGCGACAACCGGTACGGGACGGCCGTGCGACTCGAACAGGAACGCATCGGGCAGGCCTATGCGGAAGCGGCTGTCCGGTCGCGCTGCGACTGAAGCGGATGCTACTTGCGTCGGCCCAACCCCTCGGACCGGCCGACAACGGATCGCTCCGCCGTCGCCGGGGTCGGATCGGAGAATCCCTCGAAGGCTTCTCCGAGCGCCGATTCCTTGAGCGCGTACGCGCGCTTTCCTCGGAGTCCGCCGACCCCCGCGGACCATGTCTCGAGCATTCGCTTCCCGACGTCGCGGAACCCGGCATGCTCGTTCATGGCTTCGCGCACATGCGGAGCAACTTCCGAGACCGCCGTTGCGATGCGTTCCATGATCTCGACCTGTTCGCGCAGCGGCACGCCAAACACCGTCGTGATGAACGTCTGCAGGTTCTTTCCGGGGTCCCACGTCTTCTTGCCCATGAACGCGATGCCCGGCGGGTTGTTCGCGTAGTCCGAATAGGCCGCCGTGGTGATCAGGTCGTAAGCCGGCGCGAGATGGACGTCCGTACGGTTCGTGTAGAGCAACGCGACGTTCTTCGCGTGGCAGTCCGCGTTGCGCAGCGCGTACGTCAACAGCAGCGTGCGTGCGAGCTCATGAAATGCGTTCGGGCGCGCCTCGATCGGCACGTGGTCGCGCACGGCCTTCGCGATGCGCTCCCAAGTCGTTTCGTACTTCTGCGCCGGCCGCATGCCGAGCAGCGCGCAGAAGTCTTCCATGCCCCAGTGACGGACACCGTTTTCGTCGACATCGAAACGGTGCACGACCAGCGCCTGGCCGTCCTGCGAGACTTCGGTGCGCGCCGCAGGCATCACGCGCCTCGTCACCTCCATGCAAAAGTGCTCGTTCAGCGCTACGAATGGCAGGAGGCGCGACGAGCCCTTGATGATGTGCCGGTGGGTGAACAGCGTGGTCTTCTTGTGCGGACCGATCGCGATTTTCTCGGCGTCGCCATCGAGGAACTTCGGCACGACGCCGGAAACGCCACTGGCGGCGTGCTGTCGCACGAGGATCGAGAATGCTTCCTCGGAGTTGTCGCCTTGCAACAGCGCGGCGACGTCGATCGGCTTCGGAGGCTCGTCCAGGTTCGCGCCCGAGGGCGCGACCTGCAGCCGGCCGATCATGTTGCGACCGATGACCGAGAGCAGCGCCGCCGGGCTCGCGCCGATGTGCGGCCCGAACTGTTCCTGCAGGACCTGGAGGAGATAGCCCTCTGGCAGGTTCATCTGGAATACCGGGTGCAGCGTGTCGTCCCAGACATACGCCTCCGGGCGAACAGGCATGGTCAGCGAGACGAAGTCGCCGGCGGCCGTGTCGCCGCGGTAGGACAGCGAGCTCTTGAAGTCTCCGATGGGCTCCAGCGATGCGACCTCTCTGCCGAGCACGAAGACCGACAGGTTCACGGTCCGCCACCCCGCTCACGCCTGAGTTCGTCCAGCGAGCCGGAGAAGCCGGTCTGCACGAAGTCGAGCTCCATCCCGAGAGCCGCCAGAACGGCCAGCAGCTTGCGCGAGCCGAATTCCGAGGCACGACCGCGCTCGAACCGCGACAGAGCCTCCGGCGTGAGCCCAGCGCGCGCTGCGACCTCGACCTGGGCCAAGCCCAAGTCCTTTCGTCGCTTCGCCACCGCTTCGCCGAGCTCGGGCAGGGTTTGCATGATCTATTTGGTAAGAAATGTCTTCTCCAGAGCGATTCTTACCAAATACATCAACTAATGGCAAGCAGCGTCCGGCATGGACCGACCCCTCGCCTTGTCCCACGGACCGCGGCAGTCCGAGACCAGGGCAAAGCCGTCGAGGTCCCAATGGCACTACAACTCGAATCGGGGAAGATCGAGCTCACGCACCAGGAATGCACCCTGCTCGCGCGAGGGATCGCCGAGTTCGAGGCGCGTGGCTACGGCTGCATCGAGCCCGGCCGACCAATCACCATGACCGACCTGGTGTTCGTCCAGATGTACCAGGCGATCGTCGATGAGGACGTGGACTACCTGCGGACGTTCGTGGACGTCATCGACGAGGAGCTCGCGAGCCGGCGCTGAGCCGACCTGGCTTGCTGCGATCTCCGCATCGAAGCAGACTCTGACCGCCCGTCTATCTCGGCGATCGCCCATGCGCGTCGATGAGTTCGCAGCGATTCCGCTCGACGTCCGTGAAGCGATCGGACGCTACTCACGAGGCGTGCCTGCCGAGCCCGTGCAGGTATTCCCGCTTCAGAGGACAAAGCTCCAGGCAGCCGTAGTGCTGGCAGCCGTGTTGCTTGTTGGTTCCGAGATCCCGATGGTGGTCCAGACCGCCGCCAGCGTCCGCGTGAGCGGTGAATCGGATGCGATCATGATGATCGGCGTCATGTGCGCTGTCGCGAGCGCCATTGGAGCGTTTCTCGGCTACTACGCAGGCGAACTCGTCGGAAGGGCCATTCATCCCTGGCGCGAATCGCTGGTGGTGATCTCGCCATTGGTCTTGCACGTCCGTCCCACGCAGGTACGAGTGCTGCAGGCATCTGCAGTAGATCGCGTAGAAGCGATCACCATGCGCGGAATGTCCATGCGGTTTGCAACGGATGCGACGGTCGGCGTGGCCAACGAGCCCGCAATGCGTGTTGAATTCGCTTCAGAAAGAGACGTCGAACGCTTCGGCAATGCAGTTCAAGAGGCGGGTCAAGGGATGTCGGTCCTCGGCAGCGCGCTCTCCGGCAAGCTGGCAGACGCGACTGCCACCAAGGAGTTGAGGCGCGCGACACCCCCGGCGCAACGATTGGCTCGGCGATTGGAGGGTCTCTCGGGCTGTTGCTGATACTTGGTTCGCTGCGATGGCTGTAGCGCCGAAATGCTCGCTGGGCCCGCTGTAGCGATCGACGCGCTCATGACGCCGAATGTGAGAACGGAACCCCGCAACGCCGACCCCGCAAGACTTGCCGTCAGCTCGCCTCTGGTTGCACGAGAACCAACTCGTCGGGATCGACATCGTCGGCAACGCAAAGCTCCGGAGTGTCGTGCTCCGCGATACCGTCCAGCATGAGCGCAGCGCGCGCCTGCTTGAACGCGGTCGCAGTCGAGCGGCCGAACCCGATGGCAGAGTAGAACTGCGCCGCGAAAACCCGCACGACGAACGCATCAATATCCCCGCCATCGCCAAACACTACTGGCGCTACCGCATGCACCTGAGCCTCGAAGATTTGATGG
>CALKUS010000076.1 GCA_937996755.1 uncultured Pseudomonadota bacterium | reverse complement strand
GTCCAGGCGCGGCTGCCATTGGCGACAATCAACCGGTCGTAGGGCAGCGCCTCGCCGGTGGCGAGCACGACGCGCCGGCCCTCGAGGTCGATTGTCGTGGCGCGGGTGTTCAGCCACTGCGTGATGCGCTGAGCCGCATACCAGGCCTCGGGCCTGAGCGCCATGCCGTGCATGCCGGCGCGCTGGTTGATGAGCGCGCTCACTGCCATGCGGTTGTAGGCCGGATGGCGCTCGCGCGCGACGAGCTCGATCTCGCAGTGGGGGTGGTGGCGGCGCACCGTCTCGGCCGCGGTGAGCCCGGCGATGCCGTTGCCGACAATCACGACGCGGCGGATCGACGGGTCGGCCGTGGCGGCCGGCGCGGCCCGCTGCGCGGCGTCGCGTACGGTGGCACCCGCCGCGAACGCGGGCGCGCCGGGTTCGATGGCCGCACCCGGCTCGGTGCCAGCCGCTTGCGGCCGCGCAGGAGACGACGCCACCCGCACCGGCGGAGCCCCCGACCGAGGTGCGGGAGCTGATCGACCTGCTCCGCAAGCCCGCCGTGCAGGACTGGCTGGCCAAGGGTGCCCCTGCCGCCCCGGCTGATCCGGCGTCGACGGCAACGGAGGCCGTGAGCGATATCAAGGAGGCCGGCAGCAACCTCGCCCGCGACTTCCGCCGGTGGGTCGCGGACACCCGCGGCCATGTCGCCGCCATCCGCGATGGAGCCGAGCAGATACCGGGCGAGCTGTCGCGGATCGGCAGGAATCTCGCGATCGAGGTCGCGCAACAGGGCTTCTGGCAGATCGCGATCTTCGCCGTCGGGCTGCTGCTGCTGGGCTATGGCTGCCAGCAGGTCTACTGGATGGCCACGCGCGGCTGGCGCAAGCGGGTGCTCGCGATTCCGCTGGACACGGTGGCGCAGCGGCTCGATGTGGTGGGGCAGCGGCTCGCCTACAACCTGCTGTGGCTCCTGAGCTTCGCCGTAGGCAGCCTTGGCGCGCTCCTGCTGTTCAATTGGCCACCTTATCTCAAGACGCTGCTCAGCGGCACCTTCCTGACCATCGTCGTCGCCGTGCTGTGGGGCGCCCTCGCCCGCTTCTTGCTCTCACCCCACAATGCCGACCTGCGCGTCTTTCCCATCAGCGACGCGTCGGCACGGCATTGGAGCCGCTGGGACGTGATCCTGCCGGCCTGGTTTTTCGGCGGCTACATCGCCATGCAAGTGCTGCAGGACTTCGACGTCGATCTGCCGGTGCGCCTCCCGATCGCCTATTTCCTCGGGGTGGTGCTGTTCGCCCTTGCCATGATCGCCCTGTGGCGGCGCCCGGTGCTCGTCCACGGCAGCGAGGAGCGGCGATCCAGGGCCTTGAACATGACGCTCGGCGTGTCGGTGCTGTTCGCCGTGTTCTGGGCGCTGTGGTTCTTCGGCATGATGAAGGCCCTCTGGCTGCTTCTGGTTGTGGCAGGGCTGCCGGCGGCCATCAGGGTCGTCGACCGTTCGGTGGATCACGTCCTGACACCGCCCGGCAGCGAGGCTGCCAAGGGTCCGCCCACCGTGACGGCGGCGAGCCCGCGGTAGATCGCCGCGCCGGGTCCGGGATTGATCGCCATCGGCAACGCGCCGACGACACCGGTGAGCGCGCCGATCAGGATCGGGCGCAAGCGCTGGTTCAGCGCCTGGCGCAGCGCGGCTTCCATCGTGTTGCCCTCGGCGATCGCGGCACGCGCCTGCGCGACCAGCAGGATGCCGTTGTTGACCACCATGCCGAGCAACATGATGAAGCCGATCATCGTGAGCAGGTCGAGCGGCTGGAAGACGAACAGGCCGAGTCCGCGCAGGCCGAGCACGCCGCCGAACAGCGCGAGCGGCAGCGTCGACATCACGAACGCGCTGTCGCGCAGCGACTTGAACATCGCCGCCATCAGCATGAACAGCACGAGCAGCGCGAGCCCGAAGTTCCGCGCCATCGTGCCCATCACGCCTTCCAGGCGATCGGCGCTGCCGCCGACGCGGATCGTCGCGTCGGCCGGCATCATCCTGCGCAACGCCGGGACGACTTCGGTGTTCACGGTCGCGAGCGCGTCCTCGAGCGACAGCGTCGCGGGCGGGTCGAGCGTGAGCGTCACCGTGCGGCGGCGATCGAGGCGGCGCAGCTGGCCGGCGGCCATCGTCGTCTCGAGGCGCGCGAGCTCGCCGAGCGGGATCGCGCTGCCGTTGCCCGTCACGATCGGGACTTCGGCCAGCTCCTCGGGCGTCTGCCAGCCTTCGCCGCGCAGGATGATGTCGAGGCGCTCCTCGCCGTCGAAGTGCTCGCCGAGCCACGTGCCGTTGCCGAGCGTGCGCACGACGGTGCCCAGCTCGCTGCGGTTCCAGCCCGCTTCCGCCAGGCGCCGGTCGTCCGGCGTCACGCGCAGCTCGGGCGCGGCGTTGTCCGTGGTCGGGAACGCCTGCACGTTCGCGCCGGGGAACTTCTGTTCGAGCAGCTTGCGGCCGGCGTCGGCCGCGGCCGCGAGCTGTGCGCCGTCCGCCGCCTGCAGGTGCAGGAACAACGCGCGCGCCGAGCCGCCGAAGCTGCCGAACAGCTCGCCTTCCGTCGCGAACCCGCGCGTGTCCGGCAGGCCCGTGACGATCTCGTCGCGCACGATGCGCTCGAGCTCGCCGATGCGGTCCTCGTCGACGACGCGCGCACCGATCGTGCCGCCGCCCGGCCACACGAGCACGTACCAGTTCTTGAGCTGCGGCTGCTTCGCACCGCTCATGTACGGCGCCATGCGCTCGCGGATCACGCTCACCACCTCGCGGTCGACCGTTTCCGGGCTCATGCCCGGCGGGAACGAGAGGAATGCATCGATCGCCGCGCGCTTCACCGGCGGCAGGTAGTCGAGACGCGGCTTGAGCAGCCACGTGCCGAGCACGGGCACGACGAGCAGCGCGAACACCCACAGCAGCTGCCGCGGGCGCGTCGCCGTCTGCGCGATCACCCAGCCGGTGATGCGCGGCCAGCCCTGGTGCCCGGAACCGGCCAGGCGCTTCGCCTTGAGCCAGCCGCCCGCGGCGGCAGGCAGCACCGTGACGGCCACCAGCATCGAGATGCCGACCGCGATCGAGATGGTGAGCGCGAGGTCGGCGAACAACTGGCCCTCGACGTCCTCGAGGAACAGCACGGGCAGGAACACGGCGATGGTGGTGACGGTGGACGCGAACAACGCGCCGACCACTTCCTTCGTGCCGGCGTGCGCGGCTTCCGCCGGCAGCGAGCCCGCCTCCTTCAACCGCACGATGTTCTCGGCGACGACGATCGCCGCGTCCATCACCATGCCCACCGCGAACGCGAGACCGGCGAGCGAGATCACGTTGAGGCTGCGGCCGGTGGCGCCGAGCACGATGAACGTGGCGAGCAGCGAGATCGGAATCGCGCTCGCGATCAGCAGCGTCGCGCGCGTGTCGCGCAGGAACCACCAGAGGCAGCCGACCGCGAGCAGCACGCCCGCGAGCAGGTTTCCGGAAAGCAGGCTGACGGCGCGGTTGATGAACAGCGCCGAGTCGAAGCTCTGCTCGATGCCGAGGCCCTTCTCCGCGAGCGCACCCGTGCGCAGCTTCGCGACTTCCTCCTTCACCTGCGCGAGCGTCGCGAGCACGTTCGCGCCCGACTCGCGCACCACGCGCAGGCCGATTGCGGGATTGCCGTTCTGGTAACCGTAGAACTGGCGCTCGGGACGCTTCACGGCGATCGTCGCGACGTCGCCGAGCTTCACCGGGCGGCCGTCGCGCCATGCGAGCACGAGGCCGGCGAGGTCTTCCGGCTGGTAGCGGCCCGCGAAGCGCAGCGTGTACTGGCGACGACCCACGTCGACGAATCCGCCGGAGACGTCGTTCGCGCGGCCGGCGAGCGCGGCGACCTGCGGGATCGACACGCCGAGGTCGGCGGCCTTGCGCAGGTCGAGGTCGATCGACAGCTCTTCGGGTGCACCGCCGTTCACTTCGACCGCGGCCACGCCGGGAACCGACTCGAGTCGCGGCTTCACGGTCGCTTCGATGAAGCGGCGATAGTCCTCGATCTTGCCCTGCGTGCCCGGCAGCAGCTGCACGAAGAACCACGACAGCGACGTGTTCGCGTCCTGGCCGTTGAGCTGCACGACGGGCGGGTTCGCGTCCGCCGGCAGCGGCGGCAGGCGATTGAGGCGACCGAGCACGTCGACCATCGTCGCGCTCATGTCGGTGCCGATGGCGAACGTCAGGTTCACCCAGCTCGCGCCCTGGTTCGCGTTGCCGTCCATTTCCTCGAGCCCGGGCAGGCCCTGCAGCACCTCTTCCTGCGGCTCGAGGATCTCCGACTCGATCTCGGTCGGCGCGGCGGCGCGCCAGTTCGTGACGATCGACATCTGCGGGCGGTCGATGTCGGGGAATAGTTGCAGCGGCAGGTCGCGCAGCGCGATCAGGCCGAACACGGCCACCATCGCGACGATCACCGCGACGGCGGCCGGGTTGCGCAGCGAAGCTCGGGTGATGTCCATTTCGTGTGCCCCGTGGTCGGACGCCGGCACCTTGCGCCGTGCGTCCGAGGGAGAGATGCGCCGAAGGTCACGGAGGTTTCACCGACGCGGCGAGGCGAATCCGGCGCGCGGCGAAGCGTTCGGCCTTCCCCGGTCCGATGTTGCAGTCCCTCCGAAATCGGGCGCTCCGCAACGGAGCGCGCGGTGTTTCAGTCCGGCGACAAGAGCTCGTCGAACACGGGCAGCACCTCGTCGTCGTTCGTCTGCGCGAGCCAGAACAGCGCTTCCTTGCGGATCTCGCGCGGGCGGTCGCTCTCGACCAGCGCGCGCAACGCGGGGATCGCGCGGTCGTGCGGCAACTGCGAAAGCGCGAACACGGCCTTCTTGCGCACTGCGCGCGACGCGTCGTGGTCTACCGCGTTCGAAATCACGGCTTCGGCGCCGTCGAGCTTGCGCTGCGAGATCCAGAACAGCGCCTCGCCGCGCACGTCGTCGTCCGGATGCGCCTTCGCCATCCGCATGAGCTCTTCCTTCGCGCCGGGCGCGCCGCTCTCGCTGAGGCAGAACACCAGGTGCTTGCGCAGGTCTTCGCCCTGCTCGCTCGCGAGCGCGGCGCTCACCACCTTGTAGCCCTCGACACCGCGTTCCTCCGCGAGCCAGAAGTAGGCGTCGCGGCGCACGTCGCGCGACGGCGCGTCCTTCGCGAGGCTCGCGAGCGCCGTCGTCGCGGTGTCGCCGGCGTGCTGCGCTAGCGCATGCAGCGACATGCCGCGCTTGTCGCCGGTTTTCGCGGCCGCACCCTGCGCGAGCAGGCGCACCGACGCGTCCGCATCGACGTCGCCGAGCGTGACCACCTTCAGCCCCTGCGGGTCGACGGCGCAGCTGGTACCGATGCCCAACGCGCGATCGTAGGATTCCGGCCCGCGGCGCAGCAGCACGCGCAACCCTTCGCCGGGCGGCGGTGGCGGATCCTCGCTGCTCGTGCCGAAGTTGCGCATGCCGTCCTTCAACCGGCACACGCGCTCGCCCTTGCGCCGGCCGTCCCAGTCGAAGCAGCACGGCACGTGGCGCGGGTCGTTCGCCTCCACCCGGTATTCCAGCCATTCGCCGGGCGCGAGCCTGGCGAGCGCCGCAGCGGGGTCGTTCGCGGCCTGCGCCGCGAGCGCGGGGGACAGCAGCATGAACAGGGTCGCGATGCGCATGGCGGGCCTCATTTGTCGAGCACCTCGTCGATGAGGTCGAGCGCTTCGTCGCCGCCCGACGTGCTGATCGCCTGCAGCAGCTTGCGCTTGCGGTCGCGATCGGTTTCGGCGCGATAGAGCGCGACCAGTTGCTTGCTGTCGCCGCTGATCATCAGCGACTCGATCACGGCGCGCTTGATCAGGTCGTCGCCCGAGGCGTACCAGCCCACGACCTGCCCGGAACCGCGCTTGCCGCCGGTGATGCCGATCGCCTTGATCGCCTCGGCGCGCACGGTCGGCGACGCGTTGCTGCTCGCGATCTTCGCGAGCTCGTCCACGCCACCCGCGATGCCCAGGCCCTGCATGACGTCGCGCTTCGCGTCGTCGTCCTGCAACTGGTCGAACAGCTCGAGCAGCCCGGCGCGGTCGCCGACGGAGCCCATGGCCTCGATCGCGCGGCGGCGCATGCGCGGATCGGCTTCGGTCGCGGCCGCCTGGCGCAGCAGGTCGCCGCGCGAGCCGATGATCCATGCGTCGATCACGGCGCTGCGGATCTTCGGGTCGTTGCTCTCGCGGAACAGCGGCAGCAGCCGGTCCAGCGAGCTGCGCTTGCCACCGGCCGCAATCATGCGGATCGCCTCCTGCTTGAGGCGCGTGGAGCTGGGTCCGCTCAGGATGGTCGAGAGCGCGCCTTCGGCAGCGGCCGAGTCGTATTGCGAGAGCACGAACAGCGCGCGCGACTTCACCTTGTCGGAGTGGTTGCTCGCGAGCACCTTCTGCAGGATCGGCACGGCGCGCTTGCTGCCGGAGGAGAGCAGCGCATCGATCGCCATGAGCGCGTCTTCCTCGCGCGCCGCCGCGGCGGCATCGGCCGGCGCCCGCGCCGGTACGAGCGCGCGTGCGTCGTCGGCCCACGCGCTCTTCGGGTATTCGCGCAGCAGTTTGTCGACGGCGGCGCGCGCCGCGTCGGTGCGGCTCGCCTGCGCGAGCGCATACGCCTGCCAGTACTGCGCGGCGTCCGCCGCTTCCTTCGCCGCCTTCTGCTGGCGCTCGGCATCGCGGAACCGCTCGTTCGCCTCGACCCAGTCTTCGCGGGCGATCGCTTCCTGTCCTGCGCGATAGGCCGCACGCGCGTCCTCGTTCGCGGTCTGGATGTTGTCGTCCGCCGGCCGTGCCGTCGCGCTCGCGCCGAGGGCGCAGAGCACGGCGAGCAGGAGCGGGCGCACGCGGCTGGGGATTCGGGTGGTCGTCACGGGTGTTCTCCGTCGTGTCAGAGTGACTGGGTGGCTGGCGCGAAGTCCTGTCGTGCCAGTGCAGCGGCGGCACGCGCCTTGAACGTCAGGTCGCGGTCGCGGATGGTTTCGCGCAGCTCGCCCGGCGCGACGCCGGCGTCGTCGTGCGCGAGCTCGATCAACACGGGTTCCAGCTCGCGCAGGAACGCGGCGAGCTGCGGACGATTCGCGCGCTGCGCGGCGCTCGCGTACAGGCGGTTCGACGCGACGAGCTGCTGCGCGAGCTCGCGCGCGGTGCCGTCGGCGTCGTCGCTGTTCGCGGCGATCATCAGCGCGCGCTCGGTCGTTTCGAGGTGCTGCGCGAGGTACGAGGCGAGCACGCGTTCGCCCGCGTCGCGCTCCAGCAGCGGCGCCTGCGTGGCCACGGCAGGCGCCGGCGCCTGGCCGCTGCGACCGAGCATCCAGCCGAGCGCGAGCGCCGCGACCACCATCAACGCGAGCGCCAGGCGACCGCCTTCGCGCGGCGCCAGCCAGCGCGCGACGCGCGCACCGAGCGGCTCGCGCGGCAGCCCGCGGCGCACGCCGCGCCAGATGCGCGCTTCGAACGCCGCGTCCGGCGCGGTCACGGCGAACGCACCGCCGGCCGCATTGAGCTCGGCGCGCAGGCGCTCGTAGCGGCGACGCAGCGCGTCGTCGGCGAACAGCGCATCCTCGATCTCGGCGAGCCGCTCGCGCGGCAGGCCGTCGCGGTAGTGGTAGAGGACGAGGTCTTCGTCGCTGACCGGGTTCATGCTTCGACCCTCCAGGGGGCGAGCGCGGCGCGCAGCTTGCGCACGGCGCGGAAGATGGCCTGCTTGCAGGCGTTGACGTTGCTTTCGAGCGCGTGCGCGATCTCCTCGAGCGGGTACTGCTCGAGGTGGCGCAGCACGAACGCGGTGCGTTCCAGCGGCGTGAGCGCCTCGAGCGCGGACGCGAGCGAGCTGCCCAGCTGCGCGCCGGAAGCCAACTCGGCGGGCTCGGGCGCGAAATCGGCGAGTGTCTCGAGCGACGATGCGCCGTCGGTTGACGCGGGGGCCTCGCGCTCGCCGTGGCGCGCGCGGCGGATGCCGAGCGCCGCGTTCACGGCGATGCGGTGCAACCAGGTCGCGAAGCTCGAGCGTCCGTCGAAACGGGCGAGCGCGCGATGGGCATTGACCAGGGCTTCCTGCACGGCGTCCTCCGCGAGCGCAGGGTCGCCGAGGATGCGCACGCACACGGGATACAGGCTCCGTGCGTGCAGCTCGACCAGCCGCCGGAAGGCATGCTGGTCTCCGCGGCTCGCCGCCGCGATCCACTGGCGTTCCCCTTCGCTCATGGGGACTTCGACGCGGGCAGGGCGGACTTGGTTAGCAATGCCCCTCCGGAGCAGGGGCTAGGGCCTAGGGGCTAGGGCGCGTTGCGATGAGGTTCGGGCGAGCGCCCTAGCCCCTAGATCCTAGTCCCTAGCCCCTATTTGCGCTTCAGCGCAACAAGGCCACCTTGTCCTTGTACGACCGGGAGAGCTTCAGCTCGTGGCCGGAGTCGAGGATCAGGAAGTACTCGCCGTTGATGTGCGAGCGCATCTCGCGGACGCGCGCGAGGTTGACCATGGTGGAGCGGTGGATGCGCTGGAAGCGCGTCGGGTCGAGTTGCACCTCGAGCTCGCGCATGGTGGCGCGCAGGATGTGGGTGTCGGCGTCGGTGTGGATGCACATGTAGTCGCCGGCCGCGTCGATCCAGCGGATCGTCGCGGGCTCGACGCGCACGATGCGCGAGCCGTCCTTGATCGCGAGCTTCTCGTCGCCGCGGCGCAGCCGGAGCGGCTCGCCCGCGAGCGCTTCGTCCAGGGTCAACGCGGGCTGCCCCGACATCTGCCCGAGGAGGCTCAGCAGGCGCTCGCAGTTCAGCTCGGCGCGCCGCTCGCGATGCTGCTGGCGCACGCGGAACAGCGCCTGGTGCAGGCGGCTGTCGTCGATCGGCTTGAGGACGTAGTCGATGGCGCTCGATTCGAACGCGCGGATCGCGTAGTGGTCGTACGCCGTGACGAACACGACCAGCGGCATGCGCGAGGCCGGGATCGCGCGCAACGTCGCGAAGCCGTCGAGCCCGGGCATCTGCACGTCCAGGAACATCAGGTCCGGCTCCAGCTCGGCGACCGCACGCACGGCCTCCTCGCCGTTGCCGCACTGCGCGACGATGCGGATGTCCGCCTCGTTCGCGAGCCGGATCTCCAGGCCGCGCCGCGCGAGCGGCTCGTCGTCGACGAGGATGGTCTTCAGCGGCAGCAGCGTTTCGCTGGCGCGCGCCGTGTCGGTCTTCAGGTCGGCCGTCGTCACTTCGTTCCCCTCCTCATGCCGTCCCGCCGAGCGCGTGCTCGAACGGCAGGCGCAACGTGATCTCCACGCCGCGCGGCTCGCGGTTGCGCACGATGAATGCCTGCCGCTCCCCGTACAGGACCCGCAACCGCTCCTGCGCATTGCGCAGGCCCACGCCATTGCCGGGCGGCAGGTCGCCGCCGTTGAACTGCGGGCAACCCGGGCCGTCGTCGCGCACCTGGATCTCCAGCATGTCGCCGATGCGGCGCGCGGCGATCTCGATCGTGCCGCCCTCGATGCGCTTCGCGACGGCGTACTTGATCGCGTTCTCGATCAGCGGCTGCAGCAGCAGGCTGGGAAGCAGCGCACCGTACGCGTCGTCATCCACGTCGGAACGCAGCGTCAGCCGTTCCGCGAATCGCACTTTTTCGATGCCCAGGTAGAGGTTCAGCGCATCGAGCTCCTGCTTCAGCGTGACGCGCTGCATCGGGTCGGCGTCGAGCGAGTGCCGCAGGAACGCCGAAAGGCTCGTGACCATCCGGTTCGCGGTCTGGTTGTCGCCGTCCAGCACCAGCGTCGAGATCGCGTTCAGCGTGTTGAACAGGAAATGCGGGTTGAGCTGGTAGCGCAGCATGCGCAGCTGCGCCTGGTGCGCCATCGCCGTCGCCTTCAGCGCGGCCTGCGTCTGCGCCTGCATCTGCTGGTAGTTCTTGATGCCCCAGTAGAGGCCGGCCCAGCTCAGCACCACCCAGGTGAAGCTCGACATGTACGCGATGTAGCCGAGCACGCTCTCGGGCCGGCAGTTCTCGCCGATGCGATCGCACCACTCGATCATCGCGAACGCGTAGGCCAGGCCCATCGCGACGGCCGTCACGAGCACGGGCACGAGCGCTGCGGCGAAGAACGTCGTGGCGGGCAGCGTCCAGAGCGCGCGCAGCACGTAGCGCAGCGCGATCGTCGCGCCGAAACCCATGACGGTACTCGCGGCGACGACGGCGAGGTAACCACCCGGCTTCCCGTGCGCGAGCGCGATGAGGTAGTTGAACGCGAAATAGCCCAGCCAGCCCGCCCCGTGCAGGATCCAGAACAGGCTGGGCCGGCGCACCAGGCTCTGGCGCGCGACCGGCGCGGCGGGCGCGAGGGCGTTCATGCTGCAGAGGATAGCGAAGCGCCCCCCACAGGACCTTCGCTTCATCGTGGCGCAGGCTCGCTTCGGCGCCGCTCAGCGCGCGCGGACCACGTACGCCTGGATCCAGCGATGGGTCCGCGCCTCGACCTCGAGCTCGACGACGCAACCGTCCGTGCCGGACGGGCAGGCCCAGGCCGACGTGTTCTCGCTGCGCGCGATCGGCGCCAACGGGACGCCGGCGACGGTCGCGCTGGCCGCCCAGGGATCGAAGAACACGAGCAGGTCGGACACCAGCAGGCGCTCGCCCGCCGCGAGCGGCACGGTCCAGCGCTGGCGCCGTGGCGCGAGCCCGAAGTAGTCGTACGGTGGATACGCCGTGACGTAGGACATGCGCGAATCGGGTGCGGCGTGCACGCTGCGCACGACCGCGGCGAGCGCGAAGCTCGCGAGCGTGGCATCGACGGCGATGCCCGCGCGCCGCGCCAGCTCGCGCGGCAGGCCGGCACTCGCGCCGACGCCGCCACCGAGCACCGGCCAGCTCGCCGGAGCGCAGCCCGCGAGGCGCAGCGGCGCGCCCTGCCCCATGAGCAGCATGGCAGCGAGGTCGCCGGCCACCGGGCGCGCGAGCTCGCCGCGGCACACGGCACGCGCGAGGCGCGCGTGGTCGAGCGCCGTGAACATCACGTTGGGCGGGTCGAGCGGCTCGACCGCCTTGCGCACGTCGATGAGCGCCATGCGCGGGATGCGCTGCATGCCGTCGCGTTGCGCCGCCACGCGGTCGGCGATCCAGGCACCGGCGACGGCGAGCACGAACGCGCCGGCGAGCGCGCCGGCACCCGCGGCCGCGCGCCGCGACACGCGCGCGCATGCAGCGGCCAGCCCGAACGCGAGCATCGCGCTTGCCGCGAGCTGCGGCGCGTACGCCATGTACGCAGGCGTCCACGGCCGCAGCAGCGCGACGAGCAGCACGCTCGCGAAGGTCCACGCGACGAGCTGCACGGCGACGCGACGACGGCCCGCGACGAGCTCCAGCGCGATGCCGGCGAGCCCGATCCCGACCAGCAATCCCGATCCCGCCTGCACGACGACATCGAGCACGGGCAGGCGCTGCCCGAGCATGAACGCGATCGGCTGGTGTGGCCGCAACACGACCTGCACGAGCAGCTCGGGCAGGCCCGCCAGCCCCGCAGCCACGGGCGGGAACGGCGATGCGCCCGCGGCGGCTGCGGCGACCGGTGCGCCGAGCTCGTGCAGGCCGCTCGGCAACGCGATCGCGAGCAGCGCAAGTCCGCCCGCGACGATGCCGCGCAGCGACGCCCGGAGCGTGCGCGGCGCGAGCATCGCGAGGAACGGCATCGCGGCGACGAGGTTGGTGGGATGCGCCTGCAGCGCGAGGCCGAGCGCGGCCAGCGCGAAGAAGGCACGCGCGTCGCCGGGCCGTTCGCGCCAGCGCAGCAGCAGGGCCAGCGCGAGCAGCGCGGTCGCCTGCACGAGGTTCGTATGCGACCACACGAGGTGCTCGAGCAGCGTCCAGCCGGGCAGCGCCACGAGCAGCGCGAACGCGACCCCGGCGGCCGTCCCATGCGCGCGACGGCCGACGCTCCACGCGAGCGGGATCTTCGTCGCGGCGAGCAGGCCGACGAGCAGGGCGAGCGTCGCGGTCGAGCGCGCGACGGCGCAGAACGAGGCGACCACGTAGAACCAGGTCGGCCCGAGCACCCAGCGTTCGGCGATGAGCGGGCCATCGGCCGGCGCGACGCCGTCGCGCAGCAGCGCGAGCGCCTGCACGACGTCGCGCGCCGTGTCGGGCACGAACGTGGTCCAGCGGTACGCATACGCGTACAGCGCGACGAGCGCCGTGAGCAGCAACAGGCGCGACGTGCGCCAGCGGCGCTCGCGCGCATGGCTGCGCTCGCTCAATAGCACGGCTGCCTCGCGATCGGCGCGAGCGGCGCGGCGCGGCGCGCGAGCACCGTGCTCGCGCCTTCGCGGACCTCGAACGTCGCGACCCCGGCGCCTTCGCCGCAGGCGCCGAGCCAGTCCAGCTCGATCGCGCCGCTCGCCGGGTCGCGGCAACCCGCACAGGCGCCGCCACCGAGCTCGGCGCGCAGGTGTCCACGCGTTTGCGGGCCCACGCCGAACTGCCAGCGTGCGCGACCGCCGTTGTCCACCCAGCGCAGCATCACCCAGGCGAGCGCGCTGTTGCCGACGCCGGCGCTGCCGGTGCTGAGCTCCCAGCGCTCGTCCGGCGCGGTGCTGCGCCACGTGCCGCTGCCATCCAGTGCCGGCCGGCCGTCGCGCGGCAGGACGAACGGCTCGATGCACCATTCGCCGGCCGCGCCGTCGCGCTCGATCGTGAGGCGCGCGCTCGGCGGCCGGCATCCGTCGGCGCCGGCGAACGCGATGCGCAGCACCGGCCCACCCGCGGGATCGCCGCCTTCGGTGAACGTGCCCCCATCCAGCGCGCCCGTGTGTTGCGTCCAGCGCGTCGTCCCGTCGCGATCGTGGTCGTGCACGATCACGGTGACACCCTCGCCTTCCGGCAGCAGCTCGACGGCCGAACCCGGCCGCGACGGATCCCACCAGAGCCCCTGGCGCGGCGGCGCAGCGGCCAGTTGCCCGCGCAACAGCACGGGACCGCCGGCGGACGCGAGCGCGACGAACCACGCGCGGCCCGCGTCGGCCGCGAACGGCGACGCCGACGACGCGACGACCTGCGCGCCCGCGCCCGCGGCGCCCGCGTCGGCGTCCAGGTAGGCGAGCGACCAGCTCGCGTCGAGCGCACGCAGCAGCCACCACGCGCCGGCGTGCGCGAGGTCGGGATGCGCGACGGCGAGCGCGAACGCCTGCACGACGTCGCCGCTGTCGGGCTGGCGCAGGCGCGTCGCCGCGACGGGCGCCGCGGCGACCGCGAGCGCCGGTGCGCGCCACAGCTCACGCAGCGCAGCGCCCGCGTCCAGCTCCAACGCGACCGCGCCACGCGCGGGCACCACGCGCAGTACGCGACCGTCGGCGAGCGCAGCGAGCAACACGTTGCCGTCGCCACCATCGGGGTCGGGCGCGCACGCGAGCGAAACGGCGTCGCTGCCCGCGCCACCGAGCCACTGCGCGACGCGTTGCCAGCCGGAATCGCCGCGGCGCCACATCGTGGCGCCAGCCGTCGCGTACGCCACCTCGTCGCACGCCACGAGCGCGTCGACGGTGGCGCCTTCGGGCGCATCGCGCCGCGCCTGCGCGACACCATCCAGCAGCTCGATGCGGAACGAGGCGCGTCGCGCGCCGCTCGTCGCGACGAGCCACGCATCGCCCGCGCGAACCACGCGCGCAGGTCCATCGCCCGCGATCCCCTCGAGCCGTGTCGCGTGCCATTCGCCGTTGGCGCGCACGCACCAGGCATAACCGGACGCGTCGCGTCGCAACGCGTGCGCGTCGCCCAGCCAGGCGAGCTCGGCGCCCGGCCATCCGGCTTCGTCGCGCCAGGCACCGGCCTCGGCGTCGCGGTGCGCGATGCGCGCCGAGCCGTCCTCGTGGCGATACGCGAGCAGCAGCGCCTCGCCGGGCACCGCGACGAGCCCGTCCACGGCACGCACGCCCGCAGGCAGCGGTTGCGTCGCGTAGACGCCTTCCTCGAAGCGGGGTACGCGCGCGATCGCGCGCGAATCGAGCCAGGCCAGCACGAGCTCGGCGTCCGGATCGGTGGGCAACGCGAAATCGCGCACGATGTCGCTGGCGTCGCGTGCCGCGAACGGCAGCGCGAGCGCACTGGTACCGGTGGCGCGGACGCGCTCGACGTAGCTCGCGGCCGCGGCGCGCGACGCATCGCTCGCGCCGTCGAACAGCAGCAGCCTGGGCGCACGGCGCGCCGGGCCGGGCACGACGGCGGGCAGCGCCGCGGGCGCGAGCGCGACGAGCGCGGCGGGTACGCGGGGGACCAGCGCCTGCGTCGACCGCCGCGTCGGGTCGTCGCATGCGGCGAGCGCCGCGGCCGCGGCGCTTCCGGCAGCCACCAGCTGGATCCGTTCCGGGTCGCCGCCGTAGCGCGATGCCGAGCGTTGCGCCCAGCCGAGCAGCGCCGCGACGTCGTCGGCCGCGTCGGACAGGTTCGAGTAGCGCAGGTTCGCGCTGGCGAACACGAGGCCACGCGCGTTGAACGTCGCATGCCTGCCGCGCGTCGCTCCCTTGTCCGCGTCGCCCGCGACGTAGAGCACGACGCCGTGCGGGCCCGGTGTGCCCGGCGTGTAGACGTCGAGCGATTGCGCACGCTCGTCCACCGCGTCGCGCGCGTAGATCACGTCGCGGAACACGGCCGCGTGGACGGGCGCCGCCGCGAGCACGGCGAGCAGCCACGCCCGGCGCATGCGCGCAGTCAGCCGCATTCGAAACGCGTACGCGCGGCCGGTTGCGCCGGCTCGCGAACGACGCCGGCGACGCGCGATGCGGGCGAGCCCTGCCACAGCCATTCGCCGAGCGCGTCGACCGCAGCGGCCTCGCCTTCCGCGACCACTTCGACGCGGCCGTCGGGCAGGTTGTGCGCGTGCCCCTTCAAGCCGAGCGCCTGCGCGCGCTGCTGCGTGAATGCGCGGAACGAGACGCCCTGCACGCGTCCCGAAACGAGGAAGCGCGCCGCGACGGCCACGTCAGCGCACGGGCTTCGCGTGCGCGGCGATCGACTGCTCGATCTGCTTGCCGGTGACCGGGCCGACGAAGTGCTCGGCCACGCGACCCTCGGGATCGAGGAGGTAGGTCGTCGGCAGGCCGCGCGGCACCGGGAAGTCGGCCGGCGGCGAGTACACGTCGACGAGCGCGATCGGGTACGCGACTGGATGCGCTGCGACGAACTTCGCGAGGTCCGCTGCCTCGATCTCCTCGAACGCAAGCCCGATCACGACGACGTCGTCGCGCTTCTCGTCGAGCTGCGACAGGTCGGGCATTTCCTTGAGGCAGGGGCCGCACCACGTGGCCCAGAAATTCACGACCACCCATTTGCCGCGCTGCGCAGCGAGCGTGAACTTCTCCTTGTCGATCGTGGTGACTTCGAGCTTCGGCGTCGCCGCCACCTTCGCGGGCGTCGTGCCCGCGGAGGCCAGCGCGGTCCAGGCCAGCAGTGCGAATACGGCGATGAGGACGCGGATCATGTCGTTGCTCCTGCGCCGGCCGGTGTCGGCGGGCGCTCGATCAGGCTGGAAAGAGGGCGTGCGAGCTGCGCAGCGAGCGGCGCTTCCGCGCCATCGAACCACGCAACGATGGTGGCGTCCTGCGCGGGCGCGTCGCGGTGCAGCCGCTCGAGCTCGACGCGCGTGGGCAGGTGGAAGCGACCGCCCTCGAACACTTCGCGAACGTCGACCTGCGCCGGATCGCGCAGCGGCAGCAACCTGCCCTGCTCGCTGCGCTGCACGAGCTTCAGCTGGTGCATGATGCCGAGGAATCGCTCGAGCTGCGCGTCGGTGAGGCCGGGATGCAGCAGCGCGAGCTGGTCGTGGTCGAGTGGCGTGCCTCGGCCGGCCATCGCCGCGATCGCGCGCAGGCAGCGCAGGAACGCAGCGAATTCCAGCCCCGCCGGCACGCGCAGCGATTGCGGCTGGAAGCGGAACGCCGAAAGGCTCGCGGAGATCGACGCCCCGAGCAGCACCACGGTCCACGAGACGTAGATCCACACCAGCAGGACCGGAACCGCCGAGAGCGGCCCGTACAACGTGCCGTAGTTCGCATGCGCGAGGAACGACGCGAAGCCGTGCTTCGCGGCCTCGAACAGGATCGTCGCGAGCAGGCTGCCGAACAGTACGTTGCGCGCGCGCGTCGGCGCGTTCGGGATCACGAAGTAGGCGAGCGCGATACCGAACCACGTCACGGCCACCGGCAACGCGTAGTCGCGCAGCTCGGCGAACGCGGCACCTTCCGGGCGTTCGCCGAACAACTGCGAGCTGACGCTGAGGCTGCCCGCGGTGAGCAGCGGCCCGAGCGTCAGCACGGTCCAGTACACGACCAGCCGCGCCATGCGCCGCCGGCGCTTGGGCGCGCGCCAGATGCGGTTGAACGTTTCCTCGATGCTGTTCATCAGCACGAGCGCGCCGATGATGAGGCCGATCACGCCCGCGCTCGTGAGCTGCGCGGCCTTGCTCGCGGCGTCGGTGAGGTATCCCTGTACCGCGCGGCCGGTCGACGGCACGAAGTTCGCGAAGATGAAATCGGTGATCTGCTGCGACCACTTCCCGAACTGCGGGAACGCGCTCATGATGCCGAGGACGGCAACCGCGAGCGGCACGAGCGCGAACACCGTCGTGTAGGAGAGGGCACCGGCCGCCTCGAAGCACTTGTCGTCGACGAAGCGCTTCCACAGGAAACGCGAGAACGACACCACGCGCTCGCGCGCGACGGGATCGAACAGCGGATGGGATGGCAGCAATCGACGCATCGCGGATGAAGATACCGCAGCGCAGGAGCGCGTTGGGATGAACGGCGGCGAAGTACTGGTCCTTTACTACTCGCGACACGGCGCGACGGCCGAGCTCGCGCGCCACCTGGCGCGCGGCATCGAGGAATCCGGCCTGGCCGCACGCGTGCGCACGGTTCCGCCGATCGTCGCCGCGAGCGAGGCCGTGCGCGCGCCCGCCGTGCCCGACGACGGGCCGCCCTACGCCACGCTCGCCGACCTCCGCGAGTGCGCAGCGCTCGCGCTCGGCAGCCCGGCACGATTCGGCACGATGGCCGCGCCGCTCAAGCATTTCCTCGAAGGCACGACGGCGGAATGGCTGTCCGGCGCCCTGGCCGGCAAGCCCGCCGCGGTCTTCACGGCGAGCTCCACCATGCACGGCGGGCAGGAAGCGGCGTTGCTGGGCATGATGCTGCCGCTGCTCCACCACGGCATGCTGCTGGTGGGGCTGCCGTACAGCGAGGCGGCGCTGTCCGACACGCGCGCCGGCGGAACGCCGTACGGCGCGAGCCGCGTCACCGGCAAGGACGGCGAGCTGCCACTCGCGAGCGAGGAGAAGGCGCTCGCGCGCGCGCTCGGAAAGCGCCTCGCCGCCGTCGCGAAGCGCCTGGCGTCGTGAGCGCGCGCGTCGGCGGCGCCGCCCTGATCGCGCTCCTCGCGCTGCAGGTCGCATGGCACGCGTGGTGGCTGCCGCCGGAACGCGCGTCCGCATGGCTGGTCGCGGCACTCTATGCGGCGCCGCTCGCCGCCTGTGCGTTGCTCTGGTGGCGGCGGCCGTCGCGCGGGCTCGTCGTCGCCGGCATGCTCGGGCTCTTCTACTTCTGCCACGGCGTGGCGGAGGCGTGGTCCGATCCACCTGCGCGCGCGCTCGCGCTGCTGGAAGTCGCGCTCGTCCTCGTCCTGATCGTCGCGCCGCTGCCCGCCGCACTCGCGGCGCGCCGTGGCGAACGCTGAAACCGGAGCAGCACATGGGCTTCACGCAAGCGCCTCCCGAGCTCGACAACCAGTACCGCGCCGATCGCGTGCTGCGCTCCCTGCTGCGCCGCACGCTTGCGGCCGACGCGCTCGCCGCCATCGAGCCCGGCCTCGACGAGCTCGGCGAAGCGGCCGCGAAGGACTGGTGGCCGGCGCAGGTGCGCGCACTGCGCGAGGAACCGCGGCTGGTGTCGTTCGACGCGTGGGGCAACCGCATCGACCGCATCGAGCTGAGCGCGTTCTGGCGCGCGGCGCCCGCGATCGCTGCGCGCCACGGACTCGTCGCGGCCGGCTACGAGCCGCAGCTCGGCGCGCACGCCCGCCTGCACCAGTTCGCGCTCGTGTACCTCTTCACGCCGTCGAGCGAGTTCTACTCGTGCCCGCTCGCGATGACCGACGGTGCCGCGCGCGCGCTGCTCGATTCGCGCAACGAGCGCCTGATCCAGCGCGCGGTGCCGCACCTCGTGTCGCGCGACCCCGCCCAGTTCTGGACCTCGGGGCAGTGGATGACCGAGACCACGGGCGGCTCGGACGTCGGCGGCACCGAGACGATCGCGCGCCGCGACGAGAACGGCCGCTGGCGCCTGCACGGGCGCAAGTGGTTCACCTCGGCAGTCGTGGCCGACATGGCGCTGACGCTCGCGCGCCCGGAAGGCAACGGGGCCGGCGCCGACGCGCTCGCACTGTTCTACGTCGAGCCGCGCCGCGGCGACGGCCGATTCCGCCACATCGAGGTGGACCGCCTCAAGGACAAGCTCGGAACGCGCAAGTTGCCGACCGCCGAGATCCGCCTCGACGGCACGCCCGCGGAGCTCGTGGCCGATACGCGCCACGGCGTGCGCGCGATCGCCCCGATGCTGAACGTCACGCGCGTGTGGAACGCGGTTTCGGCCGTGTCGCTGCTGCGCCGCGGCCTCGCGCTCGCGCGAGCGTATGCCGCCGGCCGCGTCGTGTTCGGCGCCCCGCTCATCGACCAGCCGCTGCACCTCGAGACGCTCGCCGACCTGCAGGCCGAGCTCGAGGCCGCCACGCACCTCGTGTTCTTCGCCGTCGAGCTGCTCGGCCGGCGCGAGCATCCGGGCGGCGACGACGCGACCGGCGCGCTGCTGCGCCTGGTCACGCCGATCGTGAAGCTGCTCACCGGCAAGCTCGTGGTCGCCGGGCTTTCCGAAGTGTGCGAGGCGTTCGGCGGGGCGGGCTACGTCGAGGACACCGGCATCCCGTCGCTGCTGCGCGATGCGCAGGTGCTGCCGATCTGGGAAGGGACGACGAACGTGCTGTCGCTCGACGTGTTGCGCGTGCTCGCGCAATCCGGTGGGCTGCAGGGCTGGCTCGTCGCGCTGCGCGAGCTCGCGGCCGACACGCAATCGGAGGAGCTCGCACCTGTCGTGCGGCTGGTGCGCCAGACGGCGACGCGCGCGGCGGAGTGGCTCGTGCGCCATTCGAAGGCGCGCGACGACCTGGCCGCCGGCGCGCGCAGCCTGGCGCTCACCCTCGGTCGCACGCTCGCGCTCGCGCTGCTGGCACGCCATGCGGACTGGGCCATGCGCGTCGAGCGCGACCCGCGCCCGCTGGCCGCCGCTCGTCGCTACGCGCGGCTCGGCATCGACCGGCTGGTCGAGCCCGGCGGCGCGGACTCGCGGATGCTGGGCACCGACGTATACGGATAGGAAGTCGGAAGACGGAAGACTGAAGACGCGATGGGCCGCTTTTCGCGTTTTCCGTCTTCCGTCTTCCGTCTTCCGTTTTCCCCGCTAGTCTTGCCCGCACGCAATCGGGATCGAACGTCCATGGACCACCTCACCGTCATCACCACCGGCGGCACGATCGACAAGATCTATTTCGACGACAAGTCGAGCTTCCAGGTGGGCGCGCCGCAGATCGGCGAAATCCTCGAACAGCTCGGCGTCGCGTTCGCGTTCGACGTGATCCCGATCATGCGCAAGGACAGCCTGCACATCACGGCCGACGACCGCGAGCTCGTGCGACGGACGATCGCGGCGCAGCCCGCGCGCCACGTGCTCGTCACGCACGGCACCGACACGATGGTCGAGACGGCGCTCGTGCTCGAGTCGATTCCCGGCAAGGTGATCGTGCTCACCGGTTCGCTGAACCCCGCGCGCTTCGCGGGCTCCGACGCGGTCTTCAACATCGGCACCGCCGTCGGCGCCGTGCAGTCGCTGCCCGACGGCGTGTACATCGCCATGAACGGCCGCGTCTGGGACCCGCGCCGCGTGCGCAAGAACGTCGCGGCCAACCGTTTCGAGCAAAGCTGACCGCTTCGCCCTGGACGAACGAACCCGCCGCGACGTTGGTCGCGCGGGAAAAACGACGCTTTTTTCCGCGCGGGCCGGGACCGCTCTTCCCGCGTGGATTTCGCGCAGCGAAATCCACGCGCGCGCAAAAAAAACCCGGTCGCAAGCGACCGGGTTCCAGCCTGGCTGGCACCGTTTCGCCGCGCGGATGCGGCGAGTGGCTCTGCGTCCGGCCTGGACCGGACCTTCGTTACACGGGCATCGCAGCCCGCTCTTCCCCCGGCATCGCACGCGAGCGGCGCGCGATGCCCGACGCCATCCCCCTCCGGGACGGCTTTCCCGGCGCGGCGCATCCAGCACCGGCCGTCTTCGCGTCGCGCGCCGCCGCAGCGGTCGAGAGTCCGGCCATCCCCGCGCCGCGCGCCGCATCGTTGCCGCGATGCGTCGCGTCGAGCCTGCCGTCCCCGGGCTTGCGCCCACCGTTGCCGCATTGCGTGCCGCGAGCCGCGTTCGGCGCGGCGCCGGGCAACCGTCCCCGTGAATCGCATCGTCCCCCGCGGGTGCGTTGGCACACCGCGCAATGCGGGCTGGAACGGTCACCATTTCCCGTCGCTCGAGCGGCGGGACCGCGCGAAACTAGTCGTGCGAACCGGGCCTGTCAATGCGCTTGCGCCGCGCCGGATGCGGCGTCGCGACATATTTGTCCGTACAAATCACGAGGGGCCGTGGCGCGGGCGAACGCACGCACGCATCGCCGCGTGCGTCGCAACGTCGCGGAAATACTCGGGGCGAGCAGAAACGCAATTGGCGCGCTGCAGCAACGCGCGGGGCGGCGCGATGCCGCGCTCAGCGACGGCGCACGAGGTGCACGGCGCGCGGCCGCAGCAGGTACGCGATCAGCCAGGCCACGAGCAGCAGCGGCGTCGCCCAGTAGATGGCGCGCGCGAGTGCGTGGCCCTGGCCGAAATCGCCGGTCTCGATCAGGTCGCTCGCGGCGCCGGGCGATTCCTCCACGGCAGCGAACGTTTCGCCGTAGGCGGCGCGCGCCATGTCCTGCCCGACGCTGGACAGCCCGGTCGCGGCGACCAGCGGGTCGCCGGCGCTCATGTACATCAGCGCGAGCGGCGATTCGCGTCGCGCGGAGGCGAGGAACGCCTTGCCCTCGGGCAGCTGCGCGAGGCCGCCGTACAGCAGGAGGTTGGCGAACAGCGTCGACAGCATGAGCACGAGCAGCACGACGTGCGCGCGCGCACGCATGATCAGCGCCCCATCACGAACCAGGCGGTGCCGCCGATGATCGCCACCGCGAACACGAGGACGCCGAGCACGATCAGCAGGTACTTGCCGGTGCCGCCGGAAGCCTTGGGCGGGCCGGCCGCGCGTGCAGGCGCGGCGACCGGTGCGGCCGTCGATGCGGCGGCCGCCATCGACGATTCGACGGGCACGGCGGGACGCGCGGCAGCAGGTGCGACGGCCGGCATCACGCGCGCGGCGACGGGCGCGCCGCCGCTCGCGGCGGCGATGCGCGCCGCGGCCGACGGCACGGCCGGCGCGGGCGCGACGGGCGCCGCTGCCGGACGCGGCGCCATCACCGGCACGACGACGGGTGCCGGTGCGACGGGGGCCGGCGCAACGGGTGTCGGCGCGGCAGCCGGCTTGAGCGCATCGGCCTGGATGAAGACGGTGCCGAACTGGTCGGGCGGCGGTGCCGCCGGCGCGGGCGCGGGTGCCGCGCCCGGCGCGTCCCACTCCACCTGCAGCACGGGGCCCATGTAGCCGAAGCGGATCTTGTCGCCCGGCACGAGCACGCGGCGCGTCACGCGCTCCTCGTTCACGAACGTGCCGTTCGTGCTGTTGTGGTCCACCACCTCGAAACGGCCACCGGACTGCACGATCTCGGCGTGGCGGCCGGAAACGCCCTTTTCGCTCGCGAACGGCAGGTGGTTGTCGGGCGAGCGCCCGACCACGATGCTCGGCTGGCTGAAGGCGTCGGCCTCGCCTGCGCGGGGGCCTTCCAGGTGCGTCAGCGTGATCGTGATCAGATCGTCCATCTCGCGATATCCCACCGCGCGGGCGCGCGCCGTCGCGGAGTGTGCGCGAAGGCGGGCGCGCGGACAAGGCGACTTGCGTCACGCTTCTACATGAACGGCGGGTCGTCGGGCGCGCATAATGTGAGCGTACGCACGACCGGAGGCCGGATGCCGTGACAGGCTCCCGTCGTCCGCTTCGACGGATAGCGACAGGGGACAACATGAGCGGTATGCAGTCGGTCGCAGCCGACGCCACTGCCGGGATGGCAGGCGAGCTCGCCGCGCTGGAGCAGGCGTGGCAGACGCTCGTCGCCGCCTGGGACGTGGAAGCGGCCCGCGCGTTCTCCGAGTCGCTCGACGCGCTGCTCGACCGCGCCGGGGGCGGGCTCGCCGAGCGTGCCGCCGACCTCGCCGCCTACCTCGCGACTTTCGCCGACGGATCGCTCGTTCCGAACCGCTCGCAGCTCGGCCGCCTGATGGTGTTGTCGAGCGCGCTGTTCAGCACGGCGCCCGATGCGCCGCCCGCGCCGACGCCCGCCACGAACGCGGTCGTCCCGCTGCCGCCGCCGGCCCCGCGCCCGCAGGAGGCGCGCAGCACGATCTGCCTGCTCGGCGTCGCGGAGAAGGAATCGCCCGGCCTCACCGACTCCCTGACGGAGCGCGGCTACCAGGTGCGTCGCTTCGGCGAAGCCGCGGAGCTCGAGGCCTACCTGCGCGGCGCGCGTCCCGGCGTGCTGCTGCTCGACTCCTCGCAGCTGCGCAGCATGCCGCGCCTCGCGACCGCGCTCGCCGACGCCGCGCCCGGCACGCCGCTCGGCCCCGCGCTGATCGTCCTGTCCGGCCAGCGCGACATGACGCAGCGCCTGCTCGCGATGCGCTCGGGCGCCACCGCATTCTTCGAGGCGCCGCTCGACAGCTACCGCATCGTCGCGCGCATCGAGGAGCTGCTCGGCCGCGAGCAGACGACGCCGTACCGCGTGCTGCTGGTCGACGCCGATCGCGAGCACAGCGCGCAATGCGGGCGCTGGCTGGTCGAGCAGGGCATGACGGCGCGCCTCGCCGCGGACGCGCAGTCCGCGCTCGCGGCCGTGCGCGAGTTCCGCCCCGACATCGTGCTGGTCGACCTGGTGCTGCCGGATGCGCGCGCGTTCGAGCTCGCGCAGATGATGCACCAGCAACCCGAGTTCGCGACGCTTCCGATCGTGCTGTACGGCGAGGACCTCGACGACGCGCAGCGCTTCGACGCGATCGCCGCCGGCGCCGAGGACGTGCTGGTCAAGCCGCTCAAGCCCCGGCACCTGACCAGCGTGATCCGTTCCCGCGTGCAACGCGCCCAGTGGTTCCGCGGCCAGGCGGCGCAGACCGCCGGCCGCGATCCACGCACGGGCATGTACCTGCGCACGCACGTCGTGGACCGGCTCGGCGCGAACGTGCTGCCGAGTGGCTGCGCGTTGCTGTTCATCGGCCTCGATCGCACCGAGCGCGTGCGCGAGGCGCTCGGCCTCGCCGGCCTCGCGCAGTTCGAGAGCGAGATCGCACAGGCGTTCCGCGAAGCGCTGGCCGCCGGCGACCTCGCGGCGCCGCTGAACGACTTCGCGTTCGTCGTGATGGCGACGCGCGACCACCGCGACCTCATCACCGAGCTCGCCGAGCGACTGCGCCAGAAGCTCGCCGAACGCCGCGCCGGCGGCGGCGACGCGGCGCAGCCGGTGACGGCGTCCGTCGGCATCACGCTCCTGGACGACGTGGGCGGCTCGGTCGACGAGCGCGTCGCGCGAGCCGAAGCCGCAGCGATGGCGGCATCGCGCGTCGGCGGCAACCGCGTGCTCTGGTACGAGCCGAACAACTACGCGCTCGTGCGGCCCGATCCGCAGCTCGCCGTTCGCGCCGTGCTCACGCGCCCGTGGAACGAGAGCAACTGCCGCGTCGAGTTCCGCCCGCTCGTGCCGCTCGCGGGCAAGCTCGGCGGCCAGTACGACCTCGTGTTCTCGCTGGTCAGCGCGAACGAACCCGGCGCGCGCGCGGAATACCTCCAGTACGCGCCCGTCGCACGCGAGATGCAGGCGCTCGCCGAGCTCGATCGGCGCCGCTTCCTCGCCGCGCTGAAGGCGCGCGAGGAGCGACTCAAGCACGGCCGCCAGATCCGCCTGTTCATGCCGGTGCTCGCCGACACGCTGCTGGACGAGTCGCTGATGGACTGGCTCATCACCGAGCTGCGCACGCGCAAGCTCTCGGGCACGGGCCTCACGCTCGAGCTCACGAGCGAAGAGCTGCTCGACCGCCGCGAGCAGCTCACGGCGCCGCTCGCGCGCCTGCGCCAGGCCGGCATCCGCACCGGCCTCACCGACTTCGGCCGCGACTGGGCCGCCGTGCACGTGCTCTCCGAGCTGCAGGCCGATTTCCTGCGCCTGGACACCGAGCTCGTGCTCATGACCACGACCGACAAGGCGGTGAACTCCACGCTGCTCGCGCTCGTGCGCAAGGCGCACTCGCTCGGCGCGCAGGTCATCGCGCCGGACGTCGAGGCGATCGAGCGCGCGCACGTCCTGCTGCGGCTCGGGATCGATTACGGCGTGGGCGACGGGCTCTCGCGTCCCGTGGCGGAGCCGGAGTTCGATTTCAACAGGCCCATTTGGTAGCGCGGCCGTACCACGCTGATTCGGAGCGTGGAAACGCCTTCGCGATTCCGAGCGGGCCATCGGGGGCGGGGTGCGGTCGTAGAACCTTTACGCGCCGGGCGATGCCGAACTGCTTTCGCAAGGCAGATTCTGCAGGAGCGACGAAAGTCGCGAAGGGCGCGCCACTCGTGGAAACATGAGGCACGGCAAATGGCTTCCCTGAGAGCGGCTCTTGATCTCGCTCGCACGCTCGAAGTTCCAGAGCCGCTTCGACGAAACCCATCTGCGGCGCCGCGAAGTTTTCCGGAACGCTCGCCCTTCGCGACTTTCGTCGCTCCTACAGCAGCATTTCCAGGAACGCGTCGCCGCCAGCCCCGGATCGTCGAGGCCCTCCCCGCTGCACCCCGCCCCGGATCACCGCACGGAATCGCGAAAGCGCTGCAGCGCTCCGATCAGAGCATCCCCGTCTCGAGCTTCGCGGCTTCCGACATCATCGAGTGGTTCCACGGCGGATCGAACACGAGCTCGACGTCGGCTTCGGCGATCGTCGGCACCAGCTCCACTTTCGTGCGCACGTCCTCGACGAGGATGTCGCCCATGCCGCAGCCCGGCGCGGTCAGGGTCATCTTCACCGACACGGTGCGTTCGCCGTCGGCGCGGCGGCCGAGCGTGCATTCGTAGACGAGGCCGAGGTCGACGACGTTGATCGGGATCTCCGGGTCGTAGCAGGTGCGCAACTGCGACCACACGGCCTTCTCCGCTTCCTCGTCGCTCGCGTTCGCGGGCAGCTCCGGCAGCGGCATCGGCTCCTTGCCGAGCGCGTCCGCGTCCTCGTTGCGGATGCGGAACAGATTTCCTTCGACGTAGACGGTGAAGCTGCCGCCGAGCGCCTGCGTGACGTAGCCGCTCTGCCCCGCAGGCAGCGTGACGGCTTCGCCCGACGGCACCATGACGGCCGCGCAGTCGCGCTCGAATCGGATCGGTTCGCTGGTGTGGCTGTACACGGCGGGCAGGAAAGCTCGGAGAGGACGCGCCCCGTCGACATGGGGGCGCGCATGATGCATGAAAGGGGGTCTCAGCGCGCGGGCGGAACGTCCGCCAGCACCGCGGCCAGCCGCCGCCCGGCCTCGGCGAGGTCGGCCGGCGACAGCGCGGAATAGCCGAGCAGCAGCCCGCCGCGCGCGCCGGGCATCGAGAAGTAGGGCGCGACGGGGTAGATGCCGAGCTGGCGCTTCTCGGCGGCGGCGCACAGCGCGTCGACCTGCTCGGCGCGGTGGCGCCGCAGCCACGCGACGACGTGCATGCCCGCGCTCGAGCCGCGCACTTCCAGCGTGTCGCCGCAATGGCGTTCGAGCGAGCGCAGCAGCGCCGCACGGCGCTCGGCCAGCAGGCGGCCCGTGCGGCGCACGAGCCGCTCGAACTGGCCGCTGGACATGAGCAGCGACAACGCGCGCTGCTCGATCGCGGGGCAGCCGCGATCGACGAGCCACTTCGCGGCATGGAACGCCTCGCGCAGCGCCGGCGGCACGACGAGGTAACCGAGGCGGAGCGCCGGGAACATCACCTTCGAGAACGAGCCGATGAACACGACGCGCCCGTCGCGGTCGAGCGACTTCAGCGCCGCGAGCGGCCGCGTGTCGTGGCGGAACTCGCCGTCGTAATCGTCCTCGATCACCCACGCGTCCTGGCGCTGCGCCCACTCCAGCAGCTCGAGGCGGCGCGGCAACGAGAGCAGCGCGCCGGTCGGGAACTGGTGCGACGGCGTCACGATCGCGAGCCGTGCCTTGAGGCGCGCCAGCTTGTCGGTCTGCACGCCGTCGTCGTCGACCGGCACCGACGTGACGCGCGCCCCGAGCGCATCGAGCACCTGGCGCATGCCCTGGTAGTGCGGCTCCTCGATCACGGCGGAATCGCCCGGCTCGAGCAGCGTGCGCGCGACGAGGTCGAGCGCCTGCTGCGTGCCCGCGACGACGATCACGTCGTCGGGATCGACGTCGAGGCCGCGGCGGCGGCCGAGGTAGCCCGCGATCGCCTCGCGCAGCTCGGGCAGGCCGTTGGCGGGCGGATAGTCGAGCACCGTGTCGTCGGCGGCCTTGCCGAGCGCGCGCCGCCACGCCGACTGCAGCGCCGGCGTCACGAGCGGCAGGCCGTATTCGAGGTTGTAGCGCAACTTCAGCCGTCGTCGTCCCGGCGGCAAGTGCGCGCGCAGCTCCTGCGCGCGGCGCCCGAAGCGCGCGATGCGCATCGTGCGGTCGACCTTCGGCAAGGTGGGCAGCTCGCGCGGCGCGATGTCGGCGACGTACGAGCCCGATCCCGTGCGCGCCTCGATGAATCCTTCCGCCTCCAGCTGCTCGTACGCGCCGAGCACGGTATTGCGCGACAGGCCGAGCAGCACGGCCAGCTCGCGCGTCGCGGGCAGGCGCATGCCCGCCGCGAAGCGCCGCGCGAGGATCGCCTGCTTGAGCGACCGCGTGAGCTGCGCATGCAGCGCGCCCTGCCCGTCCAGCACCAGGTGCATCGGATGCACTCCCGATTGGCTCCGGGCATTGTCGCAGAAGCGGGACTGCGTAGGTACCACTGGCGACGCTAGCGTTGGCGTTTCCGCAATTCCGGAGACCCGCCATGGCCGCAAGTCCGCGCCGACGCCGCGCCCGCCACGAAGTCGACCGCGTGCGCGAGCGCGCGAGCTACGAGCGCGAAGCCGCGCACGCGGTGCTGGACGCCGGCCTCGTGGCGCACGTCGGCTTCGCGGTGGACGGCCAGCCGTTCGTGATCCCGATGCTCTACGCGCGCGACGGCGACGCCGTGTTGCTGCACGGCTCGGTCGCGAGCCGCCTCACGAACGAGCTCGCGGGTGGCATCGAGTGCTGCGTCTCCGTCACGCACCTCGACGGTCTGGTGCTCGCGCGCTCGCACTTCCACCACTCCGCGAACTACCGCTCGGTGGTCGTGTTCGGTCGCGCCACGGCCGTCGCAGGCGACGACAAGGTCGCGGCGCTCGCGCGGTTCGTCGAGTTCGTGCTGCCGGGCCGCGCCGCCGACACGCGCGCCGCCGATGCGGCGGAGCTGGCCGCCACGACCGTGCTGCGCGTGCCGCTGACCGCGTTCAGCGTGAAGGTGCGCACCGGCGGCGTAAAGGACCATCCGGACGACCTGTCCTCGCCGGCCTGGGCCGGCGTGCTGCCGCTCGCGCTGGCCTGCGGGCGGCCCGAGCCCGATGGCGGCCAGCGCGCCGTGCCCGCGTATCTCGAGCGCGTCGTTGCATCGGGTATCGAGCGACGTTGAGCCATTCCGGTGCGCAGTCGGCCACAATGCCGGAATGCGCACCCTCGTCTCCGCGGCCGGCTCGACGCTCGCCGGCGTGCTGCTCTCGCTCTGCGTCGGCGCCGTCTGGGCCGTCGTCACGCTGTTCACGCGCGACCAGGCGCCGTGGATGGTGCTGCCCGCCGCGTTCGTCGCGGTCGCGGGCAGCGCGTTCGTGCCGCCCCGGCGCCCGTGGCTGCGCGCGATCGTCGCCGCGATCCTGACCGGCGTGAGCGTCGCCTATGCGTTCGCGCTGGCAGCGGCAAGCATCGTCGCCGGCTCGCTCGACGTTCCGCTGCTCGTCACGCTGGGCCGCATCGGGCCGGAGATGGCCTTCGCGATCGCGAGCGCGCGGACCGGGCCGGTCGCGATCGCGATGCTGGCCGCGGGCGCGCTGCTCGCCGCGACGCTCGCGTACCGGCGCGCGAGCCGTGCCGCTCAGGCCACCTGACCGGCCGCGATCCGCAGGTCGCTGCGCGTGGCGAGCGCCACGCGCACGCAGATGCGCAGCGCTTCGATCATCGTCGCGAGCGCCATGGACGGTGCGTTCTCATGGCGGCGTGCCTGCTCCGGCAGGTACGGCACATGGATGAAGCCGCCGCGCGTGCGGCCGCCGCGGTCCGCGAGCTGCTGCGCGAGGTGGAAGAACACGGCGTTGCAGACGAACGTGCCGGCGGTCGCGGAAACCTCGGCGGAAATGCGCGCCTCGCGCAGCGCCGCGAGCATGGCCTTGAGCGGCAGCGACGCGAAATGCGCCGCGGGCGCGCCGGCGAGCACGGGCTCGTCGACCGGCTGGCTTCCCGCATTGTCGGCGATGCGCGCGTCGATCACGTTGATCGCGACGCGCTCGAGCGACAGCGCGGCGCGCCCGCCGGCCTGCCCGACGCAGAGCACGAGCGCCGGGTCGTGCTTCGCGATCGCACGCGCGAGCTGCCGCGGCGCCGTCGCGAACTCGCAACGCAGGCGCGCCACCTGCACTTCGTGCCCGCCGATGCGCTCGCCCGCGAGCGCGCGCACCGCACGCCACGAAGGATTCACGCGCTCGCCGCCGAACGCGTCGAAGCCCGTGAGCAGCACGCTGCGGGCGCGCTTCGCGCTCATCGGAACGCGATGAAGTACATGAGGGCGACGTTCAGCGCGAGCAGCGGCAGCGCGGTCGCCACCTGCATGCGGATCACCGCGTTCTTGTCCTGCAGCTCGAGCAGCGCGGCCGGCACGATGTTGAAGTTCGCGGCCATCGGCGTGAGCAACGTGCCGCAATAGCCGGACAGCATGCCGAGCGCGACGAGCGAGCCGGGCTCGGCGCCGTGCCGGCCCACGAGCAGCGGCAGCGCGACGCCGGCGGTCATCACGGGAAACGCCGCGAACGCGTTGCCCATGACGATCGTGAACGCGGCCATGCCGAGCGCGTACGCAGCAACGCACGCGAACGCATTGCCGACGGGTATGCCCATCCCGACCAGCCGCGCGACCACGTCGCCGACGCCCGCCTTCGTGAACACGGCGCCCAGCATCGCCAGCACCAGCGGCAGCACGAGCGCCCAGCCGAGCGCGTCGAGCAGGCCGTGCGCCTCGCGCACGGCGACGCGCGGGTGCTCGCGCAGCATCGCGCAACCCACCGCCAACGCGACGGCGCAACCGGTCGCGAGCGCGAGCAGCGATGCCTGCTGCGCGTCGATGAACTGCCTGCCGAGCACCGCCAGCGCGACGGTGACCAGCGGCACGAGCAGCGCGGGCAGGAACAACCGGTTGCCGAGGCGCGCGACGCTCGCCGCGCGGCGCGCGGGATCGAGCGGCGTGCGCGCTGCACCGCGCACGCCGCCGAAACCGGCGATGAGCGCCACGAGCACGACGAGCGCCCCGGTGACGGCGTGCGGCATCCAGTCGCCCGCGGCGAACACGATGGCGAGCAGTGCCCAGAACAGCGCAGTCGACGCGCGCCGCGCATTCTCGCGCGCGCGCGCCGCACGCCAGGCCGCCGTGGCGAACAGCGCGGCGATGAGCCAGTAGAGCGGCGACAGCCCCGTCACGCCGGGCCCTTCGGGCGGAGTGCGCGGCGCGCGAACCAGTGCACGCGTACGGCGTGGATCAGGAACGCCCCGATCGCGGTGGGAATTCCCCACAGCGCGATCCGCCATGCCTCGAGCTCGATGCCGTTTTCGGCGAGGAACGCCTGCATCAGCAGTACGCCACCGAACGCGAAGAATACGTCCTCGCCGAAGAACAGGCCGACGTTGTCCGTGGCCGCGCAGAGCGCGAGCAGCTTCTCGCGCCTCGCCGGATCGAGCGCTCCGTGCTCGCGCGCGGCGGCGGCCTCCGCCATCGGTGCCAACAGCGGGCGAACGGTCTGCGGATGGCCACCGAGGCTGTTCAGCCCGAGGCTGGAAGTGAGCTGGCGCACGGCGAGGTAGCCGAGCAGCAGGCGCGTGGTCGTGACGCGACGCATGCGCCCGATGAGCGCCTGTGCCTGTTCGCGCAGGCCGTTGCGCTCCAGCAACCCGACGATCGGCAACAGCAGCACGAGGATCATCAGATAGCGGGCCTTCACGAAGCTCTCGCCGATCAGCGCGAGCAGCTCGAGCGGCGCGAGCCCCGCGATGAGCCCGGTGGCGATGCCGGAAACCACGACGACGAGCACCGGATTGAAGCGCAGCGCGAAACCGACGATCACGAGCGCGACGCCCGCGAGCGGCCACCAGCTCACGCGGCGCCTCGCACTGCGCGCACGACCACGCCGCACGCGTCGAGGCGTGCGCGCAGCGTTCGCGCGAACGCCGCCGCGTCGGCGCGATCGCCATGCACGCAGATCGTCTGGGCGTCGATCGCCACGACGCTGCCGTCGCGCGCGAACACCTTGCCGGTGTCGACGATCGCCACGAGCTGCGCAGCGGCCGTTTCCGGATCGTGGATCACGGCATCGGCGTCGCGACGCGGCGCGAGGCTGCCGTCGGCGTCGTAGCGACGGTCGGCGAACGCCTCGCCGGCGGTCGCGACGCCGAGCGTGCGCGCCTCGCGCAGCGCGACGCTCCCTGCGAGCGCGTACAGCACGAGGCCGGGCGCAGCGTCGCGCACGGCCTGCGCATGCGCGCGTGCGAGCGCCGCGTCGCGCGCGAGCTGGTTGTAGAGCGCGCCGTGCGCCTTCACGTGGTTGAGCGACGCGCCGACTGCGCGCGCAATGCCGGCGAGCGCGCCGACCTGGTATGCGGTCAGCGCATACACCTCGTCGGCGGACACCTTCATCTCGCGCCGCCCGAAGCCCTGCAGGTCGGGCAGCGACACGTGCGCGCCGATGGCGACGCCCCGCGCATGGGCCGCGCGCACGGTGCGCAACATCACGTCGGGATCGCCGGCATGGAAGCCGCATGCGACGTTCACCGAGCTCACGTGCGGCAGCACGGCTTCGTCCTGGCCCATCGTCCAGGCGCCGAACGACTCGCCCATGTCGCAATTGAGGTCGATCGTGCGCGTCGCCATCGGGCTCTCCGTCAAGCGGCCGCGAGCCGCATCGCGATCGCCTCGCCCAGGCGCGCGAGCGTCAAGCGCCGCGTCGCGCGCGCCGCATCGGCGGCCTCGCGCGTGACGCGCACCGAGCGCACGCGCTCGCCGGGCCGCAGCTGCATCAACCGGCAGAGGTCGGACGCGATCACGTGCGCGATGCGCGGGTAGCCGCCGGTGGTCTGTGCGTCGACGCCGAGCACGATCGGCCGGCCGTCGGGCGGCAGCTGCACGGTGCCCGGCACGATCGCCTCGCTCACGAGCTCGAGCGGCGAATCGAAATGGAGCGGCGGGCCTTCGAAGCGCACGCCCATGCGATCGCTCGACGGGCCCACGGTCCATTCGTTTTCCCAGGCCGCGCGGATCGAGTGGCGATCGAGGCCGCGCGCGTGCGCGCCGTCCAGTACGTGCAGCAACGCGAGCTCGCCGCGCAGGTCGTCGGTGGGCTCGACCCACCAGTTCGCGACGGCGCATTCGCGCTCCGGATGGCGCGTCGCGAGCAGGCGCTGCGCGACGGGCGCCGGCGTTCCGACGCGCAGGCGATCGCCCGCGGCGAGCGCGCGCCCGTCGAACCCGCCGAAGCCGCCGCGCAGGTCCGTGCTCCTGCTGCCGAGCACCACGGGAACGTCGATGCCACCCGCGACGGCGATGCAAGCACGTGCGCCGCGCCGCGTGCGCCCGATGCGCAGCACGGCACCCGCGCGCATGCGCACGGGACGCCACGCGGGAATGCGGTCGCCGCCGCAGTCGATGTCGAATTCCGCACCGCACACCGCGACGACGTGCTCGTGGCGGAAGCGCAGCGTGGGGCCGGTGAGCGTCACCTCGATCGCGGCCGCGCCCTCGGCGTTGCCGACCAGGCGGTTCGCGATGCGGAGCGCGTCGCGGTCGCCGGCGCCCGCGGTGCCCACGCCGAGGTGGCGCAGGCCGGTGCGACCGAGGTCCTGCACGGTGCTCAGCAGCCCGGGCGAAAGGATCTCGATCACGACGTCACCTCCACGCGCGCGCGCTCCAGCTCGCGCTCGGCCACCGGCCGGAAGCGCACGCGATCGCCCGCGCGCAGCAGCGCCGGCTCGGCGCGCTGCGGGTCGAACAGGCGCGCGGCGCAACGCCCGAGCAGGTGCCAGCCGCCCGGCGACGCGCACGGATAGATGCCCGTCTGCGCGCCGCCGATCGCGACCGAGGCGCTGCGCCTCCCGCGCCTCGCGCTCTACGAGTCGTGGCACGTGCTGCGCCGGCCACGGGTGGAGGCGGCCACGGGCCCGGTCGACGCCATCTGGGTCACCGGCGGGGCGGTGCCACCCCGGTCGGCGCCGATGGTGGTGACCGCGAGCACGAACAGCGTCAGGAGGGGGACCTTGGCCATGGCCCGGAGTCATAGCCGCCGGTGGTCCGACGTGTACACAGCCCCGTCCTTGCAGGCGATTACCCGGGTTGCTCCCCCGCCGTCTCAGGATTGCGACCGCTTCAGAAGTGGCGGCGAGCCAGCAAATCCGATGGCTTGCCGGTGCTACAGGAGGCGGCTGACCAGGATGCCGAGCGCGATCCCGGCCGAGATGCCGACCACCAGCAGCGGGGTCACGCTGCGCGGCGCGGGCGTGATCGCGGCGAAGGTGGGCGGCGCGGTCGGGTGCTGGGGCATCGGGCCGACCGGCGGCAGCGGCTCGGGCATCGCCG
>CALKUS010000075.1 GCA_937996755.1 uncultured Pseudomonadota bacterium | reverse complement strand
CTTCGTGGCCACGCGTCGCCTGCGCAATCCGCGCTGATCGGAAAGCAGCGGCGTTGCGAAAAGGCCGGGCACAAGCCCGGCCTTTTTCGTTTCAGGCGTTCAGCAGATACTCGTCCTTCAATCGGACGTAGTGCTGCGCCGAGTAGGCGAGCTGCTCGATCTGGGCCGGGCTGAGCTTGCGCACGCAGCGCGCCGGATTGCCGAGCCAGAGCTCGCCTTCGCCCACGACCTTGCCGGGCGACACCACGGCGCCCGCACCGACGAAGCCGTGCTTCTTCACGACGGCGCCGTCCAGCACGGTCGCATGCATGCCGATGAGGCACAGGTCCTCGATCGTGCACGCGTGGATCACGGCCGCGTGGCCGATCGTGACGTCGGCGCCGATGATGGTCGGGAAGCCGCCCGGCGTGTACGTGCCGTCGTGCGTGACGTGGATGATCGTGCCGTCCTGCACGTTGGTGCGCGCGCCGATGCGGATGTAATGCACGTCGCCGCGCACCACGCAGCCCGGCCAGACGGAGGCGTCGTCGCCGAGCTCCACGTCGCCGATCACGGTCGCGGCGGGGTCGACGTAGACGCGCGCGCCCAGCTTCGGCAACTGGCCCTTGTACGGACGGATGGACATCGCTTCGGCTCGCTGGCGTCGGGCGGGCGAGCATAGGGCGGCGGCAGGAAGGCCGCAAAGCCGGCGGCCCATTCCGCACCCCTGTGCGCGGAGATGGGCCGCCGGAGCAGCCGTCGAGCGGAAAAGGCGAGTTCCTTTCGCACGACTTGGGGGGAATCGACGGGCTGCCTCTCCAGTAGCGGCGTTCGGCAGAGGATTCCCTCATCCGAGGCAGTGGGAGCGGGGAGCGGATAGCGGGGAGCGGCAAAAGCCGGCAGCCCCGCGTCGAGCGGGCTCTTGCCGCTCCCCGCTCCCCGCTTGCCACTGGCGTAGACTGCACTCACCAGTACTGAAATTCTGACCATGAACGCCCAGCTCAAGCCCGTCCCCGCGCCCTCGCCCGACGCGCTCGCCAACCTGCTCGCGCGCCAGCGCGCCGCGCATGCCGCGCGCGTGCCCGACCTCACGCAGCGCATGGACGACCTCGCGCGCCTGCGCGTGGCGTTCAAGGCGATGCTGCCGCGCTTCACCGAGGCGATGAGCGCCGACTTCGGGCGCCGCTCGCGGCACGAGTCGCTGCTGTCCGACGGCATGACCGTGCTGAACGAGATCGACCACACGCGCGCCGCCATCCGCGGCTGGATGCGCCCGACGCATCCGAAGGCCGACTGGTTGTTCTGGCCGGCGCGCGCCGAAGTGCGCTACCAGCCGCTCGGCGTGGTCGGGATCATCTCGCCCTGGAACTACCCGGTGAACCTCGCGCTGATGCCACTGGTCGCGGCGATCGGCGCCGGCAACCACGTCATGCTCAAACCCTCCGAGCACACGCCGCGCACGTCGGCGTTGCTGGCCGAGCTGCTCGCGTCCGTGTTCCCCGAGGAGCGCGTCGCGACCGTGCTCGGCGACGCCGACGTCGCCGCGCGCTTCGCCGCGCTGCCGCTCGACCACCTGTTCTTCACCGGATCGACGGAAGTCGGCCGGCGCGTGATGGCGGCTGCCGCGCCGAACCTCACGCCCGTCACGCTCGAGCTCGGCGGCAAGTCGCCGGCGATCGTCGCACCGGGCTATCCGCTCGCGACCGCGGTCGGTCGCATCGCCGCGGGCAAGTGGCTCAATGCCGGCCAGACCTGCATCGCCCCCGACTACGTGCTCGTGCCGCGCGCCGACGTCGACGCGTTCGTCGCCGCCATGCGCGAGTACGTGTCGCGCAGCTACCCGCAGCTCGCGACCTCGGGCGATTTTTCCTCCGTCGCGAGCGAGCGCCAGCATGCGCGGCTCGTGCGCCTGCTCGACGAAGCGCGCGCCACGGGCGCGCAGGTGATCGAGCTCGGCGTCGGCGACGCCGCGAAACGCGTGCTGCCGCCCACGCTCGTGCTCGGCGCGCGCGACGACATCGGCCTGATGCGCGACGAGATCTTCGGGCCCGTGCTGCCGGTGATCGGCGTCGACTCGGTGGACGCCGCGATCGAATACGTCAACGCGCGACCGCGCCCGCTCGCGCTGTACCACTTCGACCACGATCGCGCGCGTACCGAGCGCGTGCTCGAGCGCACGATCGCCGGTGGCGTGAGCGTGAACGACACCGTGATGCACATCGCGCAGTCCGAGCTGCCGTTCGGCGGCGTCGGGCCGTCCGGCATGGGCCACTACCACGGCCACCAGGGCTTCCTGACCTTCTCGAAGCAGAAGCCCGTGCTCTACCAGGCGCGCTTCTCGTCGCTGAAGATGATGCGGCCGCCGTACGGCAGACTGGCCGACTTCCTGCTGAAGTTCCTGACGCGCTGACGCGCGTCAGTGCAGGGAGTGCCCGTTCTTCGAGCGCAGGTGCGACGGATCCTCGGGTTCCGGTAGCGGCGCGCCCGGCGGATTGTCCTTCCAGTACTGCTGCGTCTCGATGATCGCGCCGCCGATCTTCGCCAGCGCGTCCTCGTATTCGTTCTCCGACAGCGGCGGCGGCTCTTCGTCGTCGCCGTGCTCGAACACGCCTTCGTCGGTCGCGAGCGCGATCACGGGCGCGAGCACTTCCGACAGTCGCGGATCCTCGCGCAGGCGCTCGTCCCAGGTCTCGTTGCGCAGGTCGCAGCCGATCGAGAAGCCTTCGCACCAGCCGCGCGCGCTCGTCGTCGTGCCGCCCGACTCCGTTTCCACCTGGCCCAGGATCGGCTCGTAGACCAGCGACTCGAGCTCGTCGACGACCGTCGCCTGCAGGCGCAGCAGCAGCCGCACGACGTGCTCGGCCTGCTCCACCGAGTCGAACGCGCGCTCGTGGTCGATCAGGTACGGCATCCATTCCTCGGGGCCGATCGCGCCGGGGCTGATCGCCACGGCCGTGACCAGGCCCTGCGCGCCGTCGAGCAAGAGCGCGTCGCCGTCGCTGCGCGAGGCGAGCAGCTCGTTGAGCTCGTCCAGCTCGGCGTCGTCGAGGGGCAACGTGATGTCGTCGCTCATGGTGTCACTGAACCGCAAGATCGACCCAGACGGGCGCATGGTCGGAAGCCTTGTCCCAGGTACGCGGATCCCGGTCGATACCGGCCGCGCGGCAACGGGCGCGCAGGGCGTCGCTGACCAGGATCAGGTCGATGCGCAGCCCGTGGTTGCGCCGGAACCGGCCCATCCGATAGTCCCACCACGTGAAATGGCCGGCGCTCTCCTCGAACATCCGGAAGGAGTCGTGCAAACCCAGTGCCATCAAGCCTGCGAGCGCGTTGCGCTCCGGCGTGGAGCACAACACCTGCTCGCGCCACGCTTCCGGGTCGTGCACGTCGCGGTCGTCGGGCGCCACGTTGAAGTCGCCGAGCACGACCAGCTTCGGGTGGCGCGCGAGCTCGTCGGCGAGGAAGCCGCGCACGGCCTCGCACCAGCGCAGCTTGTAGTCGTACTTGTCGGTGCCGACCGCCTGCCCGTTCACCACGTAGAGATTGACGATGCGGACGTCGCCGACCGTCGCCGCGAGCACGCGCCGCTGCGGATCGTCGAAGCCCGGCACGTCGCGCACGGGATCGAGCGGCTCGTCGCCGCGCGCGAGGATCGCCACGCCGTTGTAGGTGCGCTGGCCCGACGCGACGTAGCGGTACCCGAGCGCCTCGATTTCGGCGCGCGGGAATTTCTCGTCCTCGACCTTGATCTCCTGCAGCGCGACGACGTCGGGCTGCGCGACCTTCAGCCACTCCTCGAGGTGCGGCAGGCGCGCGCGCAGCGAATTCACGTTCCACGACGCGATCTTCATGCGCGGATGTTAGCCCCGTTGACGGACGACTGCGCTCAAGTTCAGGCGGCGAGGCCGTAACTCCGCAACAACGCCGCCGGCTCCGGTTCGCGGCCGCGGAACTCCACGAACGATTCCAGCGCGGGGCGCGAGCCGCCGACCGCGAGCACGCTGCGACGGAACGCCTCGCCCGTCGTGCGATCGAGGATGCCCGCTTCCTCGAAGCGCGAGAACGCGTCGGCGGAAAGCACTTCGGCCCAGAGGTAGCTGTAGTAACCCGCGCCGTAACCGCCCGAGAAGATGTGCGTGAACGACGTCGGGAAGCGGTGCCACGACGGCGGGCGGATCACCGAGACTTCGTTGCGCACGGACTCGAGCAGCTCGAGCATGCGTGCGCCACGCGCCGGGTCGTATTCGAGGTGCAGGCGGAAGTCGAACAGCGCGAATTCCAGCTGGCGCACGAGGAACAGGCCGGCCTGGAAGTAGCGTGCGGCCTGCATGCGCTGGTAGAGCGCCTCGGGCAGCGGCTCGTTCGTCTGCCAGTGGCGCGCGATCAGGTCCAGCGCCTCGCGCTTCCAGCAGAAGTTCTCCATGAACTGGCTCGGCAGCTCCACGGCGTCCCATTCGACGCCGCTGATGCCCGAGACGCTCGGGAAGTCGACCTCGGTCAGCAGGTGGTGGAGCCCATGGCCGAACTCGTGGAACAGCGTGATCACGTCGTCGTGCGTGAGCAGCGACGGCAGCTCCGCCGTCGGCGGCGCGAAGTTGCAGGTGAGGAACGCGACCGGCTTCTGCAGGGCGCCCTCGTGCTGGCGGAAGCGCGTGCGGCACACGTCCATCCACGCGCCGCCGCGCTTCGCCGTGCGCGCGTACATGTCGAGATACGCGCCCGCGAACGCATTGCCGTTCGCGTCGACCACTTCGTAATAGCGCACGTCCGGGTGCCAGGTATCGGCCTCGGCCGGCCGGAACGTGATGCCGAACAGCGCGTTCGTGACCGCGAACAGGCCGTCGAGCGCGCGGTCGAGCGGGAAGTACGGCTTCAGCTCTTCCTCGCTGAGCTGGTAGCGCGCCTGGCGCAGCTTCTCCGAGGCATACGCGACATCCCAGGGCTGCAGGTCGGCGATACCGAGCTCGTCGCGCGCGAAATCGCGGAGCTCGACGAGTTCCTTCTCGGCGACCGGCTTCGCGCGCGCCGCGAGGTCGCGCAGGAAGCCCATCACCTTGTCGGTCGTGCCGGCCATCTTCGTGGCCAGCGATTCCGCGGCCGCATTCGGGAAGTCGAGCAGCAGCGCCGCCTCGTGGCGCAGCGCGAGGATGCGCTCGATGCGCGGCGTGTTGTCGTACTTGCCGGCGTGCGGGCCCTGGTCGGACGCGCGCGTGGCGTAGGCCTCGTACACGTCGCGGCGCAGGTTGCGGTCTTCGGCGTAGGTGAGCACGGCGACGTAGCTCGGCTGTTTCAGCGTGACGCGCACGAGGTCGTGCGCGGGCGCCGTTTCGCCGCCCTTCGCGCGCGCCTCGTCGGCGGCCGCGCGCATCGGCGCGAGGCCGGACTCCGGCACGCCCGCGAGTGCGGCTTCCGGCAGGTCGCGATGCCACGCGTCGGTCGCGTCGAGCACGGACTGCTCGAACTCGGTCGCGAGGCGCGACAGCTCGGTCGCGATCGCCTTGAAGCGCGCGCGGCCCGCTTCGTCGAGCGCGACGCCCGACAGGCGGAAGCCGAGCAGCGAGTCGTCGACGATCGTGCGCTGCGCGCGCGACAGCTGCGCGAAGCCGGCGCCGTCGCGCACGGCCTTCACGGCCTCGTAGAGCTGGCGGTTCTGGCCGACGTCCGTCTCGAACTCGGTGATCTTCTCGATTGCCTCGCCGTACGCGTCGCGGAGCGCGGCGGAATCCTTGACCGAATGCAGGTGCGACACGGGCGCGAACGCGCGCGACAGCTCGTCGTCGAGCTCCTCCTGCGGCTGCATCACGGACGCCCAGGTGCGCTCGCCGGGCGTGGCCAGCAGCGCATCGATGTGCGCGCGCGACTTCGCCAGCAGCGCGTCGATGGCTGGCTCCACGTGCTCGGGCGTGACGGCGGAAAAGCGCGGCAGGACGTCGGCCGCGAGCAGGGGATTGGTCTCGGTCATGGGCGTGCAGGTTACGACGGGGATGCTGCAAGGGTGGGTGGCCGGCGGTGCGAATTCAAGCGGAGACGACGCCGTCCCGGTGGCAATTCCGTCGCTTTCGGCCAACAATCGCCACAGCGCGCCCCTGGCGCGATTCCGAAGCCGCACTATGGCCATCGCGCCCGCTCCGCACGCCCGGCCCGCCGAGTCGATCGACGCGGTGCCGTGGATGGCGCAGCTGAGCCCG
>CALKUS010000074.1 GCA_937996755.1 uncultured Pseudomonadota bacterium | reverse complement strand
CTACACAGGCGAAGACACTCTTTCCCTACACGACGCTCTTCCGATCTCTCACGGGAGAGATAATCGCCGGCGCGCCCGGCGCGGCGTGGCCGCCCGAGTGCGCGAACGCGTTCGCACCGCTCGCCGACGAAGAGATCGCGGTCTGCGCTCAGATGCGCTGGGAATTCCGCTACTTCGAGGCGAACCTCGACCGCAAGCCCGACGACGCGGGCTGGGGAGCGACGTTGCCCAGCGACGCCGCGCTGCGCGCGATGGTCGCGCCGCGATACGCCGCCGCGTGCACGGCGCGTCACGACGGGTCGCGACGGCTTCGGGCGAACGCCCCGCTCGAATGCGGGCCGCGCGAACGTATGCTCGCGCCGGTCGCCTGCATCATCGCCTTCGGGTCCGACCCTGATTTCTCGGACTACCGCGACCGCGTGCTCGACCTCGACGGGCGCTTCGCGACGCTGCGCACCGCCGTGTGGCTGCGCGAGCAGGCCGGCGACCCGGGCGTCGCGTTCGCGAACCGCCCCGCGACGCTGCGCACGCCCGAGCATGAAGTGTCGATCGACGTTGCAGCGGGCACGCTCACGATGACGGCGCTCGATACGGCGCCGCCGCGCCGGACCTGGACGATCCCGCTTGCGCGCGTGGCAGCGCCACCGTAGGGCTAGCGGAGCGATTTTCCTTGCGATTCAGGGCGTTTGCTGGATAATGCGCGCCCTTTTCCGTGGTCCCGCCCGATGCGTATCCCCCCTGCCCTCCTGCCGCTGGTCGAAGACGGCGTGATCGATGCCGTCGAGCGCCAGCTGAAGAGCGGCAAGGAGGCGTCGGTGTTCCTCGTGCGCAGCGGCGAGGAGCGCCTGTGCGCGAAGGTCTACAAGGACCTCGCGACGCGCAGCTTCCAGGCACGCGCGCAGTACCAGGAAGGCCGCAAGGTGCGCGGCAGCCGCGAGCAGCGCTCGCTCGCCAAAGGCTCGAAGTTCGGCCGGCGCGAGCAGGAGACGGCGTGGAAGAACGCCGAGGTCGATGCGCTCTATCGGCTGCATGCGGCGGGCGTGCGCGTGCCGACGCCGCGCGGGCACGTGCACGGCGTGCTGCTGATGGAGCTGGTCGCGGACGCCGACGGCGACAATGCGCCGCGCCTTGGTGAAGTGGAGCTGACGGCCGACGACGCGCGCACGTTCCACGCGACGCTCGTGCGCGATGTGGTGCGCATGCTTTGCCTCGGGCTGATCCACGGCGATCTTTCGGAATACAACGTGCTCGTCGCGCCCGACGGCCCGGTGATCATCGACCTGCCGCAGGCGGTGGACGCTGCGGGCAACCAGAACGCGCGCGCGATGCTGCTGCGCGACGTGCACAACATCCGCGACACGCTCGCGCGCTTCGCGCCGGAGCTCGCCGATACGCACTACGGCGAAGAGATGTGGGCGCTGTACGAAGCCGGCGCGCTGGCGCCGGACACCCGGCTCACCGGCGAATTCACGTTCGACACGCACGAAGCCGACGTCGGCGCCGTGCTCGATTCGATCGAGGACGCGCGCCAGGTGGCGCTGATCCGCGAACAAGGTCGCGCGGATGCGGAGGAAGAAGCGGCCTGACGCGTCTCGCCGCAGCCTGACGCGCGGAACGGTGGGAGGACTCCCGGGCGTTTTCGCGATCCCGGTCGGGGCTTTCGCCCCTCCCACAATCAAACTGCAGCGTGGCGGAGGGGCGAGAGCCCCGGCAGGAGCTGTGGGAGGGACGGGAGCCCCGGCAGGAACTGTGGAAAGGTCGAGAGCCCCCGCAGGAACTGTGGCAGGGGCGAGAGCCCCGACCGATTCCGCGATCCGGTCGGGCCGATTCCGCGATCCCGGTCGGGGCGTTCGCCCCTCCCACAATCCACCTGCAGCGTGGCGTGGGTCTCCGATGCGCGCGTCAGGACTTCAGCGCGACGCGGTATTTCACGCCGGTCTTCGCGCGCACCTCTTCCTCGGAGACGCCGGGGTGCAGCTCGGTGAGCACAAGGCCCTGCCCGTGCTGGACCTCGAACACGCACAGGTCGGTGATGACCATGTTCACCACGCCCTTGCCGGTGATCGGCAACGTGCAGTGCGGCAGGATCTTCGGGCTGCCGTCCTTCGCGGTGTGCTCCATCAGCACGATCACACGCTTCACGCCGGAAACGAGGTCCATGGCGCCACCCGGCCCTTTCACCATCTTGCCCGGCACCATCCAGTTCGCGATGTCGCCGTTGTCGGCCACTTCGAGGCCGCCGAGGATCGACAGGTCGATGTGGCCGCCGCGGATCATCGCGAAGGAGTCGGCACTCGAGAAGAACGCCGAGCCCGGCAGCGCCGTGATCGTCTGCTTGCCGGCGTTGATGAGGTCCGGGTCGACCTTGTCGTCCGTGGGGAACGGGCCGATGCCGAGCAGGCCGTTCTCGGACTGCAGCGTCACCTGCATGCCTTCTGGAATGAAGTTCGCGACGAGCGTGGGGATGCCGATGCCGAGGTTGACGTAGTAGCCGTCGCGCAGTTCCTGCGCCGCGCGCTTCGCCATCAACTCGCGGATCGGCGAATCCTTCTTCGACGCCGCAGCGCCCTGCACTGTGCGGAACTCGATGCGCTTTTCGTAGTTCTTGCCCTGGATGATGCGATCGACGTAGATGCCGGGCGTGTGGACCTGGTCCGGATCGAGCTCGCCGACCTCCACGAGCTCCTCCACTTCAGCGACGCACACCTTGCCGCAGGTCGCGATCATCGGGTTGAAGTTGCGCGCCGTCCGGCGATAGACGAGGTTGCCGGCCTTGTCGCCCTTCCAGGCCTTCACGAAGGACACGTCGGCCTGGATGGCTTCCTCGAGCACGTATTCCTTGTCGCCGAACCGCCGCGTGTCCTTCTCTTCCGTCAGGCGCGTGCCGAAACCGGTACGCACGTAGAAACCGGGGATGCCGGCGCCGCCGGCGCGCAGCTTTTCGGCCAGCGTGCCCTGCGGCGTGAGCTGCAGCTCGAGCTCGCCCGCGAGCACCTGGCGCTCGAACTCCTTGTTCTCGCCGACGTACGACGCGATGACCTTCTTCACCTGCCGCGTCTTCAGCAGCGGCCCCATGCCGAAGTCGTCGACGCCCGCGTTGTTGCCGACGAGCGTCAGGCCCTTCACGCCGCTCTCGCGCAGCGCCGCGATCAGGTTCTCGGGAATGCCGCAGAGGCCGAACCCGCCGGCCGCGATCGTCATGTCGTCCCTGAGCAGGCCGGCGAGCGCCGACGTCGCATCCTTGAAGACCTTCTCGCTCATCGCGCGGCTCCGCATGGAAAGTGAGGCGAGCATTGTAGAAGAGCAGGAGCAGTTTGCGCTCCGGACGAAGGTCGTACCGAGGTGTCGCGAAGGAGGGCTTCGCCGGCGCCGTCCTGGCGCCCATCGCTCCGTTGGGTCGCCGCTTCGGACATCCTGTCCTCAGCCACTTCGCGCAGCAGTCGCCTGGGGGCGACTGCAGAGCGCGCGAAGTGACGCCTGTGGGCGACTGCCAGGCGCGCTCACTCACCAATGTCTTCGTTCCAGAGCTCCGGCTTCGCCTCGATGAACTCGCGCATGAGCGACACGCAGCGCGCATCGTCCAGCACCGTAAGCTCCACGCCACGCCCGCGCAGCAGTGCTTCCTCGCCCATGAACGTGCGGTTCTCGCCGATCACCACGCGCGGGATGCCGTAGAGCAGGATCGCGCCGCTGCACATCGAGCACGGCGACAGCGTCGTGTAGATCGTGCATTCGCGCAGCACCTTCGCCGGCAGCCGGCCCGCGTTCTCGAGCGCGTCCATCTCGCCGTGCAGCGTCGGGCTGCCCTTCTGCACGCGGCGATTGTGGCCGCGGCCGAGGATCTTCCCCTCGTGCACGAGCACCGAGCCGATCGGAATGCCGCCTTCGCCGAGGCCGGCCTCGGCCTCGGCGATTGCTGCTTGCATGAATGGGTCCATGGGAGCCTCGTCCTGGTGTTCCGCGCAGGGTAGCCGAGTTCGGGCGATCCGCAGTCTGGGTCTGAGTCTGAGTGCGCGAGATGGTCGCTCGCGGCAACTCCAAGCGCACCGTTCTACTCGCACTCAGACCCGGACTCAGACAACGGCGCGCGACGCAGCGACGGAAAAGCGAGCGAACTCAGGTCCCGCTCGGTGGAGCCACCCGCCAGACGGTGTTGCCCACATCGTCCGCGACGAGGATCGCCCCGTCCTTCGCGACGGCCACGCCGACCGGGCGGCCCTGCGCGTTGCCCGCGGCGTCGAGGAAGCCATCGAGTACCACCTGCGGCTCGCCGCCCGGCATGCCGTGCGCGAACGGCACGAAGATCACGCGATAGCCGGCCGGCGGCTTTCGGTTCCACGAACCGTGCTGGCCGATGATCGCGCCGTGGCCGAAGCGGTCGGCCATGAGCTCGCCGGTGTAGAACGCGAGGCCGAGCGAGGCGGTGTGCGAGCCGAGCGCGTAGTCGGGCGGGATCGCCTTCGCGACGAACTCGGGGCGTTGCGGCTCGACGCGCGCGTCGACGTGCTGGCCGTAATACGAATACGGCCAACCGTAGAACGCGCCTTCCTTCACCGACGTCAGGTAATCGGGCACGAGGTCGCTGCCGATCTCGTCGCGCTCGTTCACCACGGTCCAGAGCGCGCCGGTCTCCGGGTTCCAGGCCATGCCGTTCGGATTGCGCAGGCCGGACGCGAACACGCGCGTGGCGCCCGTCGCGGGATCCACTTCGAGGATCGCGGCGCGGTCGGCTTCTTCCTCCATGCCGTTCTCGGCGGCGTTGCTGTTCGATCCGACCGTGGCGTAGAGCCTCGAGCCGTCGCGGCTCGCGATGACGTTCTTCGTCCAGTGGTGGTTGCGCTCACCGCCCGGCAGGTCGGCCACGTGCGTGCCCGTGCCGGCGACGGACGTGGCGCCGTCGGCATAGTCGAACTTCACGATGCCGTCGGTGTTCGCGACATAGAGCGTGTCGCCGACGAGCTCCATGCCGAACGGCGAGTTCAACCCGTGCGCGAAAACGCCCTTCGTTTCGGCGACGCCGTCGCCGTCGGCGTCGCGCAGCAACGTGATGCGGTTCGCCGTGGGCGTCGCGGCGCCGGCCTCCTTCATGGCCTTGCCCGTGAATTTCGCCTTGATGCCCTTGCCCTCGTCGGGCCGCTCGGGTGCGTTCGCCTCGGCGACGAGCACGTCGCCGTTCGGCAGCACGCGCACCCAGCGCGGATGGTCGAGCCCGGTGGCGAACGCCTGCACGGCGAGCCCGTTCGCGGGGCGCGGCGTGGCGCCGTCGGCCCAATGCACGGCCGGCGCGATGTCGATGGTCGGGATGAGCTCCTCGTTCGGCCGCGGGAGCTCCGGATTCGCGCCGTACTGGCGCACTTCCGGGATCGTGGAATGACTGCCGCAGGCGGCCAGGACGACCGTGGCCAGGATGGTGGGGACGAGCGCGCGCATCGGAAACTCCCGTTCAGTGCCCGCCCGGGTATCAGGGTATGTGCGCGAGCGTCCGGTTCCAGACGCGCAGCAATAGTTCACCGAATGCGCGGCGTCGGCTAAGGTGGGCCCCTGGTCCGGGGGAAACACCGACATGTCGACGAACGCCGCGCCCACCTGGCGCGACCGGCTGCGCTATCGCTTCGAGAACACGCTTTCGCGCGGTCCCATCGCGCTGATCGGGTGGCTGGCGCTGGTTTCGGCCGCCGTCGTGATCATCACCGCCATCGTGCTGTTCGCACTCGGCATCGGCGTCGACCCGAGCGACGCGAACAGCCACCTCGACTTCACCGAAGGCGCGTGGCAGAGCCTGATGCGCACGCTCGACGCGGGCAACCTCGCGGGCGACGAGGGCTGGGGCCTGCGCTTCCCCATGCTCGTGGTCACGATCGCGGGCATCTTCATCGTGTCCATCCTCATCGGCACGATCACGTCCGGCCTGGAGTCGCGGCTCGACGAGCTGCGCAAGGGTCGCTCGAAGGTGATCGAGACCGGCCACACGCTCATCCTCGGCTGGTCGGACAAGGTGTTCTCGATCATCGGCGAGCTGATCATCGCGAACGAGAACCAGAAGAAGCCGCGCATCGTGATCCTGGCCGACCGCGACAAGGTGGAGATGGAGGACGAGATCCGCGCGCGCTTCCCGAGCACGCGCAACACGCGCGTCATCTGCCGCAGCGGCGACCCGCTCGACCTCGACGAGCTCGCCGTCGTTGCACCGCACGATGCGCGCTCGATCATCGTGCTGGCGCCGAACGGCCGCGAGAACCCCGACAGCTACGTGATCAAGTCGGTGCTCGCGCTCACCAACAACCCCGATCGCCGCAGCGAGCCGTACCACATCGTCGCGGAGCTTTCCGATCCGCGTAACCTCGAGGCGGCGGCGCTCGTCGGCGGCAAGGAGGCGGTGTTCGTGCAGGGCGCCGACCTCATCGCGCGCGTCACGGCGCAGACCTGCCGCCAGTCCGGGCTGAGCGTCGTCTACACCGAGCTGCTCGACTTCGACGGCGCGGAGATCTACTTCTCCGCAGCGCCGCAGCTCGCGGGCCGCACCTACCGCGGGTTGCTGTCGGCGTACGAGACGTCGACCGTCATGGGCATCGCGCGCGCGGACGGCACCGTGCTGGTGAACCCGCCGATGGACACGGTGTTCGCCGCCGACGACAAGGTGATCGCGATCAGCGAGGACGACGACACCGTCGTGCCGTCGGATTCCGCACCGCCGGCGCCGAACACCGCCGCCATCGCGACGGGCGCGGCGAGCGAGCCGCGCGCCGAGCGCACGCTGATACTCGGTTGGAACGAGAAGACCGAAGCGGTCATCCGCGAGCTCGACAACTACGTGACGCCGGGCTCGGAGATCGTGGTCGTCTGCCGCCGCGACGGAGCACGCGACGCGCTCGCCGCGCTCGCGAAGCGGCTGACGCGGCAGAAGCTGCGCTTCGCGGACGGCGACATCGCGATGCGGCGCACGCTCGACGCGGTCGATGCGTCGTCGTTCGACCACATCATCGTGATGAGCTACACGCACATGCCGGTGCAGGAAGCCGATTCGCAGACGCTCATCTGCCTGCTGCACCTGCGCAACATCGCCGAGGCCACGAGCAAGGACCTCTCGATCGTCAGCGAGATGATGGACCTGCGCAATCGCGCGCTGGCGCAGGTCGCGAAAGCCGACGATTTCATCGTCAGCGACAAGCTCGTGAGCCTGATGCTCTCGCAGCTCTCGGAAAACAAGCAGCTCGACGACGTCTTCCGCCAGCTGTTCGCGGCGGACGGCTCGGAGATCTACATCCGCCCCGCCACCGATTACGTGAAGCCCGGCGTCGCCGTCGATTTCCATACGATCATCGAGGCCGCCGCCCGCCGCGGCGAGACCGCGCTCGGCTATCGCGACCACGAGAAAGCCGAGGACGCTTCGGCGGGATACGGCGTGCGCGTGAACCCGGTGAAGTCGGAGAAGCGCGCGTATTCGACGCAGGATCGGGTGATCGTCCTTGCTGAAGATTGACCCGCGCGCTTGCAGTCGCCCACAGGCGACTGCAAGCGGGTCAGTCGAGGACAGGATGTCCGAGAGTGCGGCCCGACGGAGCGCATGGACGCCAGGGATGGCGTCGGCGAATCCTCGTTAGTCGATTGCC
>CALKUS010000073.1 GCA_937996755.1 uncultured Pseudomonadota bacterium | reverse complement strand
CAGGACCAGAGCTGCAGCGACAATCGTGCGAATGGAAGCCAAGCGCATCGCCGAATCCGAAGGCACGACGCGCCGCAAGGACGACGAGAAGCCGCACAAGCCCTCGCACGCACCCGCGCCCCGCAAGGACGGCGCGAAGGATCGTGAAGCACCGCGTCGCCACAAGGGCGTGCACGGCTCGCACCAGATGGTGGTGGCCGAGATCCCGGAAGAGGATCCGTCGGTCGGCCGCTACCTGCACGGGCAGCTGCACCTCGCCGCCGGCGATGCCGGCGCGGCCGCGCGTCGCGCGCGCCGCAAGCCGCGTCCGCGCCCGATGGTTCAGGAGACTCGTTCGTCCTCCGGCCCGCACGGCTTCTCGCGCCCGGTCGGGCCGCAGACGAAGGAAATCGCCATCGGCGACAACATCATGGTCAGCGACCTCGCGGCGAAGCTCGCCGTGAAGGGTGCCGAAGTGGTGAAGGCACTCTTCAAGATGGGAGCAATGGCCACGATCAACCAGGTCATCGACTTCGACACGGCTGCGCTCGTGGTCGAGGAGATGGGACACAAGCTGGTGCGCGCCGCCGACAAGGACGCCGAGAGCGTGCTCGTCGCGCGCACCGCCGTGAAGGGCGAGGGCGAGATCCGCCCGCCGGTCGTCACGATCATGGGCCACGTCGACCACGGCAAGACGTCGCTGCTCGACTACATCCGACGCACGAAGGTGGCGTCCGGCGAAGCCGGCGGCATCACGCAGCACATCGGCGCGTACCACGTGAAGACGGAGAAGGGCACGATCAGCTTCCTCGACACGCCGGGCCACGCCGCGTTCACGGCGATGCGCGCGCGCGGCGCGAAGCTCACCGACATCGTGGTGCTCGTGGTCGCGGCCGACGACGGCGTCATGCCGCAGACGGTCGAGGCGATCCAGCACGCGAAGGCGGCGAACGTCCCGATGATCGTCGCGATGAACAAGATGGACAAGGACGAAGCCAACCCCGACAACGTCAAGCAGGGCCTCGTGCAGCACGAGGTGGTGCCGGAAGAGTGGGGTGGCGACGTGATCTTCGTCCCGGTGTCGGCGAAGACCGGCGCGGGCGTGGACAACCTGCTCGAGGCGATCCTCGTGCAGTCCGAGGTCATGGAGCTCAAGGCCGATCCGGGCGCGAAGGCGACGGGCGTCGTCGTCGAGTCCAGCCTCGACAAGGGCCGCGGCCCGATGGCGACGATCCTCGTGCAGCAGGGCACGCTCAAGCGCGGCGACTTCATGGTCTGCGGCGTCGAGTACGGCCGCGTGCGCGCGATGTTCAACGAGGCGGGCGAGCAGGTGGATTCCGCCGGCCCGTCGATCCCGGTGGTCGCGCTCGGCCTGTCGGGCGTGCCGGACGCCGGCGACGACTTCGTCGTCGTCGATGACGAGCGGCTGGCGAAGGACGTGGCGCAACAGCGCCAGCAGAAGCGCCGCGAGTCGCGCCTCGTCACGCAGCAGAGCGGCAAGCTCGAGGACATCATGGCCCGCATGGGCCAGCAGCAGGGCGACGTCAAGGTGCTGAACCTCGTCGTCAAGGCCGACGTGCAGGGTTCGGTCGGCGCGCTGCGCGATTCGCTGACCAACCTCTCGACCGACGCGATCAAGATCAACGTGATCGCCTCGGGCGTGGGCGGCATCACCGAATCGGACGCGACGCTGGCAGCGGCCTCGAAGGCGCTGATCATCGGCTTCAACGTCCGTACGGACGCCACGGCGCGCAAGATCGTGCAGGACCAGGGCCTCGACCTGCGCTACTTCTCGATCATCTACGACGTGATCGACCAGGTCCGCCAGGTCGCCACCGGCCTGCTCGGCACCGAGATCCGCGAGGAGATCATCGGCACGGCACAGGTGCGCGACGTGTTCCGCTCGTCGAAGTTCGGCGCGATCGCGGGCTGCATGGTCATCGAAGGCTCGGTCAAGCGCCACAAGCCGATCCGCGTGCTGCGCGACAACGTCGTGATCTTCCAGGGCGAGCTCGAGTCGCTGCGCCGCTTCAAGGAAAACGTCGACGAAGTGCGCAACGGCATGGAGTGCGGCATCGGCGTCAAGCAGTACAACGACGTCAAGCCGGGCGACCAGATCGAGTGCTTCGAGCGCATCGAAGTGGCGAGAGTACTGTGAGCGGTAATCGGATGGCGGTGGGCGGCAAGAGCGGCCTGGCGCCACTCCGGAACGCTCGCCGCGCGATCCACCGCTTTTGCCGCTATCCGCTATCCGCTCCCGGCTGACCGCATTCGACATGTCGCACAAGGAATACCACCGCTCCACGCGCGTCGCGGCCGAGCTGCGTCGCGAAGTGGCGGTGCTCGTCCACGAGGCGGTGCGCGACCACGCGCTGCCTTCGGTGTCGGTGTCGGACGTGGAAGTCACGCGCGACATGGCGCACGCCAACGTCTGGGTCACCGCGCTGCTGCCCGACCAGGCGGCGCCGGCGGTGAAGCTGCTGAACGAGGCCGCGAAGGAATTCCGCCGCGAGCTCTCGCGCAACATGAAGCTGCGCCAGGTTCCGGAGCTGCACTTCAAGTACGACGACTCCGTCGACAAGGGCGAGCGCATCGACCAGTTGCTGCGCGAGAACCCGGTGAAGCCCGACGACGGGGCTTGACCCTGTTTTCGTCATTCCCGCGAAGGCGGGAATCCATGTTGCTCTTCGCTCTTTCGGATGTTGTACGACGATGGATTCCCGCCTTCGCGGGAATGACGGATGGTGGGGCGATGGCGGTCAACGGCATCCTTTTGCTCGACAAACCGCTCGGGCTCTCCTCGAACCAGGCGCTGTCCCGCGCGAAGCGCCTGCTCGGCGTGAAGAAGGCCGGCCACACCGGCAGCCTCGACCCGCTCGCCACCGGCATGCTGCCGCTGTGCTTCGGCGAGGCGACGAAGGTCGCCGGCCTGCTGCTCGGCAACCGCAAGCGTTACGACGCGCACGTGAAGCTCGGGGCCACGACGACCACGGCCGACGCGGAAGGCGCGGTCACGGCCACGCATCCCGTCCCACCGCTGTCGGACGACGAACTGGTCGCACTGCTCGCGCGCTTCACCGGCACGATCCGCCAGCGTCCGCCCGCGTATTCCGCGCTGAAGCGCGACGGCGTACCGTTGTACAAGCTGGCGCGCCGCGGCGAGGACGTGGTGGTGCCCGAGCGCGAAGTGCTCGTCGAATCCATCGAGCTGCTCGGTCGCGGCGTCGACACGCTCGACCTGCGCGTCACCTGCGGCACCGGCACCTACATCCGCAGCATCGCGACCGACCTCGGCGCCGCGATCGGCTGCGGCGCGCACCTCGGCGGGTTGCGGCGCACCTGGGTCGAGCCGTTCGAGGCCGAGCCCATGGTCACGCTCGACGCGCTCGAAGCCGCCGTCGCGGCGGGCAACGGCCCGGGCCTGCTGCTGCCCATCGACGCCGCGCTGCAGGGCTGGCCGCGGGTGGACCTGGACCCGGCGGAATCCGGGCGCCTGCGCCATGGCCACTCGAACACCCGCCTCGAGGAAACCTGGACCGGCCGCTGCCGCGTGTACGACGACCTGGGCCGCCTTGCCGCCCTCGGAGAACGAACCGGCGACGGCATCGTGCGGCCGACCCGTGTCTTCGTTTTCGACCGCGATTGATCGCGGCGGGAGCGGCCTCGGCGCCGCGAACGGGGCGCTGCGGGAGGGCCGCTCGGTCGCGCCCCGAAGCGCGCTGCCACGGGCTTCCGGAGCGGTCCCGGCGGTCCAAGCAGTTGTCGCTCCAGCAATTCGCGGGCTACAATGCGCGGCTTCCAATTTCCATACGCCAACACGACGAGGCTGGCGAGTGCAGTTCCGCACTTGGGCCTCGCGTTCGTTTCTGGGGTTCTAAAAATGTCTCTGAACGCTGAACAGACCAACAAGATCATCACCGACTACCAGCGCGCGCCGAACGACACCGGCTCGCCGGAAGTGCAGGTTGCGCTGCTGTCCGCGCGCATCGAGCACCTCACGCAGCACTTCGGCACGCACGTGAAGGACCATCATTCGCGTCGCGGCCTGCTGAAGCTGGTCAACCAGCGCCGCCGCCTCCTGAACTACCTCAAGGCGAAGGACGGCGACCGCTACAAGACGCTCATCGGCCGCCTCGGCATCCGCCGCTAACGGTTCGCACGGAAAGGAATCGATCAGTGGCGAAGACGACCAAGACGTTCAAGTACGGCAACCACGACGTCACGCTGGAAACGGGTGAGGTTGCCCGTCAAGCGTCTGGTGCCGTGATGGTGCACATGGCCGGCACGGTGGTGCTGGTGACGGTGGTGGGCTCGGCGAAGCCCCTCGAAGGGAAGGACTTCTTCCCGCTGTCCGTGCACTACATGGAGAAGTTCTACGCCGGCGGCCGCATCCCCGGCGGGTTCTTCAAGCGCGAAGGCCGCCCGACCGAGCGCGAGACGCTCACGTCGCGCCTCATCGATCGCCCGATCCGCCCGCTGTTCCCGGAGGACTTCCGTCACGAAGTCCAGGTCATGGCCACGGTCATGTCCATGAACCCGGAAATCGACGGCGACATCCCGGCGATGATCGGCGCGTCCGCCGCGCTCGCGATCTCCGGCATCCCGTTCAAGGGCCCGATCGGCGCAGCGCGCGTCGGCTACGCGAACGGCAAGTACCTGCTGAACCCGTCGCGCACGGAGCTCGCCGATTCGCAGCTCGACCTCGTCGTCGCCGGCACGCAGAACGCGGTGCTGATGGTGGAGTCGGAAGCGAAGGTGCTTCCCGAGGACGTGATGCTCGGCGCCGTCATGCACGGCCATCGCGAGATGCAGGCCGTGATCAACGCGGTGAACGAGTTCGCGAAGGAAGCCGGCATCAAGGCGTTCACGTGGTCCGCACCGACGCGCAACGACGCGCTCGTGCAGGCCATCGCGAAGGCGCTGAACGACCGCCTCGGCAAGGCCTACACGATCCGCGAGAAGGCGCAGCGCCGCGACACGATTTCCGCGCTCAAGAAGGAAGTGATCGAAGCGCTGAAGCCGCAGTACGAGGCGTCGGGCTGGACCGACATGATGGTCGGCAAGGAATTCGGCGAGCTCGAGTATTCGACGATGCGCCAGTCCGTGCTCGACACGAAGGTCCGTATCGACGGCCGCGACCTTTCCACCGTGCGCCCGATCGCCGTTCGCGTCGGCGTCCTGCCGCGCACGCACGGCTCGTCGCTGTTCACGCGTGGCGAGACGCAGGCCATCGTGACGACGACGCTCGGCACGGGCCGCGACTCGCAGATCATCGACGCGGTCGAGGGCGAGTCGAAGGACACGTTCCTGTTCCACTACAACTTCCCGCCGTTCTCCGTCGGCGAGATCAGCAACATGCTGGCGCCGAAGCGCCGCGAGATCGGCCACGGCCGCCTCGCGCGTCGCGGCGTGCAGGCCGTGATGCCGTCGATGGAAGAGTTCCCGTACGTCGTCCGCGTGGTCTCCGAGATCACCGAGTCGAACGGTTCTTCGTCGATGGCGTCGGTCTGCGGCTCCTCGCTCGCGCTGATGGACGCCGGCGTGCCGATCAAGGCGCCGGTGGCAGGCATCGCGATGGGCCTGATCAAGGAAGGCGACAAGTTCGCCGTGCTCTCCGACATCCTCGGCGACGAGGATCACCTCGGCGACATGGACTTCAAGGTGGCCGGCACCTCCAGCGGCATCACCGCGCTGCAGATGGACATCAAGATCCAGGGCATCACCAAGGAGATCATGCAGGTCGCGCTGGCGCAGGCCAAGGAAGCCCGCATGCACATCCTCGGCAAGATGGTCGAGGCGATGGGCGGCGCGAAGACCGAGGTCTCGCAGTTCGCGCCGCGCCTGTACACGATGAAGATCAACCCGGAGAAGATCCGCGACGTGATCGGCAAGGGCGGTGCGGTGATCCGCGCGCTGACCGAAGAAACCGGCTGCACCATCGACATCGGCGAGGACGGCACGATCACCATCGCCTCGACCGACGCCGACAAGGCCGAGTTCGCGAAGAAGCGCATCACCGAGATCACCGCCGAGGCCGAAGTCGGCAAGGTTTACGAAGGCCCGATCACCAAGATCCTGGACTTCGGCGCGCTGGTCAACATCCTGCCGGGCAAGGACGGGCTGCTGCACATCAGCCAGATCGCGCACCAGCGCGTGGAGAAGGTCGAGGACTTCCTGAAGGAAGGCCAGGTGGTCAAGGTCAAGGTGCTCGAGACCGACGAGAAGGGCCGCATCAAGCTGTCGATGAAGGCCCTGCTCGAGCGGCCCGAGGGCATGGAAGAAGAGCGTGAACGCGGGCCGCGGCGCGATCGTGGCGATCGTGGCGATCGTGGCGATCGTGGGCCGCGCCGTGAGCGTGGTGACCGCGAGCGTGAGCCCGCCGCCGAGGCGCCGGCCGCCGCCGCGGTCGAAGCCGATAACAGCTCGCGCGACTGAACCGCCCGGTGGCCCGGCCAAGGAGCGAGCATGCGCGCCATTGAGATTCGCCAGCCGGGCGGGCCCGAGGTGCTGGTGGCTGTGCAGCGGCCCGACCCGGTGCCCAGGGCCGGCGAACTGCTGATCGCCGTCACGGCCTCGGGCGTGAACCGCCCGGACGTGCTGCAGCGCAAGGGTGCCTATCCGCCGCCGGCGGGGGCGTCCGATCTGCCGGGCCTGGAGGTGGCGGGAACGATCGTCGGTGGCGACACCTCGGCGATGGCCGCGGCCGGCTTCAAGCCGGGCGACCGCGTCTGTGCGCTGGTCGCCGGCGGCGGCTACGCGCAGCTGTGTGTGGCGCCGGCCGGCCAGTGTCTGCCGGTGCCCAAGGGCCTGAGCGACATCGAAGCGGCGGCGCTGCCCGAGACCTTCTTCACCGTGTGGCAGAACGTGTTCCTCAACGCGCGGCTGCAGCGCGGGCAGACGCTGCTGGTGCAGGGCGGCTCGAGCGGCATCGGCGTCACCGCGATCCACCTGGCCAAGGCCTTCGGCGCGACCGTCATCGTCACCGCGGGCAGCGACGACAAATGCGCGGCGTGCGTGCAGCAGGGGGCCGACCACGCGGTCAACTACCGTACGCAGGACTTCGCCGCCGAGGTCCAGCGTTTCACGCGCGGGCGCGGCGTCGACGTGGTGCTCGACATGGTCGGTGGCGGCTACATCGCGCGCGAGGTCGAATGCCTGGCCGAGGACGGCCGCCTCGCGCTGATCGCGGTGCAAGGCGGCACCCAGGCCGCGCTCGACGCGGGTGCGCTGCTGCGCAAGCGGCTGGCGATCATCGGCAGCACTTTGCGGCCGCGCTCCATTGCGTACAAGACGGCGATCGCGCACGAGTTGCGCGAGCGCGTGTGGCCGCTGATCGAATCCGGCAGGGTGCGCCCGGTGATCCACACCGTGTTTGCCGCCGCGCAAGCCGCGCAGGCCCATGCGCTGATGGAATCGAGCGTGCACGTGGGCAAGATCGTGCTCGACTGGACGAAGGTGTGAGTGATATGCGCACGCTGCGGCGCGATGCCATCGCGGCGGCGCTGTGCGACGACTGGAGAAGGCCATGAGCGAAGCGCACAAGCTGATCGTCGGCAACTGGAAGATGCACGGCAGCCGTGCGGCCAACGCCGAGTTGCTGGCCGGCATCGTGGGCGCGCGCCCCTATGCCGCCGACGTGGCGGTGTGCGTGCCGTTTCCGTACCTGTCGGACACGGCGGTCAGCTTGGCCGGCTCGGACCTGCGCTGGGGTGCGCAGGACTGCTCGGTGCACAAGCAGGGCGCCTACACCGGCGAGGTGTCGGCCGGCATGCTGGCCGAGTTCGGCTGTCGTTATGTGATCGTCGGCCATTCGGAGCGCCGTGCCATGCATGGCGAGTCCGAACAACTGGTGGCCGACAAGGCCAAGGCGGCGCTGGCCAGCGGCGTGACCCCGATCGTGTGTGTGGGCGAGACGCTCGGGCAGCGCGAGGCCGGGCACACCGACGAGGTGGTCAAGCGCCAGCTGTCGGCGGTGATCCACACCTTGGCGCACTGCGCGTCCGAGATGGTCGTCGCCTACGAACCCGTGTGGGCCATCGGCACCGGGCTGAGCGCCACGCCCGAGCAGGCGCAGCAGGTGCACCGGTTGCTGCGCGCGCAGTTGCACGCGGCCACGCCGCATGCGGCGCGCATGAAGATCCTCTACGGCGGCAGCGTCAAGCCCGACAACGCGGCCGCATTGTTCGCACAAGACGACATCGACGGCGCCCTGGTCGGCGGTGCGGCGTTGAAGGCCGCCGATTTCGTCGCCATCTGCCGCGCCGCCGCCTGAGGGCGGCCACGCCGCGGCATTGCTTCCCACAGCGAAAGACAACATGCAGATCTGGAACTCCGTGCTACTGGTCCTACAGCTGATCGCCGCGCTGGCGATGATCGGCCTGGTGCTGATCCAGCATGGCAAGGGCGCCGACATGGGCGCGTCGTTCGGCAGCGGTGCTTCGGGCAGCCTGTTCGGCGCCAGCGGCAGCGCGAACTTCCTGTCGCGCTCGACGGCGGCCTGCGCGGCCGTGTTCTTTGCCTGCACGCTGGCGCTGGCCTTCGGCTCGAACGCGGGCCGTTCCGGCGCAGCGCTGGGCAGCGGCGGCAGCGTGCTCGATCGCGCCGCTCCCGCGGCCAGCGCGCCCGCGCCGGCGGCGCAGATCCCGGCTGCGGCCGCATCCGCTGCGGCGGCCGTGCCGGCACCGATTCCTGCACCGATTCCTGCGCCTGCAACGCCGCCCGCCAGCGCTTCGAAATAGCGCGGTGCGCGGGCTTCGCCGCTGGCCCGCCGGCATCGCTTTGGCGTCGGGTCGGCGCGGCAATTGCCGCTAGAATCCCGCGCCACAAAGGGTGTCGCTTCCTCACGCCACCCGAGCGATTGCTGACGTTTGCCGACGTGGTGAAATTGGTAGACACGCTATCTTGAGGGGGTAGTGGCGAAAG
>CALKUS010000072.1 GCA_937996755.1 uncultured Pseudomonadota bacterium | reverse complement strand
CCGATCGCGTACCCGTCGAAGCCAATGTCGATGAGCCCTTGCGCGGACTGCGCGCGCAGCGGCTCGTGCATGCCGCCCTGCACGATGCCGAACAGCGCGTTCGGGTTGCCCTCGTGTGCGCGCTTGCTGCGCCCGGCCCAGCGCAGCGAAAGCTCCATCGACGCCCGCGCCTGATCCGGCGTGGCCGGGTACGGCGTGCACTCGTCGAAGATCATCACGATGTCCGAGCCCAGCGCGCGCTGGATCGCCATCGACTCCTCGGGCCCGAGGAAGATCTTCGAGCCGTCCACGGGGGACGCGAACGACACGCCCGCCTCGGTGATCTTGCGGCGCTCGGCGAGCGACCAGACCTGGAAACCGCCGGAATCCGTGAGGATCGGCCCGTCCCAGCGATTGAAGCCGTGCAGGCCGCCGTGCGCCTCGATCACGCGCGTACCCGGCCGCAGGCTCAGGTGGAACGTATTGCCGAGGATGATCTGCGCGCCGACCTCGCGCAGCTGCGCGGGCACCATCGCCTTCACGGCACCGTACGTGCCGACCGGCATGAAGCACGGCGTCTCCACGCTGCCGCGCGCGAACGTCAGGCGGCCGCGGCGCGCGACGCCGTCGGTCTTCAGGAGGTCGAATCGCATCGCGGGAGGATACCGGCCCGCCGTCGGCATCGAAACGTCGACCCGGCCGTCGACTCGCGTGCGCCGAATCGCCACCATGCGCGACCTGGCCGGGAGGAACTGCAATGACGTCGATCGCCACGGTGTGGGCCGCCATCGAATCGTGGTGCGAAGCGAGCTCGCCGGGGTTGCTCGCCGCGCTGAACGGTCCGGCATCCCGCGCCGACATCGACGCGCTCGTCGCGAGCGGACTGCCGGTGCCTCCGGAGTTCGTCGAAAGCCTCGCGCGCCACGACGGCGAGGCCGACGACGTCGAGTCGGGGCTGTTCGCCGGCAGCGGTCTCCTGCTGTCCGCCGCGCGCATCCCGGACGTGCGCGACATGCTGCGCGACGCAGTCGCCGACCTGCCCGACGACGTCGGCGGGCTCGCGATCGGCCCGGTCCGCACCGTGGCGTACGACGAGCGCTGGCTGCCGATCGCCGAGCGCAATGGCGACGTCATCTGGTTCCTCGACTTCGATCCGGCGCCCGGCGGAACGGCCGGACAGGTCATCCGCGTGGACCTCGAATGCGGCGAGTGGGTGGTGTGTGCGCCGTCGTTCGAGTCCTACCTGGCCGCGTACCTCGACGAGCTCCGCGCGGGACGCGTGGTCGACGAGGACGGCGAGCCGATCGACGAACAGCCGTGGCCGCCGCTCGCGCTCTTGCCGGCGCTGCAGGCCGGCGTAGTCGACGCCGCGATGCTGGAGGCGCTCGCCGAAGCCGGGCGCTGGGACGTCGTCGCGGAGGTGCGCGACCGCGTGGCGCTCGATCCCGCGCAGCGCGCGCGTCTCGACGTGCGCGCCGCCCTTCACGAAGGCGACGTCGATGCCGCGCTGCGCGCGCTCGACGCGCTGCCGAAGCCCGCGTCCGCGAGCGACGTGCTGCTGCGCGCCGACGTCCACGAGGCGCGCGGTTCGATCGAGGAAGCGCTGGCCGCGATCGAGGCCGGGCTGCGCGACGCGGAAGGCGGCGCGCTGCGCGTGCGCCGCGCGAGGCTGCTGCTCGATGCCGCGGAACATCCGCCGGGAAGTCGCGGACGCGACGTGGCCGCGCAGCTGGAATGGCTCGCGGGCCCGGCCGGCCAGCAATCGCTCGCCATCGCGCGCGAACGAGCGCTCGCGGACTATGACGCGGCGCTGGCCATCGAAGGCCGCGACGAATGGCGCATCGAGCGTGCGCAACTGCTGCTGGACGCGGAACGCTGGGACGAAGCGATCGATGCGTGCCAGTCCGCGCTCGACCGCCTCGCGGGGCGCGACGACCGGCGCGCCACGGACCTGCGCGGCGAGGTCGAGGGGCTGCTGGAACAGGCGCAGGCGCGCGGCGCCGACCAGCCCGATGCGGACGACTTGCTGTCGGGCATGAACGAACTGCTGGAAGCGCTCGCCGGCACGCTCGGCGAAGGCAACACGGCGTCGACCGAGCTGCGCGGCGTGCGCGACACGCTGGCCGGCCTGCGCGACGCGGAAGCCGACGAGCGCGCGCGCCTCGACGCCGAGCCCGGTTCGACGCGCCGCCGTGCGCGGGAAGTCGCGGAGCAGGTCGCTCGCCACCACGCGGACTCGCCGGAACGCTTCGCGACGTTCGACGCCGGCGAGCTGGACGCGAAGGCACGCCGCTTCTACGACGGCGCGCGCGACGCCCTGGCCGGCCTGGGCTTTTCGCACCTCGCGGACGTCGAGCCCGTGCGCAACACCGAGACGACCGGCAAGCGCGTGCTGCTGCGCGCGATGCTGTCGCCCGACCGCCGCACGGCCGCCGCGATCTGGCGGCTGGCCGGCCCGTTCGCGACCTACGAGGTGGTCGAGCTCGAATCCGAGCTCGACGACGGGCGCGTGCTGATCACGAACAACTCGGGCTCCGCGAACCCGTTCCAGCAGCCGCGCGGAATCGAAATGTCGGCGTTGCCGCTCGGCACGGGCTTGGACGTCATCGTGCGCACGCATGCGGCGCGCATCGCCCAAGGGCCGGCGGCGCGGGCAATCCCGGACCTCGACGCGTTGCTCGCGCTGCAGGAACGCCAGCGCGTGCTGAAGCGCGAATCCGCGCGCGAGCGCGGCTGGATATCCGACACCGAGCTGCGCGGGATGCTGGGCGGGTCCTATGGCGAGCTCGCCGACGCCGTCCGCGAGGAGCTCGCGAAGCTCGCCTAGGGAACCTGGCGTGGCGCCGGCGGCGGAAGGATCAGCATCGCGTCGCCGTACGAGAAGAATCGGTAACGCGCGGCGACGGCGTGCGCATAGGCGCGAAGGATGCGCTCGCGGCCGGCGAAAGCGCTCACCAGCATCAGCAGCGTGGATTCCGGCAGATGGAAGTTCGTGACCAGCGCGTCGACGCTGCGCACGGGCACGCCCGGGAAGATGAAGATGCGCGTCTCGCCCGCGAACGGCTGGACGCGGCCGTCGCGCCACGCGCTTTCCAGCGCGCGCACGACCGTCGTCCCGACGGCGACGACGCGACCGCCGCGCGCACGCGTCTGCGCGATCTTCTCGCACAGCGCCGCACCCACGTTGAGCCACTCGTCGTGCATCACGTGCTCGGCGAGCGAGTCGGCGCGCACCGGCTGGAACGTGCCGGCGCCGACGTGCAGCGTGACGTAGCCGAGCTCGACGCCCTTCGCGCGCAGCGCTGCGAGCAGCGCCTCGTCGAAATGCAGGCCCGCCGTCGGCGCGGCGACCGCGCCCGGCTCGCGCGCGAACACGGTCTGGTAGCGCTCGCGATCGGACGCGACATCGGCGCGGCGGATGTACGGCGGCAACGGCATGTGGCCGAGCCGCAGCAGCAGTTTCTCGACCGTTTCGCCGGCCGGCGTGCGCAGCGTCCAGAATTCGCCGGCGCGCTCGACCACTTCCAGGGCAGTCCCGTCCTCGAGCAGTACGTGGCGCCCGGGCTTCAGCGCCTTCGACGCGCGCACCTGCGCGCGCAACTCGTGCGGCGACAGCACGCGCTCGACGAGGATCTCCACCTCGCCGCCGGAATCCTTGCGTCCGAACAGCCGCGCCGGCAGCACGCGCGTGTCGTTGAACACGAGCAGGTCGCCGGGCGCCAGGTAGTCGACGATGTCGCGGAACGCGCGGTCGGCGAGCGTGTCGCTCCTGGCGTCGAGCACGAGCAGACGGCTCGCGGCGCGCTCGGGCAGCGGCGCCTGCGCGATGAGGTCTTCGGGGAGGTCGAAGTGGAAGTCGGATTTCTTCACGACGTCATTGTAGGTGCGCCCTTGAGGGCGCGACCGGTGGCTGCGGGGTTCGATTCGGTTTCGATGTGGCCGGTCCGGCAAGCAACCCTCCCTGGTGCGACATCCCATCGCCATCCATGGCTCAGCTGCAGCGCGGCAGCCGATGCCTGAGGGCATCGGCCAGCGCCGCGCTACAACCAACCTTTCTGCCGCGCCAGACGATACGCCTCGATGCGATTGCCGACGCCGAGCTTGCCGATCGCCTCGCTGAGGTAGTTGCGCACCGTCCCCTGCGAGAGATGCAGCTGCTCGGCGATCTCGCCGGCGGACATGCCTTCGCCGGCCAGGCGCAGCACCTGGCGTTCGCGGTCGTTCAGCGGGTCGGCTTCCGACCACGCTTCGACGGCGAGCTCGGGGTCGACGGCGCGGCCGCCGCGATGCACCTTGCGCAGCGAGTCGGCGAGCTTCTCGGCCGGCGCGTCCTTCAGCAGGTAGCCGCTCGCGCCGGCGTCGAGCGCGCGACGAAGATAGCCGGGGCGCGCGAACGTCGTGAGGATCACCACCTTGCACTCGAGCCCGGCGTCGCGCACGCGCTGCGCGAGCTCCAGCCCGGTGAGCTGCGGCATCTCGATGTCGGTGAGGATGACGTCCGGCTTCAGCGCCTGCACCTGCCGCCACGCGATCTCGCCATCGGCGACGCTCGCGACCACCTCGATGTCGGGCTCGAGCTTGAGCAGCGCGGCGAGCGCGCCGCGCACCATGGCCTGGTCTTCGGCCAGCAACACCCTGATCATCGTGGGCAGTCCGCGCGCGTGAGGCGCGGACGGTAGCACCGGGCCGTCGCGGTCCTCAACGAACGACGGTGAGGCGAGGACGTTCGCCCGCGGGCTCGGCGCCCGCGCCCGGCGGCGGCGCCGCGCGGAACGGAACGCGCACGACCAGCCGCGTGCCGCCGCCGGCAGGCGAATCGACCTCGAGCGTGCCGCCCGCCGCGAGCACGCGCTCGCGCATGCCGGCCAGGCCGTTGCCGTCGCTGCGCGCGCCGCCGAGCCCGTCGTCGCGGATCTCGAGCAGCACGTCGCCCTCGACGCGCGCGAGCGTCGCGCGACAGCGGCGCGCTTCGGCGTGGCGGATCACGTTCGTCGCGGCTTCGCGCAGCGCGAGCGCGAGCACGGTCTCGGTTTCGGGGTGCAGCGCGACGTCGTCGAGCTCGTATTCGAAGTCGACCATCACCGCCGACAGCGCGAGCCGCGCGTTGGCGAACTCGGCGCGCACGCCGACCGAGCGCATGCCGCTCACCGCGCGACGCACCTGGCCGAGTGCCTCGCGCGCGACGCGCTCGACGTCCGCGATCTCGCGCCGCGCCGCCGCGCCGTCGCGCTCGAACAGCCGTACCGCGAGCTCGCTCTTGAGCGCGATCACGGAAAGCGTGTGGCCCAGCAGGTCGTGCAGGTCGCGGCCGATGCGCTCGCGCTCGGCGAGCTGCGCCAGGCGGCGGATCTCGTCCTGCGACAGGCGCAGCGCGCGGTTCTTGCACGCGTTGTTGATCCAGAAGCGGTTGCAGATCGCGGCGAGCCCACCGGTCAGCAGGTTCATCGTGGCGAACACGCGCACGAACTCGAATCTCGGGTCGATCGCCGCCATCGCCGCGATGAGCGCGCCCTGGCCGAGCACGAACACCAGCACCATGCGCCGCACGGGCAGGAAAGCGGAGAGCACGCTCGCGAAGATCACGAACGAGTTCGCGAACATGTTCGTCGGCACGAGCGCGACGGCGAGCGCGCACATGGCCAGCAGCACGCCGACGCGTCGCCAGCCGCGCAGCCAGTAGAAGCCGAAGTACAACGGCAGGAACGTCGCCATCGCGAGCAGCGTCAACGCCCAGTCCGGCCGCGGGAAACCCGGGATGATCGCGGGCATCAGCGGGAAGACGGCGTAGAACAACGAGTACCACGGCATCGCGCCGGGCTCGAGCACGGGCGGCAGCACGTGGCGATCGACGCGCTGCGCCAGGTCGACGATTGCGCCGCGCCAATGCCCGATCCGTGCCGCGATAGCCATGGCGTGCATCGTACGCGCCACGCGGCGCGGGCGCGCCGGGCAGGCGTCAGCTGGCCGGGGTGACGGGCGTCATGCGGGGTGCCACCTCGGCCCGCCGCGCTGGAGCCACTTCCGCCACGGGGTTACGCCGCGAAAACCCCCGTGGTATCCTGCGCGCTTGGCTTTAACTGGTTGATTTTGAAACCGATTTTGCAAGCGCTCGCCGATGTCGGCCGGCGCGGGAGGCGACACCATGAACCTGCTCGAGAAACTCCGTGGCCTGCGCACCGGCGGCAAGCGTCGCACCGAAGGCCTGAGCGACGCCCAGCTGGCGCGCTTCGCGAACGACCCGCTGCTCGCGCAGGCGGTCGAGGACGCAGTCGTGGCGCGTGCCCGCATCGCGGCCGAGCTGCCCGACCTGCTCGCGCTCGACGAGATGGAGCAGGTGCGCCTCGTGCAGGAAGGCTTCATCAACTTCTACCAGGACGATGCGGTCAACCCGTACGTGGCGATCGCAGGCCGCGGCCCGTGGGTGATCACGAGCACGGGCGCCGTGATCCACGATTCGGGCGGCTACGGCATGCTCGGTCTCGGCCATGCGCCGGACGCCGTGATCGAGGCGCTGTCGCGCCCGCACGTGATGGCGAACGTGATGACGCCGAGCCCGTCGCAGCTGTCGCTGGTGCGCGCACTGCGCGCCGAGATCGGCCACACGCGCGGCGGCTCGCCCTACACGAAGTTCCTGTGCCTGAACTCCGGCTCGGAAGCGGTCGGCCTCGCGGCGCGCATCACGGACGTCAACGCGAAGCTGATGACGGACGCAGGCGGCCGCCACGCGGGCCGCACGATCAAGCTGCTCGCGCTGAAGGGTGCGTTCCACGGCCGCACCGACCGGCCGGCGCAGTTCTCCGATTCCTCGCGCAAGGCCTATCACCAGCATCTCGCGACGTTCCGCGGCCTCGACAACCTCATCACCGTCGTGCCGAACGACGTCGACGGGCTGCGCGCGGCGTTCGCGCAGGCCGAGGCGAACAACTGGTTCATCGAAGCCGTGTTCGTCGAGCCCGTGATGGGCGAAGGCAACCCGGGTGCCGCGACGACGCCGGCGTTCTATGCCGCGGCGCGCGAGCTCACGAAGGCGCACGGCTCGCTGCTGCTCGTCGACTCGATCCAGGCCGGCCTGCGCGCGCATGGCGTGCTGTCGATCGTCGACTACCCGGGCTTCGAGAAGCTCGAGGCGCCGGACATGGAGACGTATTCGAAGGCGATCGCGGCGGGCCAATTCCCGCTCTCGGTGCTCGCGCTGTCGCCGCGCGCCGCCGACCTCTATCGCAAGGGCCTGTACGGCAACACGATGACGACGAACCCGCGCGCGATGGACGTCGCGACGGCCGTGCTGAAGAACATCACGCCGGCGCTGCGCCGCAACGTCGTCGAGCGCGGCCGCGAGTTCGTGGCGCGCCTCGAGCAACTCGCGCAGGAGGTGCCCGGCACCATCACGCGCGTGCAGGGCACGGGCCTGCTGTTCTCGTGCGAGCTCGCGCCCGTCTTCAAGTGCTACGGCGCCGGCAGCACCGAGGAATACCTTCGCGAGAAGGGCCTCGGCGTGATCCACGGCGGCACCAATTCGCTGCGTTTCACGCCGCATTTCGGCATCACCGCGGCCGAAGTCGACCTGATCGTCGACGGCGTGCGCGACGCGCTCGTGAACGGGCCGCGCCGCAGCGCGGAGGATCCGGCGCTGCGGGCGGCGTAGAGCGAGAGCGGATAGCGGATAGCGGGGAGCGGGGAGCGGCAAGAGCAGCCGCGCCCTGCTCTTCCCGCTCCCCGCTCCCCGCTCCCCGCTCCCCGCTCCCCGCTCCCCGCTCCCCGCTTGCATCCGGCTCGCATCGCGTCCGCTAGGATCGGAGCCATGACACTCCGCCGGCGCATGGCCGAGTTCGGCTTCGAGTCGAACGAGGACTACGAGTTCCAGTTGCGCGCGCTGTTCGCGGCGCGTGCACCGAACGTGCGCTGCCTCAACGTGTGCGGCGAATCGGGCCGGCGCAAGACGGCGTTCGCGAACGCGCTCGCGCATGCGCTCGAGTACCCGCGCATCCTCTACCACGACTTCACGGCGCCGGAGCCACCGCCGGCGCCCGTCGTCGTCGATCCCGCGGCTGCCGCCGCCGACTCGAACGTGCCCGTGGAGGCGCCGCCGCGCGCATTCGAGCGCATGCTCGTCGAGGCGTGCGCGTACAGCGAAGCGGCGCGCACCGTGCTGGTGATCGACCAGCTGCAGGCCGCGGAATTCGCGGACCAGATCCGGCTGTACCACTTCCTGCAGACCGGCACCTGGGAGACGTCGCACGGCGAGGTTCGCGCGAACGCGAAGCACCTGCTCGTGGTGCTGATCTCGGAGCAACTGCTCTACCATTCGCTCGCGAAGGTGAGCTACCGGGTCTGGACCGACGCGCGCGGCGGCCGCTTCGAGCAGCAACCTTCCGACCACGGGCTCGGATCCGATGCGCGCGAGCTGTTCGCCGCGCTCGCGACGCTGTTCGACCAGCTCGGCGCCGCGCCGACGCCGAGCGAGTTCGAGCGCATCCTGCAGGACCTGCTGAATCACGTGCGCACGGACGAGCAGCTCCGCCACACCCTGTTCGGCTGGATGGAAGGCGTCGATCGCGCCGCGTTGTTCTCGAGCACGCTCGCGCCTGCCGTCGGAGCCGTGGTCGCATGCCTCAATGAATACCTGGGGCTCGAGGAAGTGGTGCTCGCGGCGAGCGATTTGCCGCCCGAGTAGGCACGCCTTTCAGCGCCCCTCCGAAAGAGGCTGTACAAAGCCCAATCGAAGCGACGCGACGCCTTCGCCCCTTCAGGCGCACATTCAGCGCGAAGTGCGGTCGGCCCCGAAACCGGGGCAAGGCCCGCTGCGAACTCGTTTCGAGGCGGATGTCCGTGGGAGCGACGGAAGTCGCGATAGCGAGTGGTCCGAGGAAACTCGAGGCACGGCAGATCGTTTGGCCGAAGCCGCGATGTACAACCCGCTCTCCAGTCGACGGAGCGTGGTACCGCACCCCACCCCAACCCTCCCCTGCGTTCGCAGGGGAGGGAGAAAGAAGCTCAAGGCAACGCAGCCGCCATCAGGTCCGTCTCGTCCCGCTCGACGGATACCGTCACCAGCCGCTTGAGGTCGGCCGACAGAGACATCTCCCCGCCGATCCCGGCGAGCGCGATGCGCGCGACGTGCTCGGGCTTCTCTGCGGCGCTGGCGTCGCCCACGCCTTCGCGATGCAGCGGCGCGCGCACCAGCCACGGATCGCCGTTCGCCGCGCTGTCGTCGATGAAGTAGAGCCAGTCGCCGACCAGGTTCACGGTGTCCATGTTCCAGAATCCGGCGTGCCACGACACGCGGCGCTCTTCGCCCGTGCCGAGGTCGAGCCGGAACAGGCCGCGATCGGTTTCCTTCGCGTAGTAGAGCGCCGCTTCGTCGCCGAGCTGGCGCGGATCGAATCCGCCGTCGTGGCCCACCTGCACGGCGTCGCCGCCCTTCGCGGACATGCGCCACACCTGCCAGGTGCCGGAGCGATCGCTGGAATAGAAGATCGTCCAGCCGTCGGTGGAAACGCTGCCGAAGCGCACGCGCTCGTCGTCGCGCGTGAGCTTCTCGATGCGGCCGCTCCCCACGTCCACGCGCATCAGCGTGCTCGTGCCGTTGCCGCGCGCGACGAACAGCACGCTGCGTCCGTCGGGCGACCATCGCGGGAAGCCGATGTCGGTGCGCTGCAGGCGCGTCACCGGATACGTGTTGCCCGCGTCGAATTCGTGGATCCAGAGCTGCGGGTCGCCGCTGCGCAACGAGACGAACGCGAGTCGCTCGGCATCCGGCGACAACATGGGCGACAGGTCGGAACGCGTCGACGGCGGCAGCACGCGTCGCTCGGGCACGCCGTCGGCCGTGTCGAGTCGATACGCCGCGAGCTGCAGCAGCGGCGATTCCTGCTGGTAGACGACGACGGGCGCATTGCGCGCGACCGCCGGGAATACCGCCTGCTCCGCGCCCAATGCGTACGGCTCGCTGCCGTCGAGCGCAATGCGGTACAGCGCCTGCCTGCTTGCGTGGTCGGACGAGACGACGAGCGCGAGGCTGTCCGGGTACCACGCGAAGCCGCGCATCCGCGAACGCAGCCGCGTGATGCGCCGCGCCTGCCCGCCCTCGGCCGGCATTACCCAGAGGTCGGAATACGGAACCGCGCCGCGACGGAACGCGATCCAGCGCCCGTCCGGCGAAGCGCGCGGCTGCAGGTCGTCCTCGCCCTGCGGCAACGGCGCGTAGTCGACCGGCTGTTCGGCGCCGGTCTCGATCTCGAGCCGATGCACGGTGGCGGCGCGCGCCTCGTCGCTGCCGCCGCTCGCGCGCCGGCGCGAAACGAGCAGCGACTTCCCGTCGGCCGACCAGTCGAGATAGTCCAGCGTGCGCGACGAGCAGAAACCCACGCGGCGCGCCTGGCCGCCGAGCGCCGGCATCACCTGGATGCCGCACTCGCCCTTGCCCATGCGCAGGAACGCGATCTTCTTGCCGTCGGGCGACCACACGGGCTGGTCGTCGCTGCCTTCCTCGCCACTCGTGAGCGGCACGGGCACGGCGGCGAAGTCGAGGCTCTTGAGCATGATGCGCGTGGCCGGCCGGTCCGGCGCCATCGCCGCATAGGCGACGGTGCTGCCGTCGGGCGACACGCTCGGGAACTGCTCGCGCGTCGGGTCCGCGGTGACCGCGAACGGCTCGAGCTGCTGCAGCGGCGTCGGCGTACTCGACACGCGATCGATCGCCGGCATGCGCAACAGCGGGATCAGCACGCACATGAGCACGAACACGCCGAGCGCGACGAACAGCGCGAGCGGCCGCTGCGGTGGATCGCCCTCGCGATGCGGCTCGGCGACGGGCGCTTCCTCGGGCAGCCGGTCGAGCAGCTCGACCGACGGTACCAGGCGGTAGCCGACCTTCGGGATCGTCTCGATGATGCGCGGCGCGCGCGGATCGACCTCGAGCGCGCGCCGCAGCTCGGTGACCGCGTGCGTCAGCACGTCGTCGGTGGGGAAGCCGTCGCGCCAGACGATGCCGAGCAGGTCGTCGCGGCGCACGACGGCGCCTTGTCGCTGCATGAGCTCGCGCAGCACGGCCATCGCCTTCGGCGTGAGCCGCACGTCCTCGCCGCCGCGCTGCACGCGGTTCGCGGGCACGTCCACGATCCAGCCCTCGAGGCGCGCATAGCGCCAGTCGGAAGGTCGGCGGATCGGCTGGACGGTGGCGCTCACGCGACTTCGCACTCGCGAAAAACCGGGGTCAGGGTACATTTTCCGCGGCGCGAAAACGCCGGCTGGAAGGCACGGTCGGCGCAAACTGTACCCTGCCCTCCGTCCATCATCCTCAGGCCACGCCGCGGAATCGGTCGGTGGCCGCCACGAGCTCGTGCGTGTTGCCCGCCTCGAACGCCGAGTGGCCCGCGTCGGGGACGATCCGCAGGTCCGATTGCGGCCACGCGCGATGCAGGTCCCAGGCGCTGACGGCCGGGCAGACGACGTCGTAGCGGCCCTGCACGATCACGCCCGGGATGCCGGCGAGCTTCGGCGCGTCGCGCAGCAGCTGGTCCTCGCTCCGGAAGAAGCCGCCGTTGACGAAGTAGTGGCACTCGATGCGCGCGAACGCGAGCGCGTGCTCGTCGCGATCGAACAGCGACACGTACTCGGGGTTCTCGAGCATGAAGCTCGTACGCGCCTCCCACACGGACCACGCGCGCGCGGCCGCGAGCCGCTGCGCCGCATCGCTGCCGGTGAGGCGCCGGTGGTAAGCGGACATCAGGTCGCCGCGCTCCACCTCCGGGATCGGAGCGATGAAGTCCTGCCAGTAGTCGGGGAACACGAGGCTCGCGCCGCGCTGGTAGAACCATTCCAGCTCGAATCGTCGCAGCATGAAGATGCCGCGCAGCACGAGCGCGCTGACCGACTGCGGATGCGCCTCGGCGTAGGCGAGCGCGAGCGTCGAACCCCACGAGCCGCCGAACACGAGCCAGCGCCGGATGGCGAGGTGCAGGCGCAGGCGCTCGATGTCCTCGACGAGGTCCCCGGTGGTATTGCCGTCCAGCTCGGCGTGCGGCGTGGAGTTGCCGCAGCCGCGCTGGTCGAACAGCACGATGCGGTAGTGCTGCGGATCGAAGAAGCGCCGCATGTTGTTGCCGATGCCACCGCCGGGCCCGCCGTGCAGGAACACGGCCGGCTGGCCCTTCGGGTTGCCGCATTGTTCGTACGCGATGCGATGAACGGGCGTGACCTGCAGCGTGCCGCGGTCGTAAGGCTCGATCGGCGGATACAGCGTTCGGCGTTCGGCGGCCATTTCGCACTTGCCCGGGAGGATGCCGCATCGTATCGCGCTCCGCCGGCCTCCGGAAAAAAAGCGGCGCGGGTGTTCTCCCGCGCCGAGTCCCGATGCCGTGGATGAGGTCGTGCTGCACGCCGCCCCGACGGCGCGGGGCGGCGTGCATCATTGCGGTGAAGCTCAGAACTTCTGCATGTACGAGACGTACCAGAAGCGGCCCGGCACGTCGTACTGCGGGTCGAAGCTGTTCGCGAACGCCGAGAAGCCGACCGCGATCGGCTATGCCGAATGCGGGAACATCGACAATGACGGTCATGCGATGGGTCTGCGCTTGGCCGGCCAACTGCAAACGGAGGTTTCGCGGATCGCGGAGCACGCGCAGGCCCTGAAGCTCGTCATGGCCACGCTCCAGAACGGCGGCTACGAGACGTTCAACGAGCACGTCTACCTCAACGGCTCGGACGTGGAGGTTCGGCTGCCCCCGCCGCAGCAGGTCCACCGCCTCCGCAACTGCGCCGTGCAGCGAGGCGTCCAGGTCCGCCGCGACCGACGCACGCGTGGCCTCGGCCTCTGCCGCCCGCCGCTCCTGGGCGCGGCGCACCTCGGCGCGCTGGTACGCGCGCAGCGCGACCCAGATG
>CALKUS010000071.1 GCA_937996755.1 uncultured Pseudomonadota bacterium | reverse complement strand
CGGCCGCCTCGTGTCCGTGAAGCGCGAAGCGTTCGGGGGCGCCGCTGCGCCGGACGCGAAGCGCGCGCCGCGGCTCGAGCCCGTGCTGCTCGCCGTGCTGCCCGACTCGAACCGCGTGTACCGCGAGTGGGTGCCGCTCGCGCGCATGCCACGCGTGCTGCAGCAGGCGATCGTCGCGTCCGAGGACCGTCGCTTCCGTTCGCACATGGGGCTCGACCTCAAGGGCAACGCCCGCGCGATCGCCGCGAACGTCCGTGCCGGCGGCGTGCGCCAGGGCGCGAGCACGATCACGCAGCAGCTCGCGCGCGGGCTGTGGCTGGGCACGCAGCGCACGATGACGCGCAAGCTCGCCGAGCTGGGCTACGCGTTCGGACTCGAACTCGTGCTCTCGAAGGACGAGATCCTCGAGATGTACCTGAACAGCGTGTACTTCGGCCGCGACGATCACGGCGGCATCGCCGGCGTGGCGGAGGCGTCGCGCCGCTTCTTCGGCGTGCCCGTGGATTCGCTGTCGCTCGATCAGGCGGCGTTGCTCGTCGGCGTGATTCCCGCGCCCAACCTCTATTCGCCACTGCGCCGCCCCGACAATGCGCTGCGCCGCCGGTTCTCCGTGCTGCACGACATGCTCGAGACCAGCGCGATCGACAGCGTCGCGATGAACGCCGCCGCGAACGCACCGCTCACGCTGCGTCCGCTGCCGCCGCCACGCGAGCGCTTCCCTTCGTTCATGAGCGCGGTGCGCCAGGAGCTCGGCCGACAGTTGCCGAAGGGCGCGCTCGAGGGCTGGGGGCTTTCGGTGTTCACAACGTGCGATCTCGTGTGGCAGCAGAACGCCGAGGTCGAACTCGCGCGCGGGCTCGACGCGCAGGAGGCGTGGCGAGGCCGCGGCTTCGGTCCGCTCCAGGGCGCGTTCGTGCTGCTCGATCCGCCGAGCGGCGAAGTGCGCGCGATCGTCGGCGGACGCGATCCCGGTCACGGCGACTTCAATCGCGCGACGCAGGCGGTGCGCCAGCCCGGCTCGGCGATCAAGCCGATCGTGTATGCGACCGCGCTCGATCCGCGCCGCGGCGGCAAGCACTTCACGCCCGGCTCGACCGTGCCCGACCTGCGGCGCGAGTTCGCGACGCCCGAGGGGCCGTGGCAGCCGCGCAACGACGAGGGCGACTACCACGAGACCGTCACGCTCTCGAAGGCGCTCTGCAAGTCGCTCAACCTCGCGACCGCGAACCTCGTGGACCAGATCGGGCCGGCGAACGTCGCGCGCTACGTCGAGCGCTTCGGGCTCGGCAAGCCCGAAGCCGTCGCGAGTATCGGGCTCGGCACGCACGAGGTGACGCCGCTCGCGCTCGTGGACGCGTACACGGTGTTCGTGAACGGCGGCTGGCGGCGCGAGCCGACGACCGTCCGCGCGATCGCCGACTCGCGCGGCGTCGAGCTGCGCCGCCCCGAACGCCGCCCGATCGCCGTGCTGCCCGAGGCGGTCGCGGCGCTCGCGCGCGGCATGCTCGAGAACGTCGTCACGTTCGGCATCTCGTATCCGCTGCGGGCGAACTACGGCTTCACGCGGCCGTGCGGCGGCAAGACGGGCACGACGAACGACTATCACGACGCGTGGTTCGTCGGCTTCACGCCCGACGTCGCCGCGGGCGTGTGGGTCGGCTACGACCAGCCCCAGAGCCTGTCGCGCCCGGCGGCGAAAGTGGCGCTGCCCGTGTGGGCGGGCATTATGTCACGCCTGCTCGAGGGCTTCCCCGCCAGCGAGTTCCCCTCGCGCAACGACGAAGTGCTCGTCTGGGTGGATCCGTTCACGGGCCTGCTCGCGCGCGGCGACTGCCCGGCGCCGTTGCGCGTGCCCTTCCTCAAGACCGAGGCGCCCACGCAGATGTGTGCGCGCGATCACGCCGCCGACTGGGAGGCGATCCGCGCGCAGGCGCTGTCCGACAGCCTCGCGCGCGCGGCGTCCGACTCGCTCGCCGCGCCGGTGGATTCGACGGAGTCCGGCAAGGAGCGCGGCTCGATCTGAAGCGCGCGCCGGAAAAGAAGAACGCGCGGCGTGCCGTGAGGGCGCGCCGCGCGTCTCGTTTTCGGGGATGCGATCAGGCCGCGCTGCCGCAGTACATGCACTTCTTCGCGGCCACGGGGATCGAGCTGCAGCAATCGCCGCACGTCTTGGACGGCGCCGCGGGGGCCGCGGGCGCGGGCTTCAGCAGCGACTTGGTGATCAGGTAGACCACGGCCGCGATGATGATGAAGTCGACCGTGCGGCCGACGAAGCTGCCGATGCCGATCGCCTTGTCGATCGTGCCGTCCGGGTTGGTCGACAACGCGATCTTCGCCGCGCGCCAGTCACCGTTCGGCATCGCGAGGCTGATGAGCGGCATGAGCAGGTCGCTCACGACCGAGTCCACGATCTTGCCGACCGCGCCGCCGATGATTACGCCGATGGCGAGTGCAAGCGCGTTCGTCTGCTTCAGGAAATCGATGAATCCCTTCATGCGACACCTCCTTCGAGGGGTGGGGGGTGGGTTGCAGGGGGGTCAGAAAGTCGTCTGCAGGTGCAGGAAGCCTTTGTCGTGGTGGAACGAGACTTCGTAGGGTTCGTGGTCGAGCTCGATGCACTCGATTCCCTGCACGCTCACGCGGCCGAACTTCGCACGAAGCCCGAGGTAGGCGCGAGATTCCTTTCGCGACCCCCAGGTGAACCCCGGCGCGGCGCCGTGCACCGCGATCGTGACGCGGTCGTACATCAGGCCGGCCCGAGCGTTCCAGCGCTCGCGAAACTGGTGGGAGATTTCCGAGGCCAGCACGCGGTCGAGCGCGCGCAGCCGGCCGTCTCCTCCGGGCGGCGCCCACGACTGCGCCCGGTCCTTGTACATCCAGCGCAGCTCGGCCCGCGTGTTCGCTCCCAGCTGGCGGCGGACCGCCAGCTCGCCGTTCCACATGCGCCGGAACAGGCGCGCGTTGCCCGGCTCGCGGCGCGTGGGGCGTGTCGTGAGCACGCGTTCTCCGTCGAGGCGCGCCTCGATGTTCCAGTTGGAGAATTGGTGTTCACCCACGACGAGGAACTTCGATCCCCAGAGCGTGAACGCGCCGTCCTTGGTGCTGTCCGGATCGTCGATCACCTTGCGGGAGGGGGTCTGCCAGGTGCCTCCGAGCTCGAGACGGTGTTTCTTTCCTCGCGAGATCACGCGCGCCGAAGGCTCGAACGGATGGCGCCGGTACGGCTCGTTGTGTTCCTTCACCCGCGCCTGCCGGAACTCCCAGAACGTGTTGAACATGTCCTCGATGGTGAGCGCGGCCTCCACCTGGAGTGGGGACGCCCCGTCGCCATGTCCCCACAGGAATGCGAAGTCCTGCTGGCTCTTGTCGTAGCTCGGCCGGAACCGGAAGCCCACGTTCCCGACCCGCGTCAGGTAGCGAAAGTCGAGCGAGAGCCACTGGTAGTGGGCGTAGTCCGTCTCCACCTGCAGCAGCTCGAGGTCCAGGTGCGACTTCTCGCCCATGGGCGAACGCAGTTTGGTCTCGTACTCGGTGTTCCACAGTCCGGCGGTGAGGCAGCCCTGCGACGTGCGGAAGCCGTTTGTCGCCCGCTCCCACTCGTCGCGCCAGGCGACCGGCTGGCGCGCGAGGTAGTGATCGAGCGCGCTCTCGTCGTCCTCTTCCATGCGCGAGAGGTCGAACGAGTCGAACTCCTCGATGCTCGCGTGCGCGCGCGAAACGCCGAGGGAAGGCGCCAGCAGGAGCAGCGCGAGCAGCGCCGCGGCCGCTCTCCTCACGCCTGCGCCTCGCGCGCCGTCACCGCCGCGACGAACGAGCGCGCGCGGGATTCGATCTCGTCGAACCGTCCCGCGGAGGCGAGCGCCGGGTCGGCGAGCGATGCGCCCAGCCCGATGCCCACGCAGCCGGCGTCGAGGAACGCGGCGACGTTTCCGAGGTGCGTGCCGCCCGCCGCGAGCATGGGAATGCGCGGAAGCGGGTCGCGGATCACGCGGATGTAGTCGGGGCCGCCCGCGACGCCGACCGGATAGACCTTCACGACGTGCGCTCCCGCCGCGTGCGCGGCGAGGATTTCGGTCGTGGTGTAGGCGCCCGGGCAGTACATCGTGCCGGATTCGCGCGCGACGTCCGCGACTTCGGCCGACAGGTTGGGCGCGATCAGGAACTGCGCTCCGGCATCGAGGGCGGCGTGCGCTTCGGCCGCCGTGAGCACGGTCCCGGCGCCCACGACCGCGCCGCATCCGGCGAGCGACCGCATCACCGACGGCGCGTCGGGCACCGTGAACGTGACCTCGACGAGACGGATGCCGCCACGCACGACCGCACGGGCGGCGGCTTCGGCGGCTTCGGGAGATGCGGCGCGAATCACCGCGACCAGACGGGTCCGGTGCAATTCCTGTAGGGCGGAGGGGGCCATGGGGCGCGGACAGTACGCGCGCATCGAGGCGCGCGCCAAGCCCGAACTGCCGGTGAGGGTGGGCGCTGTGGTCCACCGCCACGCTTCGCGCGGGGCGGTTTCCGCGGCCGAGATGAGAAGCGGTTGTTTACAGAAACATGCCCGCGCCCACTCATACTTCGCTCGCGAGCAACGAGACTTCCAGATCCATCCTCCCATGCGCGGATCTCCATCCATCCCTCACCGAAGACCCTCGGGAAGGGCCGTGACGTATGGGCAAGCTTTGTCAGGAGTACAGCATCACCGACGCGAGCCTGAAGGTTCGCCGCGAGTTCATCCGTCTCACGGACGGTGACATCAAGGCGCTCAAGGGCGTCGCGGGCTGGGCGCGGCGGGCCGCGCCGACGATCGCGAAGGAGTTCTACGACTTCCAGTTTTCCTTCGGCGCCTCGCGCACGTTCTTCGAGGGCCAGGCGAAGCGTCTCGGGGTCGGGCTCGACACGCTGCGCGGCAAGCTCGAGGGTGCGCAGGCCGGCTACTACAGGAGCATCTTCGAGGAAGCCGAGCGCGGAGATCGGAAG
>CALKUS010000070.1 GCA_937996755.1 uncultured Pseudomonadota bacterium | reverse complement strand
TTCCGGTCACGTCGAACGACTTCCTCCGGGCCGCTGCGCCCGACGGCTCCGGTTTCGTGCAGGGCGCATCGTGGTACGACGGCAATGGGTCGCGCGTCGGCAGCCTCGTCGAGCCCGCGAACCTCATCGGTTCGACGCTGCTGCGCTTCGACGGCGCCGGGCGCCTGCTTCGCCTGGCGTCGCAGGTCGACGAGCAGGGTTCGGTGCTCGTGCTGGAGCGCCTGGAGCGCGATGCCGGCACCGGACCGCGCGCGATCCTGGCCGCGGCCGGCCTGTGGCATGTGCCGTCGGTGCCGGGGCAGGGCGTCGCACTCGCGGTGGACGCGCGCAACGGCAATGCGGAAGGACGCTGGCTGACGTTCGCCCCGTCAGCGACACCGCGACCGGCCGTGCGCATCGATGCCCAGCGCTGGTATCGCCTGTCCGGACGCGCCGCGATCGATGGCGACGCCATCGCGCTGCGCATCGAGGCACCGCAACCCGCGGGCTTCGATGGCGGGCCGGTGCAGTGGCGCGCGGTCGGCGCGACGCAGTGGCGCATGCGCGAGTGCGCGCGCGTGGAGCTCGACTACGAGATCGCGGACGGCGGGCCCGCGCGCACGGGACTGCTGGTGCTCGAGCGCCTCGACGGTGGCGATGACTGCGAGGCGCGACCGGGCGCGCGATCGCGCATGGACGTGGACGCCTGGCAGCCCGACGGGGAACCGGGCCGCGCGCTGCTCGTGGCGCAGCGACGCGACGGCAGCGTGCTCGCCGCGTGGCCCACTTTCGTTCCGGCCGGCGGCGACGCGGGGCGCCCGCACTGGCTCACGCTGCAGGGCGACGGCGGTGCGCTGCGCATCGAGCGCACGCTCGGCGGCGGCTTCGTCGACGTCGCCACGCGCGACACGCTCACGATCGGCAGTGCCACGTTGCGCCGACTCGGCTGCGACCGGCTCGCGATCGACTACCGCTTCGATGCGGGCGAAGTCGCCGCGCCGTTCGACGAACGCAGCGGACGTCTCGTGCTGCAACGCCGAGGTCGCTGTCCGCGCTAGTCCAACCAGGGTGCGACGTTGCGGGCGACGGCGTCGAGCTCCTTCGCGGTCAGCGGCATCGTCCGGAAAGCCTCCCACGCCCCTTTCGGATCCGGATGTCCTTCGAACGCCGCATCGGAGCCGTACAGCAGCCGGTCGAAGCCGATGCGGCGCATCTGCGCGACGAGCTTTTCGCGCATGCCGCCATCGCGCGCCACGAGCGCGGAATCGGAAACGTCGAACCACAGGTTGCGAACGCCATCGTCGGCGATCGCATCGGCGTAGGCGGTGAGTGCTTCGAGCGAGACGGCCATGCCGCCCCACAGGTGCGCGACCTGCACGGGGACGTCGGGCGCTGCCTCGCGCACGAGCTTCACGAGGTGGCGCGCGTGCACCGCGCCGTAGTCGCCGCGGCCGCGTGCGTGGATCAGCAGCGGCAGCTTGCGCGCGTTCGCCGCTGCCATGACGGAGCGGAGCCTTGCCAGGTGCGCCGCGTTGCCGAGGTCGACCCCACTCGCGTCCATGTGCAACTTGATGCCCGCGTAGCGCCCGCTGTCGGCGCAGCGTGCGAGCTCGCCGAGCGCGTGCGCCGCGAGCGGATTGAAGCTGCAGAACGCGAACAGGCGTTGCGGATAACGCTCGGCCTGCGCCGCGGTCCAGTCGTTTTCCTCGTGGACTCGCGCCAGGGCCGACTGCTCATCGAGGCCGGCGTCGGGCGCATCGAACCAGTACGACTCGGACAGCACTGCCGCCTTCTCGATGCCGGCATCGTCGAGCAGCTCGATGAGCTTCGCGGCGTCGATCGCGGGCTGGAACGGCGGCCCCGGCCAGGCCGGCGACTCGAGCGCGATGCGCCACGCGCCCGGTTGCGCCTCGCGCAGCTCGAGCGTGAAGCGGCCGATGCGATCCAGGCCTTCGCCCTCGTCGCGCGCGTAGAAACCGGCAACGAGCCACGCATCGCCACGCTGCGACACCGCGCTCGGCAGCATCCGGTACGGCGCGCGGAAGCGCTTGCTCGCGTACGCGGCGATCGCTGCGGGGCCGCGCAGCCACGCCGGCGTGTCGACGTCGAGGAGCAGCGCGTCGTCGATGTAGAGCTTCGCGAGCGCTTCGCCGTCGTTCCACGCGGCGACGCGCTTCGCGAGCAGGGCGCTCGCGCCATCGGGCAGCGGCGTCGTCGGCGGCGCGACGCGATTCAGCCAGGACGCGGCCGCGGGGCTCAGCAGGTGCTGGTGGTGGTCGGCGCGTGGCGCCGGTGTCGCCGCCAGCGACGACGTCGCGAACAGCAGGGCCGCCGCGACGCCGATCATGCGGCGGCGCGCGTGAGCACTTCGATCGCGTGCCCGTCCGGGTCGCGCAGCACGGCGCCGTAGTAGTCCGCGCCGAATTGCGGGCGCTCGTCGGGATCGCGGTCGGGCACGGACGCCGCGCCGAGCGCGAGCGCCGTCGCGTGGAAGTCGCGCACCGCGCGGCGGTCCGCGCCGCGGAACGCGAGGTGCATGCGCGCGCCGACGATCGCGTCGTCCTGTGCGGCGGGATAGAGGAAGAAGCACCAGTCGTCGGGCGGGCCGAACGCCACTTCGCCGGCCTTCGCCTGGTGCAGGCGCCAGCCGATGGTGCCGAGCACGCGCTCGTAGAACGCGGTTGCGCGCGCGAGGTCGCGGACGCCGATGGATACGTGGTCGATCATGCGGTTGCCTCCGGGCAGATCCCTCCGGCCTGCGGCCGTTCGGGACGACGGTTTCATGCGGTCGCGGTCTCCGCGACCGGTCTTTCGAAATATTCCGCGCGCTGCGCGTCGGTGAGGTTGGCGCCCGTGAGCACGGTCAGCACGCGGCGGCCGCTGAACACGCTGCCCCAGGCGGCGATCGCGGCGATGCCGGCGATCGCGGACGGCTCGACGGCGATGCCTTCGCTTTCGTGCAGCGCGCGCATCGCGCCGCGCAGCGAGTAGTCGTCGACGGCCAGGAATTCGTCCACGAGCGGTGCGAGGTCGGCCACGGCGGCGGCGACCGGCTCGCGCACCGCGATGCCGTCGGCGATCGTGGCGGCAGGCGCCGCGGCGTGGCGCCGCGCGGCGGCGATGCCGCGGCGCCAGCACGAGCGCATCACCGCGGCGTGCGCGCTGCATACCGCGACGACGCGCACGTTCGGGCGCTTCGCGCGCACCCAGGTCGCGATGCCGGCCAGCAGCGCGCCGTTGCCGACCGGCACGACCAGGTCGTCGTACTCGCCGGCGGCGTCGAGCTCGATGCCGATCGTGCCCGCGCCTTCCGAGATCTCGATGTCGAGCCCGTCCTCCGTGAAAGCGAAGCCGCGCATCGTCGCGAAGCGCTTTGCCGCGGACTTCGCGCCGTCGAAATCCTCGCCGTGGCGCACGACCGCGCCGCCGGTCGACGCGATGCGCGCCACCTTGTACGCGTTCGCGTTCGTCGCGACGAAAACCGTCACGGGAATGCCGTGGCGGCGGCCGGCGTCGGCCATCGCGAGGCCGAAGTTGCCGGCGCTCGCGCAGACCAGCGGCGTACGGTCGCCGCGTGCCGCGCGTGTCGCGACGTATGCGTCGGCGCCGCGTCCCTTGAAGCAGCCGAGCGGCCCGACGGTTTCGTCCTTGGCGTGCAGCGTCACGCCCAGGCGCTCGCCGAGGCGCGGCAGCGCGCGCAACGGCGTGTCGCGCAGCGTGGGCGCGATCAGCCGCGACGCCGCGGCGATGCCGGCCGCCGTCAGGCGGGGCGGAGCGGTGCGAACGGCGGGCTTCGTCATGGCGGGCTGGCGGCCGGGGGGCGACGGCTGCCACGATACGGTGCGAAGCACGACGGGATCGCGCGAACTCGCGGCCTGCCGTGCGACATTCCTGCACGGAAGCGACGATCGATGGCGAAAATCCGCAGCGACGCGCTCGACGCGCTGGACCGGCGCCTGCTCGCGCTCTGGCAGCGCGACACCCGCCGCAGCGCCGACAGCCTCGGCGAAGAAGTCGGCCTGTCGGCCGCCGCCGTGCTGCGCCGCCTGAAGCGCCTGCGCGACGAAGGGGTGATCGTCGCGGAAGTCGCCGTGCTCGACCCCGGCGCGCTGGCCTGCGCGCAGACCTGCATCGTCAGTGTCGACATCGAGCGCGAGGGCCTGGTCGAGCTCGAGCGTTTCGAGCGGCGCATGCTCGCGCTGCCGCAGGTGCAGCAGTGCTGGTACGTCACGGGCCAGGCGGATTTCGTGCTGGTCGTCGTGACGGCGAACGTCGCCGCCTACGAGGCGTTCACGCGCGAGCACCTGCTCGCCGACCCGAACGTGAAGGCGTTCACGACGCACGTCGTGATGAAAGACATCAAGCGTACGCTCGCCGTTCCCATCGAGGATCAACCATGAATCCGATCGTGCTGGCACTGCTGCTCGCGCCGCTCGCCGACGCGCCAGGAGACAACATCCACCTTACCGCCGGGCCGGAAGGCTCGAAAGCGCTCACCGACGCGATCGCCGAGGTCGACGAGGCGCTGTTCCACAACTTCTTCGACACCTGCGACGTCGACAAGGTGGCGGCGCTCGTCGCCGACGACCTCGAGTTTTTCCACGACAAGGGCGGCCTGACGAACACGACGGGCGCGTCGTTCGTCGACGACATGAGGAAGAAGTGCGCGCGGCAGCAGACCGGCGAGGACTTCCTGTCCACGCGCGTGCTCGATCGCGACTCACTGCGCGTGTATCCGCTCAAGGACTACGGCGCCGTCGAAACGGGCACGCACCGCTTCTACGCGATCGTGAAGGGCGAGCCGAACCGCCTCACCGAGACGGCGCAGTTCCTGATGATCTGGAAGCAGGTCGACGGGGCGTGGAAGCTCGCGCGGGTGGTTTCGTATGACCACCAGTTGGCGCCGCGGCCGCCGAACTGATGCTTCGCAGGCTGGCCAGCTTCGCTGGCCACGCGTGCGCTCGTGAAACGCGCGGGCAGCAAGGCTGCCCGCCCTGCGAGAGCGGGCAATTCGATCAGGTCTTCAGGTACGGCTCCACCTTGCCGCGCACCGTCAGCAGGATCGGGTTGCCACGGCGGTCGAGCGAGCGTGGCACGGCGACCTTGATCCAGCCTTCGCTGACGCAGTACTCCTCGACGTTGTTCTTCTCTTCGCCGTTGAAGCGGATGCCGATGCCGCGCTCGAGCAGCGCTTCGTCGTAGAACTTGCTGCGCGGGTTGATCGCGAGGCGGTCGGGCAGGGCGGGGGCGTCGGGCTTCGTTTCGTCGGTCATGGTGCGTCTCGCGCGCAAGCTTTGGCGGCGCGAGGATAGCGGAATGGGAGACGGAAGACGGAAGAGGGAAGACGCGAAAGCTGCCATTGCGTCTTCCGTCTCCCGTCTTCCGTCTTCCGCGGGGCGCGTCAGCCGTACTGCCCGGCCGGCTTGAGCCCGCCCGACACGAACCACGGCGTGCCGAACCTGTCCACGCCCATGCCGAAGCGCTCGGCCCAGAACGTCTTGCCCATCGGCATGTTCACCTTGCCGCCTTCGGTGAGCGCGGCGAACACCTGCTCGGCCTTCGCGACGTCGGGGTAGGCGATTGCGACGGCGAAGCCCTTCATCCCTTCGTATCCGCCCTGGCCCATGTCGTCGGACGCCATGAGCCGGCGCTCGCCGTCGAACAGCAGGCAGGCGTGCATGATCTGGTCGCCGGCCTCCGGCGGGCAGTGCGCCGCGGCGGGCGAGTCCTTCACCGCCATGAACGTTTCCATCTTCCCGCCGAGCACACCCTCGTAGAAGCGCATCGCCGCGCCGCAGTTGCCGTGGAAGATCAGGTAAGGGTCCATCGATTGCATTCCGTTCTCCTCGATGCCGGTCGTGGCTGGCTGATCCTAGGACTTCATAGTCCTGAAAAGCAACTAGCCATTCCTGTTTGAAGATCGATCGCGCTAGAATCGGCACATGGTGAACCGACGTACCTACGACGACGGCTGTGCGTCCGCGCAGGCCCTCGACCTCATCGGCGAGCGCTGGGCGCTGCTCGTCGTGCGCGAGCTCGTGCTCGGCCCGAAGCGCTTCACCGATCTCCGCGCGGGGCTCGCCGGCATCAGCCCGAACGTGCTCACGCAGCGGCTCGGCGAGCTCGAGCATGCGGGCGTCCTGCGGCGCAGGAAATTGCCGCCGCCCGCCGCGACATGGGTCTACGAGCTCACGGCCTGGGGCGCCGAGCTCGAGCCCGTGATCATGGCGATCGGCCGCTGGGGCGCGCGCTCGCCGCTGCTCGCGCCGGGGCAGATGAGCCCCGATGCGCTCGTGCTCTCGTTCCGGACGATGTTCAGTGCCGAGGCGGCAGTGGGGCTCGATGCCACCTACGAATTCCGTTTCGGCGAACAGCGCTACCACGCGCGCGTCGCGCGCGGCCGCTTCGAGATCGCGCGCGGCCCCGCAGCGGTAGCGGATGTCATCGTCGAATCGGACCCTGACACGCTGGCCGCCGCCGTCTACGGTGGCGATGCCGGGGTCGCGAAGGGCAAGCGCAACCTCAAGGTCGAGGGCAGCAAGGCGGCGTACAAGCGCTTCCTCGGGCTGTTCCCGCTGCCGGAGAAGGCGAAGAAGGAATGACCGGGATACTGTCGATACGCGGCCTCACGAAGACCTACGCCTCCGGCCTGAAGGCGCTCGACGCCGTCGACCTCGACATCGAGAAGGGCGAGATCTTCGCGCTGCTCGGTCCGAACGGCGCCGGCAAGACGACGCTCATCAACATCGTGTGCGGCGTCGTGACGGCATCGGCCGGCACGGTCACGGTGGACGGGCTCGACACGCAGCGCGAGTACCGCCAGGCACGGGCGCGCATCGGGCTCGTGCCGCAGGAGCTCGCGACCGACATGTTCGAGACGCCGTACGCGTCCGTGCGCTTCTCGCGCGGTTTGTTCGGGCGGCCGCGCGACCCTGCGCTGCTCGAGCGCACGCTGCGCGATCTGTCGCTGTGGGACAAGCGCAAGGACCGCATCCAGACGCTCTCGGGCGGCATGAAGCGCCGCGTGATGATCGCGAAGGCGCTCGCGCACGAGCCGACCGTGCTGTTCCTCGACGAGCCGACCGCCGGCGTGGACGTCGAGCTGCGCCGCGACATGTGGGCGCTCGTGCGCCGCCTGCGCGACTCCGGCGTCACGATCATCCTGACCACGCACTACATCGACGAGGCCGAGGAGATGGCGGACCGCATCGGCGTGATCGACAAGGGCAGGCTGATCGTCGTCGAGGAGAAGCGCAAGTTGATGAAGAAGCTCGGCCGCAAGCAGCTCACCCTGGCGCTGTCGCAGCCGCTTGCCGCGGTGCCGGCCGCGCTCTCGTCCTGGCCGCTCGCGCTCGCCGATGCCGGCAACGAGCTGGAATACACGTTCGAGGCGGCGCAGGACAGCCGCATCCCCGAGCTGTTGCGCGAGCTCGAGGCGGCGGGCATCTCGTACAAGGACCTCAACACGAAACAGAGCTCGCTCGAGGACATCTTCGTGTCGCTCGTCCACCGTGATGACCGCAACGGCGCGAAGGGAGCCGCGCGATGAGCGCCGTGCCCGTCCCGAACCACCGCGCGCTGTGGGCGATCTACCGCTTCGAGATGGCGCGCTTCCTGCGCACGATCTGGCAGAGCCTCGCGACGCCCGTCATCACCACGTCGCTCTATTTCGTCGTGTTCGGCTCGGCGATCGGCTCGCGGATGGGTGCGATCGACGGCGTCGAGTACGGCGCGTTCATCGTGCCGGGCCTGATCCTGCTGACGATGTTCACCGAAAGCATCTTCAACGCGTCGTTCGGCATCTACTTCCCGAAGTTCACGGGCACGATCTACGAAGTGCTGTCGGCGCCCGTGTCGTCGTTCGAGGTGGTCGCGGGATACGTCGGCGCCGCGACGACCAAGTCGGTCGTGCTCGCGCTCGTGATCCTCGCGACGGCGAGCTTCTTCGTCGACCTGCGCATCGAGCATCCGGTCTGGATGCTCGCGTTCCTCGTGCTCGTCGCGAGCACGTTCTGCCTGCTCGGATTCGTCATCGGCATCTGGTCGAAGAGCTTCGAGCAGATGCAGATCGTCCCGATGCTGGTCATCACGCCGCTCACGTTCCTCGGCGGCGCGTTCTATTCGATCGACATGCTGCCGCCGATGTGGCGCACGTTCAGCCTGTTCAACCCGATCGTGTACCTGATCTCCGGGTTCCGCTGGTCGTTCTACGGCCAGTCCGACGTCAGCGTGGGCGCGAGCCTCGCGGCGACGTTCGCGTTCTTCTCGGTGCTGCTGGCGATCGTCTGGTGGGTGTTCCGCACGGGCTGGCGCCTGAAGAACTGACGCCGCGTGCCCGGCCGGCGCGGGCTTGTGCGTAACCACCGGCATGGACGGCAGGCGACTGGCGGCAACGTTCGCGACGCTCGCGCTCGCGGCGCTCGGGATGGGTGCGCGCGCCGAAGTGGTGCGCGTGCAGCGCTGTGAAGCGGAAATGGCCGACGGGTCGTCGCCGCAACGCGTCGCGATCGAGCTCACCGACGAGCGCGCGCGGGACGTCGCACCGCTCGTCGCGCGCGCAGCCGGCGTGCGTATCGACGGCATGGAGCGCCTGGCCGAGGCGCGCATCACGCTGAACTTCGCCTGCGTGGAAGCCGGCACGATCGTGGCGATCCTCGCGTCGGAATCGAAGCTGCCGCCGTTGCGCGAGGGCCGCGACCACTACGCGTTCGGCACTGCCGGACAGTTCGTGGCGCTGGCGGCGATCGATTCGCGCGTGTCGACGGCGCGCGAGGGCGGGGACGACGCGGCGCTGTTCTCCGCGCTGCGCGAGTACGTGGACGCCGTGCCGATGCCCACGAGCGGTCCGGCGATGGACGTGGCCGACGAGCTCGACGAGGCCGCGCGACTCGCGGCCGCGCGCGACGATTTCGCGACGGCAGAAGCGCTGCAACGACGGCGCATCGCCGTCGTCTCCCGTGTCGAGGGCACGCCCGACGCGCCCGGCGCAATGGCAGCGCTCGAGCAGGTGGCCACGCTTCGGTCGCTGCAGGGCGACGACGACGGCGCGAATGCCCTGCATCGTGAGGTCCTCGCGATGGCGAAGCGCGTGCCGGGCCACGACGCAAAGGTCGTCGCGCATGCCGCCACGGCGCTCGGCATCGACGCGCTCGGCAGCGACGCGACCGCGGCCGAGCGCTGGTTCGCGATCGCGACACCGATCCTGCTGCGGCTCGAGCCGTCCGACTTCGACGCGCTCACGTCGAGCAACGCGCTGATGGCGCACGCGCTCGTGCTGGAGCAGGTCGGTCGCCTGGACGAAGCGCTGCCACTGGTCGAGCGCAACCTCGAGATCCAGCGCGCACACTACGACGCGAACGACTGGCTCGTCGGCTCGGCGATGGAGGAGGTCGCGCGCGTGCTCGTGAAGCGCGACGAGCTCGAGCGCGCGGCGCAGCTCTACGATTCCGCCCTGGCCATCCGACGCGCCGCGAAGCGCATGGACAGCCCGGGTGGCGACGAGGCGCGACGCAACGCGGCCGCGATCGCGGCGCTCGGGCCGCTCGTCCGCCGCGAGCCGGACGCCAGCGCCATCGTCGCGTGGCGCGAGCGATCGTCGACGCAGGCAGCCGACGACGCGGCGCTCGCCGACGCCGCCGACCTGCTGCAGGCTCGCGCCGCCCGGCAACGCGGCACGCCGGCGCAGGCCACCACGTGCGACGGGTACGCGGAGATCGTTGCGCGGCGCGTGCGGCTCGGGCGCGGCGGCATGCCCGAGCTGCTCGCGCGCGCCACGGACGCTGCGCGACGGGAGTGCCTGCGCGCTGACGGCTGACGCGCGCAGGTGCCACAATCGCGTCCGGCAGCCGAGGACGCAGGCATGGCGAAGGCGCGCACGATCGAAGCAGTGGTGCGCGAGCTCTGCCTCGCGTTTCCCGACGCCGAGGAATTCGTTTCGCACGGCTCGCCGAACTACCGCGCGACGAAAGGCAAGACGTTCGCGACCTACCTCGTGAACCACCACGGCGACGGCCGCATCGCGCTCTGGCTGCCGATGCCGCCGGGTGCGCAGGACAGCCACGTCGAGCTGCAGCCGAAGCACTTCTTCGTGCCGCCCTACGTCGGTCCGCGCGGCTGGCTCGGCGTGAACCTCGACACGGGCCTCGACTGGAAGCGCATCGCGGCGCTCGTGCGCACCGCATACGAGCACGTTTCGGCGCCGAAGCTGGTCGCGCGCATCGCGAAGACACCGGTCGTGAAGCCACCCGACGCGAAGCCGAAGCTCGCCGACCTCGATCCGATGGCGGCGCCGGCCGCGCAACGCGCGATCGCGAAGCTGCGCGCGATCTGCCTCGCGCTCCCCGAGGCGACCGAAGGCACGCAGTTCGGTTCGCCCGTCTGGCTCGCGGGCAAGCGCTCGTTCGCGATCGCATACGACTACGGCGACGGCCTCAGGCTCGGCTTCTGGGTGGGCGTACCCCGGCAGGCGCTGTACACCGCGGACCCGCGCTTCACCATTCCGAAGTACATGGGCCACAACGGCTGGATCGCGTTCGCGCCGGGGAACAAGCCGGACTGGGACGAGGTGGCGGAGCTCGCGCGGCAGAGCTACCGGCACTTCGCGCTCAAGCGGATGCTCAAGCAAATCGATGCGCCCTGATTCTTCCTCCTCCGCGAATGCACTCCCTCTATCTCCCTCCCCTGCGAATGCAGGGGAGGGCGGGGTGGGGTGCACTACCACGCTCCGTAGACTGTAGAGCGCGTTGTACAGCGCGGCTCCGACAGGACCATCTGCGACGCATCGCGTTCTTCCGGAGCACTCGCCGATCGCCCACAGGGTGGGCTCCTACCGAATCCTCCCTGCGAATGCGCATCGGCCAGCGCGGAAACGTCGAAGGCACCGGCCGCACCCCGCTTCGCTCCTGGCCGCGAGGGCGCGAAGGCGTGGCCTCGCTTCGAAGCGAGGTCGCACAGCGCGCCACGAACGTGATCGGGCGGCGGCGACGGATGCGCGCGTGTAACATCTGACGATGCGCCCCCGGATGCTCGCGCTGTTCCTCTTCCTCGTGACCGTCACGGTCGCGACCGATGCCGTCGCGCAATGCGTCCCCGGCGTTTCGCCGCTCTCCGATCCGCGCGTCGTCCAGGCAGTCTCGGGACAGCCGATCGTCGTCCGTGTGCATGCCGCGGAGTGCGGCGTGACGCTGGGCGAAACGAGCGTGCTGGAAGGCAACGTGCTGCGCTTCGTGCAGGGGGTGGATTGGCGGGTCACCGCGTGCCCGCCCGAGCGCGACCTCGACTTCTCGCTGCCGACGCTGCCTCCGGGCCAGTACATCCTGCAGTACGAGCCTGAAGGCATCTCGCTCGTCTGCTATCCGTTCGTCCGCGTGCCATTCGGCGTGGCGCCGGCGGGCACGGTATCGATCCCCGCGATCGACGCACCGGCGTTCTTCTGGCTCGCGCTGCTGCTGCTGTTGTTCGGTTGGCGAGCTCGTGCCCGCGACTGATCGCGCGCGCGGCAATCGTTGACGCCGCGGGCGCGCGCGTTGCGCCTATCCTGTACGCATGCGCATCGCCACGTACAACATCAACGGCATCAAGTCGCGCCTGCCGCGGCTGCTCGACTGGCTCGCGCGCGAGCAGCCGGACATCGCCTGCCTGCAGGAGCTGAAGGCGGTGCACGAGAACTTCCCGCGCGCGGAGATCGAAGCGGCGGGTTACTCCGCGGTGTGGCGCGGGCAGCGCTCGTGGAACGGCGTCGCGATCCTCGCGCGCGGCATGCAGCCGGTCGCGATCCGCGATGCGCTGCCGGGCGATCCGTCCGACGATCACAGTCGCTACCTCGAGGCCAGCGTCGGCGGGCTCGTCGTCGGTTGCCTGTACCTGCCGAACGGCAATCCGCAGCCCGGCCCGAAGTTCGACTACAAGCTGCGCTGGTTCGCGCGGCTGATCGCGCACGCGAAGAAGCTCTACCGGAGCGGCAAGCCCGTGGTGCTGTGCGGCGACTACAACGTGGTGCCCACCGACGAGCTCGACATCTACGACCCGAAGTCCTGGCGCAAGGACGCGCTGCTGCAGCCGGCGTCGCGCGAGTGCTGGTTCCGGCTGCTCGAGCAGGGCTGGGTGGACGCGTTGCGCGCGCTGCATCCCGACGAGAAGGTGTTCACGTTCTGGGACTATTTCCGCCAGCACTGGCAGCGCAATGCCGGCCTGCGCATCGACCATCTCCTGCTCAACGCGGAGCTCGCGCCGACGCTCGTGGCCGCGGGCGTCGATCGCTGGGTGCGCGGCGAGGCCGGCGCGAGCGACCACGCGCCGACCTGGATCGAGCTCGACGCGCGCAAGCTCGCCGTCTCCGCGGCGAAGCGCGTGCCTGCGAAGAAGAAGGCCACGCCGCGCAAGCGCGCGGCGTAGCTCGCCCCGTTGCCGTCGGAATCGGCCGTCGCGGCCGCCTGCGCCGTTTGCTACCGTCCCGCGCGGGCCCCGGAGCGAGCAAGACGATGCAGCTGAGCGACGTCATGGAAGGCATGCACCGCGACGGCGACGATGTCGTTGCCAACGTGGGCGAAGAGTGGTTGCAGGGCCGCAGCGTGTTCGGCGGGCTGCAGGCCGCGATCGCGGTCGCCGCGATGCGCACGCAGGTCGATGCGGCATTGCCGTTGCGCACGCTGCAGGTGACGTTCGTCGCGCCGGTGCCGGCGGGCGGCGTGCGCGCGCGTGCGGCCGTGTTGCGCCGCGGCGGCAGCGCGACGCAGGTGGAGGCACGCATCGTCGCGGGCGACCAGGTGCTGCTGCTCGCGGTCGGAATCTTCGGCAGCGCGCGCGCATCGGTGGTGCGGCACGCGCCGGCCGCGCCCGGCGCAGCGGGGGACGGCGATCTGCGCATGCCGTGGGTTCCCGGCATCACGCCGGCGTTCACGCAGCAGTTCGACGCGCGCTGGCGCAGCGGCGGGTTGCCGTTCTCGGGGACGCCCGCGCGCGAGCACGTGATCGAGCTCGCGCTGAAGGATCGCGGCCCCGTTACCGAATCGCACGTGCTCGCGTTCGCGGACTTCGCGCCGCCCGTGGCGCTGTCGATGCTGTCGAAGGTCGCCCCGGGCAGCTCGATGACCTGGATGCTCGACTTCCTCCGCACCGATTTCGCGGCGTTGCCACTGTCGGGATGGCGCGTCGACGCCAGGCTCGATGCGGCGGCGGACGGCTACACCAGTCAGTCGTTGCTCGTCTCCGCGCCCGACGGCTCTCCCGTCGCACTCGGTTCACAGAACATGGTGGTCTTCGGGTGACCCGCGGTGTGGGCGCTCGCCGCGCAGCGCCACAAATCGAAACCGATTCTTGACGTCCGTTTCGGGCGCGTCCGCGTATCTTCCCGCCGTCGCCGGCCAAGACGGCCGGCAGGGAACCGCACCATGCTCGCCACGCACGTCCGCTCGCGTTCACGTTTCGTTCGTCGTTCCGACATCGAGTTCGGCTTCCCCGGCAGCGAGTGCTGGGCGCGCGACGTCGTCGCCACGGACGTCGACGCCGAACAGGCGCATCCGGCCGCGCTGAACGGCGAGTGGGCCGACCCGGGCCGGGATCGCTTCGCCGATCCGGTCTTCGCCACGAAGGTGGACGGTTGTGCGCCGCGCGTGAGGCGCTGGTCGTGAGCCGCTCGCAGCGTATCGCGAGCGCGCTCGTGCGCTGGTGGCACGCCGATGGTCGCCGCGCGATCGCGCTCGCCGAGAGCGTTCGCCGCGCGAGCCGTTAGAGCGAGAACACCGTCGCGGGCTGGTCGTCGTCGCGGAAGATCAGGTCCTCGTCGACATGCACGGACCAGTCGTCGATCAACAACGGACCGGCGTCCGCCTTGGTGACCTGCAGGACTACCGAGAGTCCGGGCCACGCGCCTGCCGCGATCGACGCGTCGCTGCTGCTGGTCGCTGAAATGCTCGAGTAGCGACGCAGCCAGCCGATCAGCGCGCCGTCGCAGGGCAGCCCGGTGTCGCTGTACCAGTTGAAGAAACCCTCGTGCAGCATCGACGAGCCCGCGCCGCCCGACGCGCGGACCGAGAATTCGTAGAACTGGCGGATCGGCTTGAGTTGCTGCTCCGGCAGCGTGCAGAATCTGAGCTGGTAGAGCCCGGCTGGCCCGGTCAGCAGCAATGCGCCGGAGTTCGCGTCGCCCGTGAGGTCGGCGGCATTCCATGCCGCGCTGCCGCCGCTCGGCGCGACGACCGTCACGCCGTCGATGTCGCGATCGAAGCCCGCGTTGCGATGCAGCTCGATCACGCGCGCGTCCGCCGGAGCGCACGCGAGCAGCGAGCAAGCCACGAACATCGAATCACGTCGCATCGGATCCCGCCGGTCACGAGTCGACACCAGTGTAAACCCGCGCCTTGCGTTTGGCGCAACAGGGAATTCCCTAGGTTCCCTAGAGCGAGAAGCCCGTCGCAGGCTGGTCCTCGTCGCGGAAGATCACGTCGGTGTCGACGCGCACGGACCAGTCGTCGACCAGCAGCGGCCCGGCGTCGCCCTTGTCGACGGTGAGCAGCACCTGCAGCAGTGGCGTCGCCGTGGCGGCGATGGCGCTGCGCAGCTCCGTGGGCTGTTGCACGGACGATGTGCCGGCGTGCACGAGGTAGGCGAGCCACGGGCCTTCGCAGGCGAGGTCGCTAACCTGGTCGCCTGCGAGCGCGAAGATGCCTTCGGTCTTCACGGACGCAGGTGCGGAGCCCTGCACGCGCGCCGCGAAATCGTACACGTTGCGCGCGAATCCGAAGGCCTGCATCGGATGCAGGCAGAGCTGCACCTTGTAGCGGCCGGCCGGCCCGGTGAGCACGAGCGATCCCGAATCGACGTCGCCCGTGAGGTCGGTCGCACTCCAGCCGAGGCTTCCGCCGCCCGGCGCGCCGATCAACGAAGCGCCCGCGACGTCGCGATCGAAGCCTGAATTCGCATGCAGCTCCACCACGGCGGCGGAGGCGTCCGCGCCGACGAGCGCGAACAGCAGGGTGGCGAGTGCGGAAATGCGTCGCACGCGATCGGTCGGTTCCGGGTCGGGTGGCGAATCGTAGCGGGACGATTCCTTGCAAGCGTCAACGCGCCGTTAAGGCGAACTCGGCCATCATCGCGCCGCATTTCGCACGACGACCGGCCCATGCGCGCGGCCGTCGCGCACGCGAAACTCCCCCGGCACGAATGGACGAGGTGGCGGATGCATCACGCAGGATGGATGGCGCTCGCGGCGATGTCGGCGGCGCTTGCGATGGGTGACGTGCGTGCCGACGACGAGCCCGCGCTGACACAGCTCGAAACAGTCGTCGTGAGCGGCATCCAGCCCGGACCCGGCCTGTGGCAGGTGAAGCGCGACGGGCATCGGATGTGGGTGCTGGGCACGCTGACGCCGTTGCCGAAGCGCATGCAGTGGGAATCGCTCGAAGTGGAAGAGCGCATCGCGCAGTCGCAGGAAGTGATCTATCCGCCGACCGCCGAGCTCACGGTGAAGGGCGGCATCATCGGCGGGCTGTTCCTGCTGCCGTCGCTGCTGAAGGCGCGCGACAACCCCGACAAGCAGGCGCTGAAGGACGTCGTGCCGGCCGAGGACTACGCGCGCTGGACCGTGCTCAAGCAGAAGTACCTGCCGCGCAACCGCGACGTGGAGAAGCGCAGGCCGATCTTCGCGTCGGGTGCGCTGTTCGAAAAGGCGATCGACAAGGCCGGGCTGTCGTTCGACGACCGCGTACTGCCGGTCGTGAAGAAGGCCGCGCGGCGCAGCAAGGTCGCCGTCACCAGGCCCAGCATCGAGATCCGGATCGAGAAGGCGCGCGCCGCGCTGAAGGATTTCCGCAGCGAGCAGCTCGACGACGTCGCGTGCTTCCGGCTGACGGTCGAGCGCCTGGAAGGCGACGTGACGGCGATGCGCGGTTGGGCGAACGCGTGGGCCACGGGCGACGTCGAGGCGCTGCGCGACCTGCCGTACCAGGACCAGATCCGCGCGTGCGTGGACGCCGTGCTGCGCAGCGAGCTCGCGAAGGACCGCGGATTCGCCGACCTGCGGCAGCGCGTCGAGCAGGTGTGGCTCGAGGCGGCCGAAAAGGCGATCGCGAAGAACGAGACGAGCTTCGCCATCCTGCCGATGTCGCAGGTGATGCGCGACGACGGCATCCTCGCGCGCCTCGCGGCGAAGGGCTACGAGATCGTGCCGCCGAAGCCGCGCGTCGAGGCGGACGCGGAGGAAGCAGCGGCCGTGGAGTCAGAGCGCTGAGACATCGGCTGCGCGCCGCGCCCGCGCCGCGATCGCATCGACCTCGGCGAGGCGCACCTTCCTGCCGGGGTCGCGGTCCAGCACCACGGTCCGGCGATCGCCGTCCACGAGGTAGGTCACCTCGTAACCCGTGACGCGCTGTTCCACGTCGTGGTCGCGCGAGGGGCCCCATGCCGCCACGACGTCCTCCACGCGCGGCCGCACGCTCAGCACTTCGCCATACGCGGGCCGCGAGAGCGTGCGACCCGCAACGACGACGGCGCCGGCGGCGAGCAGCGCGGCGGCGAGCACGCCGGTGAACGCTTTCGTGTCCATTGCATGCCTCCTCGTCGGGATGCGCGGTGCGCTCGACACCACCATGGCGCTGTCGCGCTGAATGCCCGCCGCACCGCGCATTGCAGGTCGTGAACTCGCCGGCGTCGGTGTCGGAACGGCGGGCACGACGCTTGCAGAGGCGCCGGCATGAACCCATTCCGATCGCTGCTGCTCGGCACCACACTCGCGCTGGCCGCTTGCGGCTCGCATCCGGTCGACGAAGCCGACTTCGAGCGCGCACTCGCGCAACGCCTGTCGTCGCAACCCGAATGGGCGGGCGACGCGACCGCGTGGCGCGCCACGCGCATCGCCTACGCGCGCAACGGTGGCGAGCTGCTCTGGCTCGGCACGGCGCACCCGACGCGCGCCGGCGAGGCGCTCGCCGGCGTCGTCGCCACGGCCGACGAGGATGCGCTCGACCCCGCGCGCTACGACGTGCGCGCACCACTCGCACTGCAACCGGCCGGCGTCGCCTGGCCGTTCAAGCGCTACGAGCCGCGCGCCGCGGCCGACGCCGACGTTCGACTCACCTATGCCGCCGCGAGCTACGCGCACGACCTCGCCTACGGCGTCGTGCCGCGCGATGCGCTCGGCAAGGACTGGGTCGCGGCGAGCGATGCACGGGCGGCCGCATCGGTCGGCCGCCTCGTGCAGGCCGCGGCGCGCGGCGACACCGGGAAGCTCCTGCACGGTGCGGCACCGCGGCACGCGCAATACCTGCGGCTGCGCGCCGCGCTCGCGAACCTGCGCGCGGTGGCGGCGAACGGCGGCTGGCTGCCGGTGCCCGCGGCGCTGCACGCGAAGAAGACGGGCGACAGCGACCCGGCGCTGCAGGCGCTGCGTGCGCGACTCGTCGCCGACGGCGACCTCGCCGCGGACCACGCGACCGGCACGACGCTCGACGAGCCGCTGCAGGAAGCCGTGCGCCGCGTGCAGCGCCGCTACGGCCTCGTCGCCGACGGCGTGCCCGGCAAGTCGACGCTCGCGGCGCTCGCCGTGCCGGCAACCGACCGCGTGCGCGAAGTGGAGCTCGCGATGGAGCGCTGGCGCTGGCTGCCGCGCAAGCTCGGCGAACGCCACGTGCTGGTGAACATCCCGACGTTCGAGCTGATGGCGCGCGACCACGGCCGCACGGAAGTGGCGATGCGCGTCGTGACCGGCAAGCCGAACACGGCAACGCCCACGTTCAGCGACACGATGGAGACGGTCGTCTTCTCGCCGTACTGGCACGTGCCGCCGAGCATCCTCGCGAACGAGGTGCGCCCGAAGCTGCGCTCCGACCCCGACTACCTCGCGCGCCAGAACATGGAGCTGGTGCGCAACGGCGAGACGGTCGATCCCCGGAGCGTCAACCCCGACGATCCGGCGCTGGCCGTGCGCCAGCGCCCGGGCGCCGGCAACGCGCTAGGGCTGGTGAAGTTCCTGTTCCCGAACCGCTTCGACGTCTACCTGCACGACACGCCGGCCGACGCCTTGTTCGCGCGCGATGCGCGCGCGTTCAGCCATGGCTGCGTGCGCCTCGAGCAACCGCAGGCGCTCGCCGAATGGCTGCTCGGCTCGCAAGCTCCGTGGACCACCGACGCGATCGCCGCTGCGATGCAATCCGGCAACGAGCGCCACGTCGCGCTCGCGCAGAAGGTGCCGGTGCACATCGTCTACCAGACCGCGTGGGTGGACGACGACGGCACGTTGCGTTTCGTGCCCGACGTCTACGCGCGCGACGAGCACCAGCTCGCGCTGCTCGATCCGCCGGGCGCGGACGTGGTCGGCAACGTCGCCGTCGCCGAGGTCGCGCCGTGAGCCGCCTGCGCTGGGCCTGCTGGGCGTTGCTCGCCACGGCCGACGTGCAGGCCGCCGCCACCGGATTCGCCGCGGCCGACGAAGCGAGCGACGCGCCCACCGGCACCCCGACGCCGGCGCAGGTCCTGCGCGCGCAGGTGCTGCTCGAGCGCGCGCACTTCTCGCCGGGCGAAATCGACGGCCGCGTGGGCTCCAACTTCGCGCGCGCGCTGCGCGGCTACCAGCAGCACGCGGGCATCGAGGTCACCGGAAAGCTCGACGCGCCGACCTGGGAAGCGCTCGCGGCGGACGCGTCACCCGTGCTGGTCGACTATACGATCGCCGCGGCCGACGTCGCGGGCCCGTTCGCACCCTTGCCCGAAGGGATGGCGGAGAAGGCGACGTTGCCGGCGCTGGGCTACGAGTCGCCGCTCGAGGGCCTCGCCGAAAAGTTCCACGCCGCTCCGGCATTGCTGCAGGCGCTGAACGACGGCGCCGATTTCGCGAGCGCAGGTACGACGATTCGCGTGCCGGCAGTCGATGCGCAACCGCCGCCGAAGGCCGCGCGCGTGGTCGTCGACAAGTCCGACTCCACGCTCGCGCTGCTCGACGAAGCCGGCAACGTGGTCGCGCAGTACCCTGCCACCACGGGCAGCGAGCACGACCCGCTGCCGATCGGCGACTGGAAGATCAAGGGCGTGGCGAAGGACCCCGTGTTCCACTACAACCCGGAGCTGTTCTGGGACGCGGAAGCGAACGACGAGAAGGCGACGTTGAAGCCCGGCCCCAACAATCCGGTCGGCACCGTGTGGGTTGACCTCGACATCCCGCATTACGGCATCCACGGCACGCCCGAGCCCGCGACGATCGCGAAGACGCAGTCGCACGGCTGCATCCGCCTCACCAACTGGAGCGCACTCGAGCTGTCGGGCGTGGTCGCGCCAGGGACGCCGGCGACGCTGCAGGAGTGAAACGCGTGATGCGAGCACTGGCTGCCATGGCGATCGCCGCCGTGCTCGCGGCCTGGGCGGGCTCGTACTTCCCGCAGCCGCGCGGTGGCGTCGTGCTGCGCGACGTCGTCGCCGACGAGGTGGAACGACCGCCCACGCCGACACCGTCGCCGCAGGGCGCGATTCCCGACGCGGCGGCCACGGCGGAAGCCGTGGCGGACAAGGTCGAGGAGATCGCGTCGGAAGCGAAGAAGGTCGAGGCCGCGGCGCCGCCGCATCCGGCGGAAGTCGCGGCGGAGACGACCGAGTCCGTCGTTCCGCTGCCGACCGACGTGCCGCCGCCGCTCGCGATCCCGGTCGCGGGCATCAGGCCGGAGAACCTCGACGACACGTTCACCGACTCGCGCGCGAACGGCGCGCGCGCGCACGACGCGATCGACATCATGGCGCCGGCAGGCACGCCCGTGACCGCGGTCGCCGACGGGCGCATCGTGAAGCTGTTCCTGAGCGAGCGCGGTGGCATCACCGCGTACCAGTTCGACGCGAGCGAGCGCTTCGTCTACTACTACGCGCACCTGCAGGCGTACGCGCCGGGGCTCGCGGAGGGGCAGCTGGTGCACCGCGGCGATCCGATCGGACTGGTCGGCAGCACCGGCAACGCGAATCCGGCCGCGCCGCACCTGCACTTCGCGGTGGCCGTGCTCGGCCCCGAGAAGCACTGGTGGCAGGCGAAGGCGATCAATCCCTATCCGCTGCTGATCGCGCCGGAAGGGAATCTCGCGGCGCAGTGACGCGCTGTTGTGGGAGCGACTTCAGTCGCGATCTCTGCAGCAGATCGCGACTGAAGTCGCTCCCACAGATCCTGTCACGGAGCGGCGGTGGCGATTGTCGAAACGCCGCCACGCAGCGCCGGGCAATCCTTCACGTCGCGCAGCGCGAGCGCGTCGCCCGGGAAATACGAGAACACGAAGTTGCCGCCCTTGATCGCGTCGATCAGCGATTGCGCGACGGCCGTACGCACGGCGGGACAACCGAAGCTGCGCCCGAGGCGGCCCTGCTTGCGACCGGTCGCGGCGTCGACGTACGGCGCGCCGTGCACGACGATCGCGCGCGCCATCGCGCGGTCGTTCAGCCCCTTGTCGAGGCCGTCGAGGCGCAGCGAATAGCCGTTGTGGCCGACGTAGGTCTGCCCGGTGAGGAACAGGCCGAGGCTGGTCTGCAGGCTGCCGTCGACATTCGAGAACGACGTGGCCAGGTTCGCGCCGCTGTTGCGACCGTGTGCGACGACTTCCTCGAACAGCAGCTTGCCCTGCGCGAGGTCGAACACCCACAGGCGCGGCTCGAGCGACGGCTTCGAGTAATCGATGAGCGTCAGGCGCGTGGCCCGCGTGCCCTGGCCGTGCGCCTGCGCGCACTGCATCGCCGACCACGCGAGCTCGACGGCGTCGCGGCTGGCGGCCGGCGCGAGCGCGGCGAGCGCGGCTGCGTCGACGACCGACTGGGCGCGGGTGAGCGGGGCGAACATCGCGGCCGCCAGCGCGACCAGCAGGGCGAATCCACGCATGGAATCAGGCTCATCCGTAGCAACGACACGCCATTCTAGGCACGTCGCGTTACGCGCGTGTCGAAACGTGTCGCGGATGGCTTCGCTCGTCAGCGCAACCGCGCGTGGCGCGGATCGCGGCGGTTCGCAGGGTGGCCAGCGCCGCTGGTCACCCTACACAGCGTGCCTGTCGCGGGGGTCGCGGCGCAGCAGGCCCAGCAGCCAGTCGTGGAAACGCCCGCTGTCGGCGTGCACGGCCGCGCGCACGCGCCGCCCGCCCGGCGCGATGCGGATGCGCCCCGCGGACGGCGGCGCCACGTCGACCACGGTCTCGACCGCCTCGAACCGGAACAGCGCCGGCGCGCCGAGGTAGCCCGTGGTGAGCGTGTCCCACATGAAGTAGACGTACTCGTACGCGGGAATCGTGCCGACCGTCGTGGCCCAGCACTGGCCCGCGAAGTCGGCGAGCGGGTGCGCGCGCTCGCGCGCGAGGCGCTGCAGGAACGCCATCGACACCGGCACTTCGTTCGTCGCATCGAGCGGCACGATCGTGATCGGCACGGGTTGCGCCCACAAAGAGGCGACGGCCGGCGGGTCCCAGTACGCGTTCCACTCGGCGCTGCCGTCGTGCTCGTGGCGACAGACGTTGCCGCGCACGCGCAGCGCGCCGCCCATCCACACGACTTCCTCCACCTTCGCCGCGAGCGCGGGCTCTGCGGCGAGCGCCGCGGCGAGGTTGCTCGGCGGCCCCGTGACGAGCACGGTCACGGGCGCAGGCGATTCGCGCAGCAAGCGGGCGATGAACGCGTCGCCGCGCTCGTCGCCCACGGGCGGCAACGCGCGATCGTCGTCGTTCAGCAGCGGCAGCGCATCGACGATGTACGGCGCGGCGCGCCACTCGGGCGGGAACGCGTTCACGCCGTGCAGGCGGCCCGTCGCGATCGGTACGTCGTCGCGCCCGAACCAGCGCAGCAGCTTGCGCGTGGCCGAGACCGCCGGGCCGAGGTAGCAATCGGCCGGCGTCACGACGACACCGGCGAGCTGGAGGTGCGGCATCGCGAGCACCATCGCGAGCGACAGCAAGTCGTCGACGCCGCCGTCGTGGTCGAGCAGGACGCGCCGCGGCTGCGGTGTCACGTCGCCGGCTCGAGCAGGCGAGGCACGTCGCTCACGAGCGCCTCGATGCGCTGCTTGTCGGCGCTGATGCGATAGCTCGCGTGCATGCGCGTGGGCAGCGGTGCCTCGAAGCGCGCTTCGCGTGCGCGCGCCTCGTGCAGCGCACGCGCGAGCCCGGGCGCGCCGAGCACGTCGCAGGTCCGCGCGATCGTCGCGACGAGCGCTGCCGAAATGGCGTCGGGGCGGCCGGAATGACGCAGCTCGCCGCTGAGCAGCATGTCCAGCTCGTTCGCGGCGACGAGCGCGAGCAGCTCCGCGTCGTCCACGAACGGCTCCTCGCCCGCGACGAGCCGCCGGGAGTCGCGCAGCGTGTACGCGCGCACGCGCTTCTCGACCGGGCTGCCCACGCCGCCGAGCGCGGAAGAAATCTGCGCGATCGCCGCGTGCGGGCCGCCGGGATGCGCGGGGCAATGCGAGTACACCGCGTGCAGCAGCCCCGCGACGACGAGCTCGATGCGGAAGCCGTAGCGCAGCAGCACGCTGGCCGTGCCCACGAGATGGTTCACGAACGGCCTGCCGCACGGGCGGTAGCCACCGTCCAGCAACAGTTGCGCGAGCCGCCACGCTTCGTCGAGCCAGCGCAGCGCGGCCGCGTCGTAGCCGCAAGCCAGCGCCTGGTCGAGCAGGGCCGACCGCGTCTGCGCGAGCTCGGCGGCCTGCATCGCGGAGGCGCGGTCGACGCGCAGCCCCTCGCGCAGCGGGTCGATGTCGGCGACGTGCGAGTGCGCGAAGCGGCGGATGCCCGCGAACGCCTCGGGGTCGTCGATGCAGTCCTGCCGCGCGCAGAAGCGCGCGATGCTGCGCTCGACTTCGTCGGCCGCCCAGCGCGCGCGCAGGACGGGCAGGTCCTCGAGCGTGTAGTCCGCGAACGCGAGGTAGTTCACGCGCGCACGCGGTTCCCACCAGGTCTCGTGGCCGCGCTTGCGCACCTCGAGGCAGAGGTCGATGTGCTCGTGCACGGCGCGGATCCCGGCGTCGACGATGCCGGGCTCGCGCAGGAGCGCGGTGCGCACCAGCATGCAGTGGTATTCGAGGAAACCGCAGCGCGAGCGCGTGAGCGTCGCTTCATGTCGCGCCAGCTCCGTGTCGAACAGCTGGTGCGATTCGTCGTACGTCCGCCCGCCCGGCACGGCGCGCTCGACGAGGCGGCCGCCGGCCATGTGGATGCGCGGCGCCGCGATGCCTTCGCCCCAGAGGTACAGCGGCCCGACGATGCCGGCGCCCGTTTCGTCGGCGCACGCGAGCAGCGCGTCGAGCCAGCCCGGCGTGACGTCGACGTCGTTGTCGATGAACACGGTGAACTCGGTGTCCGGCAGGCGCCCGGCGACGAAGCGTGCGCGCGCTTCCTGTGGCCAGGTCGCGCCGTCGCAGCGGATCACCTCGAGGTTCCATTCCCCCGCGCGTTGCGCGAGCACTTCCCGCAACCACGCGGGCGCGCCGACGTCGAGCAGCACGAGGCGGTACGGGCGCGGCGTGCTCGCGACGATGCCGTCGAGCGCGGCCTCCGTGAGCGCCCAGCGCTCGCGCAAGGACACGACGATGGTGGCGCGCGGCCCGGCTGCTCCCATGCGCGGCATGATCGCATGCCGCCGAGGCCGCCTCGTGGTTCAGCCGCCCGGCGGTGTGGGCGATGCCTGGGCCGGCGGATCGTCGTCGTCGACGCCATGCGGCCCGAAGCTGACCGCGGAGCGGTCTTCCAGCGCGGCGCACAGCGCGCCGGTGATCGAGCGAACTTCGACGCGATGCCAGTCGACCCACTCACCCGGTTGCGATGCGGCAGTCGCGATGCGTGCCCAACCGGTGTGCGGCGACTCCGACCCCAGCTGGACGACTTCACCCGTGGTTCCGCCGATGCGGACGCGCGTTCCGACCGGGCAGGCGACATCGGCCGCGAGGACGCGGCTGGCGAGCGCAGCAAGCAGTGATGCAGCCAGCAGGATGGCGACGAGCCGACGACCGGCCGTCGTACTGTGTTCCCGCATGATCCCCCCTGTCGGATCACGGCCGCGGCGTCCGGCCGCTGGCCCGGGGCGATCAGACCGGTTTCCGTCTCGCAACGCAAGGGGCGGTGCGCCAGATCGCCGATGCGACGACAATCCGGCACAAACCCCGGCAGGGAGCCGCGATGGCCCGCAGGATCAGCATCAAGCGCTACCGCGCCGGTTCCGGCGGCTGGGGCTCCGTGCGCTCGCTCGCGAAGATCCTCTGGCG
>CALKUS010000069.1 GCA_937996755.1 uncultured Pseudomonadota bacterium | reverse complement strand
ATCTACACAGGCGAAGACACTCTTTCCCTACACGACGCTCTTCCGATCTCGCGACTTGTGGCGGGCGGCCTTGTTCTTGTGGATCAGGCCACGCGCGCTGTAGCGGTCGAGCAGCGGCTCGGCCGTCTTGTACGCGGCTGCCGCACCGGCCTGGTCGCCGGCCTCGATCGCCTTGAGGATGCGCTTCACCGAGGTGCGCATCATCGAGCGCTGGCTGGCGTTGTGCTGGTTGCGCTTCACCGCCTGGCGGGCGCGCTTCTTTGCGGACTTGATGTTGGCCACGTATGACTCCGGGAAAACGGTTGGTGGTGCGAAAAATTTAGCGCGCGAGTATGCGCAATTGCCGCCGTTTCGTCAAGGAAAGCAAAGGCCTAGGGCCCGGAAGCGCAGGGCCTGGGGCCCAGGGCCCGGGGCCCGGGGGGCGAGCCGGTGCGGATTCGCCTTCGGATGGTCACCTCTTCCGCGCTCGGCAGCCGCGGCCAACCATTAGGATGCGCGCTCTTCTCCAGGCCCCGGGCCCCAGGCCCGTTTTCCAGACCGCGCCCCGCATGAAGCTCCTCCGCAGCACCCTGACCTTCAGCGCGATGACGCTCCTGTCGCGCATCGCGGGCTATGCGCGCGACATGGTGCAGGCCGGCGTGTTCGGCGCGACGGCTGCGACGGACGCGTTCCTGATCGCCTACCGGATCCCGAATTTCCTGCGCCGGATCTTCGCCGAAGGCTCGTTCTCGCAGGCGTTCGTGCCGGTCTTCACCGAGATCAAGCAGCGCGGCGACCCCGCCGAACTGAAGGACCTGCTGGACCACGTCGCGGGCGCGCTCTGCGCGGCCGTGCTCGTCGTCACCGGCATCGGCATCCTGCTCGCGCCGTGGATCGCGGCGCTGTTCGCGCCGGGCGCGCTCGACGAGCCGGAGAAGATGGGCCTGATCACGGACATGCTCCGGATCACCTTCCCGTACCTGTTCTTCATCTCGCTCACGGCGCTCGCGGCTGGCGTGCTCAACAGCTACGGGCGGTTCGCGATACCCGCGCTCACGCCGGTGCTGCACAACCTGTCGGTGATCGCGGCCGCGCTGTGGCTGGCGCCGCTGCTGGCGGTGCCCGTGAAGGCGCTCGCCTGGGGCGTGTTCGCGGCGGGCATCGTGCAGCTCGTCGTGCAGTGGCTCGCGCTCGCGAAGCTCGGCGTGTTCCCGAAATTCCGGTTCAGGCGCGCGCATCCGGGCGTGTCGAAGGTGCTGCGCCTCATGTTGCCGACGATCTTCGGCAGCTCGGTCGCGCAGATCAACCTGCTCGTGGGCACGGCGTTCGCGTCGATCCTCGTGACGGGCTCGCAGACCTGGCTGTACCTGACCGACCGCCTGCTGGAATTCCCGCAGGGCATGTTCGGCGTCGCGCTCGGCACGGTGATCCTGCCGCACCTCGCTCGGCGCTTCGCGGCGAAGGACGAAGCGGGCTACTCGAAGACGCTGGACTGGGGCCTTCGCATGGCGTTGCTCGTGTCGGTACCCGCGACGATCGGGCTGTTCGCGCTCGCCGAGCCGATCACCGCGACGCTCTACCAGTACGGCAGGTTCTCGACGTTCGACACGCACATGGCCGCGCTCAGCCTGATGGGGCTGAGCCTCGGGCTGCCGAGCTTCATGCTCGCGAAGGTGCTCGCGCCGGCGTTCTACGCGCGCCAGGACACGAAGACGCCGGTGCGCGCCGCGATCGTGACGGTGGCCGTGAACGTGGTGCTCATGGCCGCGATCGTCACGCCGCTCTGGCACTACCGCGTCGAAGGCGCGCACGCCGGCATCGCGACGGCGACCGCGCTTTCCGGCAGCGTCAACGCGTTCCTGCTCTGGCGCTACGTCCGCAGGCAGGGCCTGTACCGCGCCGAGCCCGGCTGGGCGCGCTACCTGTCGCAGTTGCTGCTGGCCGGCGTCGCGATGGCGGTGCTGCTGTACGCGGTCCAGGCCTGGCTAGGCCCGTGGTCCGCGATGGCTGCGCGCTGGCGCGTCGTGCACCTCGCCTGGCTGATCCCGGCCGGTGCGCTCGCGTACGGCGGGGCCCTCCTTGCGGCAGGCCTGCGGCCGCGCCACGTCAGGGAACACCCGTAGGCGCCCGCTTGCCCGCAAGCGGGCTCCTACAGGGCATAATTCCGCGCTCCATGAAAAGGCTATTCCGCGACGCGCAGGGTTCCGTGCTCGCGCCGCGCGGCAGCGTGGTCGCGATCGGCGCGTTCGACGGCATCCATCGCGGACACCAGCACCTGCTCGCCCGCGTGCGCGATCGCGCCGCGATGCGCGGGCTCGACAGCGCCGTGGTGAGCTTCGAGCCGCTGCCGCGACAATTCTTCCAGGGGCGCGAGCAGGTGACGCGCCTGAGCTCGCCGCGCGAGCGCGTGCGCGAGATCCTCGCGCGCGTCGACCGCGTCGGCCTGCTGCGCTTCGACGACGAGCTCGCGAAGACCGAAGCGGCCGACTTCGTCGCGGCGACGCTCGTCGGCCGCCTGCGCGCGAAGGAAATCTGGGTAGGGCCGGGATTCCGCTTCGGCCACGCGCGGCGCGGTGACCTCGCGCTGCTGCAGTCGCTCGGCGCGACGCACGGCTTCTCCGCGAGCGAAGTGGATGGCATCGAGCAGGGCGGCGCGCGGGTGAGCGCCACGCGCGTGCGCGCGCTGCTCGGCGAATCGCGATTCGAGGAAGCGGCGGTCCTGCTGGGCCGGCCGTTCGCGATGGGCGGACACGTCGTGCGCGGCGCGCAGCTCGGCCGCACGCTCGGCTACCCCACGGCGAACTTCCGCATCCGCTACGGGCGCGCGCCCGTGCACGGCATCTTCGCCGTGCGCGTGAGCGGCCCGGGCCTCGACGGCTGGCCGGCCGTCGCTTCGCTCGGCACGCGACCGACGGTCGCGGGCACCGAGCCTTTGCTCGAAGCGCATCTGTTCGACTTCGACGGCGACCTGTACGGTCGCCTGCTGTCGGTCGAATTCGTCGCGAAGCTGCGCGACGAGCGCCACTTCGCGTCGCTGGACGCGCTCGTGGTGCAGATGGCCGACGACGCGTCCGCCGCACGCGAAGTGCTGGCCGCCCAGAATGCGAAATCCGGAGTGACCGCGTGACCAGGGACTACAAGTCGACGATCCACCTGCCGGAAACCGCGTTCCCGATGAAGGGCGACCTCGCCAACCGGGAACCGGGGATGGTGGCTGCGTGGGAAAGCTCGAGCCTGTACCAGCGCCTGCAGGAGCACGCGCGCGCGCGGCCCACGTTCGTGCTGCACGACGGCCCGCCGTACGCGAACGGCCAGATCCACATCGGCCACGTCGTGAACAAGGTGCTGAAGGACATTGTCGTGAAGTCGCGACTCGTCGGCGGCTATCGCGCGCCGTACGTGCCGGGCTGGGATTGCCACGGCCTGCCGATCGAAATCGCGGTCGAGAAGGAAGTGGGCAAGGTCGGCCAGAAGGTCGACGCGCGCACGTTCCGCCAGAAGTGCCGCGAGTATGCGGCGAAACAGATCGACCTGCAGCGCGCAGACTTCAAGCGCCTCGGCATCCTCGGCGACTGGGAGAAGCCCTATCGCACGATGGACTTCAAGTACGAAGCCGACATGCTGCGTGCGCTCGCGCGCATCGTGCAGAACGGCCACGTCGTGCGCGGCGCGAAGCCGGTGTACTGGTGCTTCGATTGCGGCTCGGCGCTCGCCGAGGCCGAGATCGAATACGCGGACAAGGTGTCGCCCGCGATCGACGTCGCGTACGACGCGCTCGATCCGGTCGCGCTCGCCGGGCGCTTCGGCGTCGCCGTGCGTGCCGACGACGCGATCGTCGCCGTGCCGATCTGGACGACCACGCCGTGGACGCTGCCCGCCAGCATGGCGGTGACGCTCGGCGCCGAGCTCGACTACGTCCTCGTGGAAGGTCCCGCGCGCAACGGCCGTCGCGTGCTGCTCGTGCTCGCGGAAGCGCTCGCGGAAGCCGCGACGAAGCGCTACGGCGTCGAGCTCGTCGTGCTCGGTCGCGCGCAGGGCGCGGCGCTCGAGCACCTGAAGCTGCAGCATCCGTTCTACGCGCGGCAGGTGCCGGTGATCCTCGGCGGCCACGTGACGACCGACCAGGGTACGGGCGCCGTGCACACCGCGCCCGGCCACGGCCAGGAGGACTTCGCGGTCGGCAAGGAATACGGCCTCGAGGTGTACAACCCGGTCGGCGGCAACGGCGTGTACGTGCCGGGCACCGAGCTGTTCGAAGGCCAGCACATCTGGAAGGCGAACGACGCGATCATCGAGACCTTGCGCGAGCGCGGCGTGCTGCTCGCGCACGTGAAGTTCGAGCACAGTTATCCACACTGCTGGCGCCACAAGACGCCGGTCGTGTTCCGCGCGACGACGCAGTGGTTCATCTCGATGGAGCAGGCCGGGCTGCGCGCCGGTTCGCTCGCCGCGATCCCGCGCGTGCGCTGGCAGCCGTCGTGGGGCCAGGAACGCATTTCCGGCATGATCGAGAACCGCCCCGACTGGTGCATCTCGCGCCAGCGCACCTGGGGCGTGCCGATCGCGATCTTCGCCGACCGCGCCACCGGCGAGCCGCATCCGCGTACGCTCGAGCTGATCGAGAAGGTCGCGCAGAAGGTCGAGCAGTCCGGCGTCGACGCCTGGTACGAGTGCGACGAGCGCGAGCTGCTCGGCGACGACGTCGACAAGTACGAAAAGGTCCTCGACGTCCTCGACGTCTGGTTCGACTCCGGCGTCTCGCATGCGTGCGTCATCGACGCGCGCGGCGAACTGCGTCGCGACGCGAACGACGTACGCAGCGTGATGTACCTGGAAGGTTCGGACCAGCATCGCGGCTGGTTCCATTCCGCGCTGCTCACCGGCGTCGCCATGAACGGCCGCGCGCCGTACGACGAGGTCATCACGCACGGCTTCACGGTCGATGCGCAGGGCCGCAAGATGTCGAAGTCGCTCGGCAACGTGGTCTCGCCGCAGACGGTGCTGAAGACGATGGGTGCGGACATCCTGCGCCTGTGGGTCGCGAGCACCGACTACGCGAACGAGATGTCGGTTTCGGACGAGATACTCAAGCGTGTCGCGGACAGCTATCGCCGCCTGCGCAACACCACGCGCTTCCTGCTCGGCAATCTCTCCGGCTTCGATCCTGCGCAGCACCTGGTGCCGGTCGAGAAGATGCTGCTGCTCGACCGCTGGGCACTGAACCAGGCGGTGAAGCTGATGCAGCTCGCGCGCCGCGTGTACGGCCCCGAGCCGGACGGCACGGGCGCGTTCGGGCCCGACACGTATTCGTACCAGACGCTCGTGCAGGAGCTGATGCGCTTCTGCACCGTGGACCTCGGCGCCGCGTACCTCGACATGACGAAGGACCGGCTCTACACGCTGCCGGAAGACCACGTCGCGCGGCGGTCGGCGCAGACCGCGATGTACTGGACCCTCGAGATCCTGCTGCGCGCGTTCGCACCGATCCTCTCGTTCACGGCCGACGAGGCATGGGCGTTCATGCCGGCGCGCGCGCACGATTCGGCCTTGTTCTCGACCTGGGCGGAGCTCGCCGTTCCCGCCGCAGCGCTGCGTGGCGACGAGCAGGCGCTGCTCGACGACCTGTTCGCATTGCGCGACAACGCGTTGAAGCAGTTGGAGACGCAGCGAAACGAGAAGCGGCTGGGCGGCTCGCTCGAGGCCGAGGTCGCGCTCGTGGCGGACGCCGCGGCGCACGCGCGCCTGGCGCCATTCGCGCAGGAATTGCGCTTCTTCTTCATCACCTCGGACGTCACGCTCGCGGCCGGCGAGCCCGGCGTGGCCGCCGTCGGGCTGTCGCAGGGCCGCGCGGGCGTGACTGTCGAGCCGACGACACGGGCCAAGTGCGTGCGCTGCTGGCATCATCGCGCCGACGTGGGTGCGAACGTCCTGCACCCGGAGCTGTGCGGCCGCTGCGTGTCGAACGTGGACGGGCCCGGCGAAACGAGGACCAGCTTCTGATGACCGATGTGACTTCGCACGAGCGCGCCGGCGCGCGATGGCTGCTGCTGTCGCTCGCGATCGTGGTGGCCGACCAGCTGACGAAAGCGTTCGCGACGGCCGAGCTCGTGCTGCACCAGCCGGTCCCCGTGATCGACGGCCTGTTCAACTGGACGCTGGCGCACAACTACGGCGTGGCGTTCAGCATCTTCAACGACGGGCCCGGCTGGCAGCGTTACGGGCTGAGCGCGTTCGCTCTCGCCGTCAGCACGGCATTCACGGTCTGGCTGCTGCGCCTGCCGCGCCACGAGCGCTGGAGCGCGGTCGGCCTCGCGCTCGTCGTCGGCGGCGCCGTGGGCAACGTGATCGACCGCCTGCGCCTCGGCTACGTCGTCGACTTCGTCGAGTGGTACTGGCGCGACTGGCACTGGCCGGCGTTCAACCTCGCCGACTCCGCGATCTGCGTCGGCGCCGCCGTGCTCGTGATCGCGTCGCTGCGCGGCGAGCGTCGCGAGGCGGCGCCGAGCCGCGTGTAGGAGCCCGCCCTTCGACTTCGCTCAGGACGAGCTTGCGGGCGACGGATCCCGACCCTATCTGACCATCGTGGAAATCCTGCTCGCCAACCCCCGTGGCTTCTGCGCCGGCGTCGACCGTGCGATCGAGATCGTCGAGCGCGCGATCGAGGCGTTCGGCGCGCCGATCTACGTGCGCCACGAAATCGTGCACAACCGCTTCGTCGTGGAGAAGCTGCGCTCGGAAGGCGCGGTGTTCGTGGACGAGCTCGCCGACGTGCCCGACAACTCGACCGTCGTGTTCAGCGCGCACGGCGTGTCGAAGGCGGTGCGCGAGGAAGCGCGCGGCCGCGGCCTGCGCGTATTCGACGCCACGTGCCCGCTCGTGACGAAGGTGCACATCGAGGTCGCGCGGCTGTGCAAGGCCGGTCGCGACGTCGTGCTGATCGGCCACGCGGGCCATCCCGAAGTGGAAGGCACGATGGGGCAGTGGGACGCGTCGAAGGCGAAGGGTGCGATCTTCCTCGTCGAGTCGGTCGACGACGTGGCGAAGCTGGAGCTGATGAATCCGCAGCACGTCGCATTCGTCACGCAGACCACGTTGTCGGTGGACGAAACGCGCGACATCATCGCCGCGCTCCGCGAGCGCTATCCCGCGATCGACGGGCCGCGCCGCGACGACATCTGCTACGCCACGCAGAACCGCCAGGACGCCGTGCGCACGCTCGCGCAGCAGTGCGACGTCGTGTTCGTGATCGGGTCGCCGAACAGCTCGAACTCGAATCGGCTGCGCGAGCTCGCCGAGCGCCAGGGCATTCCCGCGCACCTGATCGACGGCCCCGAGGACGTGCGCGCGGAATGGCTCGCCGGCAAATCGCGCGCCGGCGTCACGGCGGGCGCATCCGCGCCGGAAAGCCTCGTGCAGGGCGTGATCGAGCGCCTGAAGCGTGAAGGCGCCACCTCCGTGCGTGAAATCGAGGGCGAGCCGGAAAACATGGTCTTCGCGCTCCCCAAGGAGCTGCGCCTGATCCTCGTGGATTGACGATCGCGCAGCGCGCGATCGTCATCCCGAGCCGCAGGCGAGGGATCCCGAGCGGCGATACGCGAGATCCCTCACTGCGTCGGGATGACAGCCAGGGGCTTTCCAGCGGGTCGCTGACCCGACCATTGACCGCCTTCCCCTCCGCCCGTAAACTCCCGCGCTCTTTGTGAGGCACCCGGGCGGTTAGCTCAGCGGTAGAGCACTGCTTTCACACGGCAGGGGTCAATGGTTCGATCCCATTACCGCCCACCACTTTCTCAGGCGCGCGCAGCGCGCCTGAGAAAGTGGTGGGATGCGAAGAAGCCTTCGGCTTCTTCGCGCCCAGAGTGCATCCACAACCCCCGATCGTTCGCTCGCCTTCGGCATCGCGAACGGTCGCCCCCCTTGACTCAAGGGGGGCTGAGAAGCGGTGACGCTTCGAGGTAACAAGAAAATTTTGCCGGTGTAGCTCAGTTGGTAGAGCAACGCATTCGTAATGCGTGGGTCGGGAGTTCGAGTCTCTTCACCGGCACCATCTTCGAAGGCCGCGAGCGATCGCGGCCTTTTTCTTTTGTGGCCTGCGAAGCGCTTTGCGCGACGCATCGTCTGGCATGATCGTCCGAGCGGCCGGGGGGCCGTCCACCACTCGACGCGGGGAGAATTCATGGGAAGCATCATCGGCGGCATCGTGCTGATCGGCATCGGCCTGGTCGGCGGCGACTCGGTGTTCTATGGCCAGTTCACGGTGCTGAGCGTGATCTTCGACGGCCTCGGCATCTTCTGGATCGGCAAGGGCATTCGCGACCTGATGCAGGCGCGACAGGCCTGACGCATCTGGCGCCGCGTCTGCGGCGCCGTTCCCCGACTGCTCCGGATCGACTTGACGGCGACCCGCGGCGCTAATACGTTAGCGCTTACGCAATAACTGCCGGAGCGCGCGATGGAGTTCGTGAACGGGCTGGGCCTGCTGGCGCTGGGCAGCCGGTTGCGCGCGCTCAGCGAGCGCCTCTACTCGCTGGCCGACGAGGTCTACGCGAAGCACGGCATCGCGATCCAGGGCCGCTGGTTCCCGGCGCTGCGCCTGCTGCACGACCGCGGTCCGAGCACGGTCGGCGAGATCGCCGAAGCGATCGGGCAGACGCATTCGGCCGTCAGCCAGATGGCCGACAAGCTGGTGCGCGAAGCTTGGCTCGTCTCCACACCCGATGCGAAGGACCGCCGCGTGCGGCGCGTCGCGCTGAGCGAAAAGGCGCACGCCGCATTGCGCGACGCGAAGCCCGCGTGGCGCGCGATCCAGGAAGTGCTCGCCGAGCGCAGCGCCGTCGCGGGCATCGACGTGCTCGGCTCGCTCGACCAGCTCGCCGCGATCCTCGACGGTTCGCTCGGCGACGCGATCGTCGCGCGCACGACGGCGCTGCGTCGCGCGGCCGTGCGCGTGGTCCCGTTCGCGCCCGAGCTGCGGGAGCATTTCTACACGCTCAACGCCGCGTGGCTCACGAAGTACTTCTACATCGAGGCGATCGACGAACGCGTGCTGCGCAATCCGGAAGCGGAGCTGCTCGCACACGGCGGCGCCATCTTCTTCGCCGTGCTCGACGGTGCCGTCGTCGGAACCTGCGCGTTGAAGGAGGATGCGCCGGGCGTGCTGGAGCTCACGAAGATGGCGGTCGACGAGCGCTATCAGGGCCTCGGGATCGGCCGCGCGCTGATCGAAGCGACGATCGCCGAATTCCGCCGCCGCGGCGCGCGCGAGCTGTTCCTGGAAACGAACAGCAAGCTCAAGCCGGCCATTCGCCTCTACGAGAGCGTCGGCTTCCGCCGCCAGCCGAGCACCAAGCCGGACTCGCACTACCAGCGCGCCGACGTCTACATGGTGTGGCACGATCCCGAATCGAAGCGACCGCGCGCGGTGCGCAAGCGTGCAGCGAAACCGCCCCGCGCGGCGCACGCCTGAGGGAGTGTCGCGCCAGCACGCAAGCCGTTCAAAACGAGAGCCCGGCGGCCGCCTCGATACGGTTGCCGGCAACGCGATCGCCGAACAACGCCTTCGCATCGTGGTCGGTAACGTGTCCGCCTGAGGCCCCTACGACGGCGCCACTCCGCCTGTGCGCCATCAGATCTGGACCTGGGTGCCCAGCTCGACGAGCCGGTTGCCCGGCACGCGGTAGAACGTCGTTGCCCCGACCGTGTTGCGCGACATGATCGCGAACAGCCGGTCGCGCCATTGCGGCATGCCCTTGTGGTCGCTCGCGACGATCGTTTCGCGGCTCGCGAACCAGGTCGTTCCAGGCCCCGCGACGACTTCGTCGTCGAGGCAGAGCGACGCCAGTGCCTTGGGTACGTCCGGCTGCTCCATGAAACCGAAGCGCAGCAGCACGCGATGGAAGCCGGGCGCGACGCTCTCCACCGACAGTCGCGCCGATTCCTCGACCCAGGGTTCGTCCTCGGTGCGCACGGTCACGAACACATTTACCGCGTGCAGCACCTTGTTGTGGCGCAGGTTGTTGAGCAGCGCGAACGGAACGTGGTCGTTCGTCGCCGTCATGAACACGGCGACGCCGGCGACGCGCGGATGACGTACCAGCTGCGGATCGTTCGCGAAGCCATCGAGCGGCGGCGTCTCGCGCCGGATCTCCTCGACCAGCAACTGCCTGCCGCGGCGCCACGTGCGCATGAGCGTGAACACGACGATGCCGAGCGCGAGCGGGAACCAGGCGCCGTCGGCGATCTTCACGACGTTCGAGCCGAAGAACGCGAGGTCGACGGCGAGCAGGGGTGCGAACACGGCCGCCAGCAGCGCCGCGGGCCAGCGCCAGCGCCGACTGGCGACGGCGAGCAGCAGCAGCGAGGTGATCGTCATCGTCCCCGTCACCGAGACGCCGTACGCCGACGCCAGTGCGGTGGAAGAGCCGAACGCTACGACCACGCCGATCGAAGCGCCCAGTACGAGGCGATTGACCGCGGGAACGTAAATCTGGCCGATCGTGTCCGCGGAGGTGTGATGCACCACGAGCCGCGGCAGGTAGCCGAGTTGCATCGCCTGCCGTGCCAACGAAAACGCGCCCGAGATCACTGCCTGCGACGCGAACACGGCGGCAGCCGTCGCGATCGCGATCGTCGGATACAGAGCCCAGCGCGGCGCGAGCTCGTAGAACGGATTCGATACGGCGTCCGGTCGCTGCAGCAGCAACGCACCCTGGCCGAAGTAGTTCAGCAGCAACGCGGGAAACACGAACCAGAGCCACGCGCGACGGATCGGGCTCGCTCCGAAATGACCCATGTCGGCGTACAGGGCTTCCGCGCCGGTGACTGCGAGCACCACGGCGCCGAGAACGATGAACGTGTGCGTGCCGTGCGAGGTCGCGAACGCCAATGCCCACGTCGGGCTCAGCGACTGCAGCACGCCGGGGCCGGTGGCGATGCCGTTGACTCCCCACGCCGCGATGACGATGAACCAGGCGGCCGTCACGGGGCCCATCAGGCGTCCGAGTCGCTCGGTGCCGCGCGACTGCGCGACTCCGAGTGCGACGAGAATCCCCACGCTCAAGGGGACGATCCACGCCTCGAGCGCCGGCGCCGCAACTTCCACTCCCTCCACCGCCCCGAGCACGGAGATCGCGGGCGTGATGACCGCATCGCCGGCGAACAGGGCGACGCCGAAGATGCCGAGCACGCCGAGCGCATAGGCGAGGCGTGGGCGGCCGGCGGCAGCGCGTTGTGCGAGCGCGGTGAGCGCCATGATCCCGCCCTCGCCGCGATTGTCGGCGCGCATCACGAGCGCCACGTACTTGACGGTCACCACGATGACCAGCGACCACGTGATGAGCGAGAGCAGGCCGAAGATGTCGGCTTCGCTGGTGCTGAGGCCGTAGTGTGGGCTGAACGCCTCCTTGATCGTGTAGAGCGGGCTGGTCCCGATGTCGCCGTAGACCACGCCGATCGCGCCGAGCGCGAGTCCGAAGCTGCCTCTGGATCTGGTCACCGCTGTTTCCGGCTGGAAATGATGCCGGCGATTCTCGGCGCGCTCCGCGACTTGCGAGTTTACGCGCGCGTTACGCGCCGTTGCGCGCGCAGCGGATACGGGGCAGGCTGCCGGAATGTCGGAAGCGTCGACGGTTGCGACGAAGATGCGCGAAGCGACGTTCGCGGTGCTCGCGTTCTTCGCGGCGGTCGCGTTGGCCTGGATGGTCGATCGGCATGCCGGCCCCCAGGCGCCGGCGATGGTATTCCTCGTCGCGACGATGGTCGTGGGATTGCGCGTTCGTCGCGCGTTCGCGGTCGCGCACGCGATCGCCGGGTTCCTCGCTTACGACGTCCTGTTCGTCGATCCGCGCGGGTCCCTGTCGATCGCCCGCCCGCTCGAGATGTTGGCGTTCGTCGCGTTCGTCGCGGTGGCGCTCGTCGCCACGCAGCAGGCCCGCGCGCGACTGGAACTCGCGCGCGCGCTCGACGCCAAGCGTGCCGAAGCCGAGACCGAGCGCCTGCGCGCGGCGCTGCTCGCGTCCGTCTCGCACGACCTTCGTTCGCCGTTGGCGGCGATGGTCGGTGCCGCGGGCACGTTGCAGCAACTCGGCGATTCGGTTTCGCCACGAGATCGACGGGAGTTGCTGGACTCGCTCCTCGACGAGTGTCGTCGCCTCGACCGCTACGTCGGCAACCTGCTCGACATGGCGCGCCTGGGCAGCGGCGCGATTGCGATCGAGCGCGACTGGATCGCCATCGAGGACCTCGCGGGCGCCGCGGTGCGCCGCACGCGGGCGATCGCGGGCGGCAAGGAAATCGTGCTGGACGTCGCGCCCGACCTGCCGCTCGTCGAAGTCCATCCCGCGCTCGTCGAGCAGGCGCTGTTCAACGTCCTGGAAAACGGCGCGCGACACGCGACTGCACGCGTCGTCGTCACGGTCCGTGCCGAAGCCGGCCGAATGGTGGTCGACGTCGCGGACGACGGCCCCGCACTTGCCGACGACGAGCGCGCGCGTGCGTTCGCCGCGTTCCCTCCCGGTGGCGACAGCGGCCGGGAGGTCGCCGGCACCGGGCTGGGCCTCGCGATCTGCCGCGGGTTCATCGGCGCGCACGGCGGCGACGTCGCCGTTGCCGCGGAGGCGTCGGGAGGTACGCGCGTGCGAATGCGACTCCCGTTGCCGCGGCAACCTCCGGCCGCACCGTCGTGAGCGGCCCACGCATCCTCGTCGTCGATGACGAGCCGGCGATCCGGCGCGTGTTGCGCATCGCCCTCGCGAGCCAGTCCTATGCGGTGAGCGAAGCGGAAACCGGCCGGGCTGCGCTCGCAGCGGTGGCCGACTCGGGCACGGACCTCGTCGTGCTGGACCTCGGCCTGCCGGACCTCGACGGGCTCGAGGTGCTGCGGCGGATCCGCCTGGGGTCGGCCGTGCCCGTGATCGTGCTGTCGGTGCGTGCGAGCGAGCGAGACAAGGTCCGGCTCCTCGATGCCGGGGCGAACGACTACGTCACGAAACCGTTCGGCATAGACGAGCTGCTCGCCCGCGTCCGGACCGCACTGCGCGCCACGATGCGCGACGATGACGTCGACTACGACGACGGCCATCTCCGCGTCGACCTGGGTGCGCGAGCGGTGACGCTCGATCGCGTCCCCGTCCTGCTCGCGCGCAAGGAGCTCGATGTGCTCGCCACGCTCGTGCGAGAACGGGGCCGCGTGGTCACGCAACGCCGGCTGCTCCGCGAGCACTGGGGCGAAAGCCACGAAGACGACACGCACTACCTGCGCGTGCTGGTCGGACGCCTGCGGCAAAAGCTCGGCGATTCCGCGACTGATCCGACCTACCTGCACACCGATCCCGGCGTGGGCTATCGCTTCGGTCCCGACTAGGCATCCGCAGTTCATCGCGGCGATTTCCTACAGCAACTCGCGCTGCGTTCGTACCGCGCCGTGCCCGGCGCGATGCGAAGCTGTCGCCGTGTCGAGACGGAGGAGAACCACATGGCACAGGATCACGAGGCACGCGCGCGGCGCGCGTGGCCGTTGCTGGTCAGGCGCGCGCGGCGGCGCCTGGCACCAATGACCTACGGCGAGTTCTGCGCTCGGCTCGGGCTGCACCATCGCGCGGCCGCGTGGATGCTCGCGCTCATCCAGGACTGGTGCAGTCGCGAGAAGCTGCCGCCGCTGCAGGCGCTCGTGGTGAACTCGCGCACGCGCCTGCCCGGCAGCGGCGCGCGTGGCGCCGGGCGCGACGAGCGCGCGCACCAGCGTGCGCTCGAGCGCGTGTACGGGCACGCCGACTGGCCCGTGCGCGCGCCGCGCGCGTGACATAGCGAGCGTCCGACGGGTTCACGCACGCGTCATTCCCACGTCACCGCGGTGTCAATCGCACCGGTGAGCATCGGGGCAACGTGGCCATGCTTCCGATCGAATGCGCATTGCGCTCGTCACCGAGACCTTTCCGCCCGAGGTCAACGGCGTCGCCATGACCGTGCAGCAGTTCGCGGACCAGTTGCGCGCGCTGGGCCACGAGGTGCTGCTCGCGCGACCGCGCCAGGCGCATGAAGCGCGCACCGCGTCCACGCAATCGGAAATGCTCTCGCGCGGCCTGGCGCTGCCACGCTATCCGGGCTTGCGCTTCGGATTGCCGAGCGGCCGCGCGTTGCGCGCGCAGTGGCGCGACGCGCGCCCCGATGCAGTCTACGTCGCGACGGAAGGGCCGCTCGGCTGGTCGGCGTTGCGCACCGCACGCGACCTCGACTTGCCGGTCGCGACCGGCTTCCACACGCGCTTCGACCTTTTCGTCGGCCACTATGGAGCCGGCCTGCTGCGTCCGCTCGCGCTCGCGTGGATGCGTAGCTTCCACAACCGCGCGCACGCGACGCTCGTTCCCACGGAGGAGCTGCGCCAGTGGCTCGCGCGCATCGGCGTGCGCAATCCCGTGCGGCTCGCACGCGGCGTCGACACGGCGCTCTACACGCCCGAGCGTCGCGACGAGGCGTTGCGCCGGCAGTGGGGCCTCGAGCCCGACGACCTCGCCGTGATCCACGTCGGCCGCATCGCGCCCGAGAAGAACCTCGGGCTCGTGGTGCAGTCGTTCCAGGCGATCCGCGCATGCGTCCCCTCCGCGCGCATGGTGTGGGTGGGCGAAGGTCCTTCGCTCGCCGAGCTGCGCCGTCGGCATCCCGACCACGTTTTCTGCGGCCTGAAGCGCGGCGAGGAGCTCGCCCGCCACTACGCATCGGGCGACCTCTTCATCTTCCCGAGCCTCGCGGAAACGTTCGGCAACGTCGTCGTCGAGGCGATGGCGAGCGGGCTCGCGATCGTCGCGTACGACACGGGCGCCGCGCGCGAACAGCTCGACGGCTGCGAACACGCGCATCCGATCGCGGGCGGCGACGACCAGGCGTTCGTCGCCAATGCGCTGCGCCTCGCGATCAGCGTGGAGCGCCGGCGCCGGTTCGGTGCGTGGTGTCGGGCGCGCGTCGCGCCGTTGAGCCAATGTTCGGTCGCGGGCCGCTTCGCCGAGCTGCTCGGCGGACTGCGCGGGGGAACGGCGTGATGCGCCGCTGGTACGTCGACAGCGGCCGCCACGTCGCGCAGCGCCTGCGTGGCGGCGACGTGTCGCTCACGCAGCGGATGAACGGCTGGGGCGGCGGCGCCTGGCCGCGCCGCGTGTTCGGGGTCGTCAGCCGAGTCGGCGACGGCTGGGCCTGGTACGCGCTCATCCTCGCGATGCCGCTCGTCGACGGTCGACGCGGCCTGGCGGCCGGGCTGCACGTCGCGGCAACGGCGCTGGTCGCGCTCGTCATGTACACCGCGCTCAAGCGGCTCACGCGCCGGCCACGGCCGTTCCGCGGCGGCAATGCGATCGTCGCTCACGTGCCGCCGCTCGACGAATACAGCTTCCCGTCGGGCCACACGCTGCACGCGGTCTCGCTGAGCCTCGTGGCGTGCACGCACTACCCGCTCCTCGTGGTGGTGCTCGCACCGCTCACGCTCATGATCGCCGCGTCGCGCGTGGTGCTCGGGTTGCACTATCCGAGCGACGTGCTCGCCGCGACCGTGATCGGCGGTGCGCTCGGCGAGGTGTCGTGCCGCATCGGCGCCGGCCTGTTCGCACCGCTCGCCGCAATGTGACGGCGTCATTGCAGCGAAACACCACTCGTCGGGAAATCCGCGCCGGGCACGGTGTAACAATCGGCCGCGAATATGACATCCACTAGCGTCCCGATCGAAGGCTCCGCATGCCGCGCAGCCACGTCCAGGGGACGCCGGAATGAAGATCCACCGCATCGCCATCGCGCTCGCCCTGGTCGGCGCAGCCGCCACCGCCCACGGCGGCGACACGTCGCGGCTAGACACCGTTTCGGTGCAGGCCGGCTTCGAAGCGCCGCGTGCGCTCGCGAACGATGAACAGGCTTTCGCGTACCCCGAAGTGGCGTTGCACGCGCGGGCCGAAGGCAGCGTGGAGCTGCTCGCGTCGATCGGCGCGGACGGGCAGGTGGGTGAAGTGCAGGTGGTGTCTTCGAGCGGCACGACGAGCCTCGACCGCGCCGCCGTCTCCATGGTGAAGGCGCAACGCTACGCGCCGGCGCAGCTCGACGCGCAACCGATCGCCGTCCACGCGCGGATACCCGTCACGTTCGCGCTGCAGGCCCGGGAGGTCGATACGCGCATCGCCGCGGTGACGCTCGACTGACTGCCATTTTCCGCAGGCGCGCGACGCGCCTGACGCTTCCGAACACGCAACGGCGGACCGGGTGTCCGCCGTTGTCATTTTGGTGAAACCCGAGCTTCACGGAAGCGCCAAGCCGCGCACCTAGAGTGCGCGGCGCACTGGGCTGGCTCCGGTGCCGCACGCCTTTGCGTGCGCTCGCACCCGCACCGGAAGCCTTCCATGACACGCCCGTCCTCCAAGCTGCGCCTCGCCATCCTCGCCGCACTCGCCGCCGGATCTTCCGCATTCGCCGCCGATCCGGCGAGCGTGTGGGTCTACACGTATGAGGGCGGCGTGGTCGTCAACGACGTCACGGCGACGGTCGACGGCAATCCTGTTGCCGCGCCGAACGCGCAGGGCGTGATCGCGGCACAGCTCGCGCCGGGCCAGCACGAGCTCGTGCTGCGCCGTGGCGACACCGCTGTCGCGACGATTCCGATCGTGGTCGAGGACGGCGAGAAGCTGCAGGTGTCCGTCGCCGTGCAGGGCGCGCGCGGCCCCATCTACACGCTGAAGAGCGATCGCCACGGCGATCGCACGGTAGACACCGCGACGGCGCAGCCGCCCGCCGGTCCGGAAGCGCTGCCCGCGGTCGCGGAGCCCGAGCCCATCGCGAGCGAATCCGATGTCGCGACCGACGCGCCGGAAGTGCAGCTCGAAGGCGTCACGGTGACCGCGGGCGCGATGCCCACGGACGACCGCGCCGCGTTCGTCGACGAAAAGCGTGCGTCGGCCGATGTGAAGGAAGCGCTCTCGGCCGAAGAAATCGCCCGCTCGGGCGACTCCGACGCGGCCGCGGCGCTCAAGCGCGTGACCGGCCTCACGCTCGTGTCCGGCAAGTACGTGTACGTGCGTGGACTCGGCGAGCGCTACTCGAGCGTGCTGTTCAACGGCGCGCAGCTGCCGTCACCCGATCCCACGCGCCGCGTCGTCCCGCTCGACCTGTTCCCGACCGACATCCTGGAAGGCGTGATCGTGCAGAAGTCGTACTCGCCCGAGCGACCGGCCGAGTTCGGCGGCGGCACGGTGCAGCTGCGCACGAAGAACGTGCCGGACGACTTCTTCTTCAAGCTGTCGCTCGGCAGCGGTTGGGCGCAGGACACCACGTTCCAGGACGGGCTGCGCTACGAAGGCAACGGCCAGGACTGGACCGGCCACGAAGCGGGCGTACGCGAGCTGCCGCCGTCGCTACGCGACGCGCTCGCCGACGGCGGCACCATCACCGAACAGACGCCGTTCAATCCCGACGGCTTCACGCCCGCGGAGATCCAGCAGTTCGGCCGCGATCTTTCCGGCACCTGGGACGTCGAGCAACGCGACATCGACGCGCCGATCACCGGCACGCTCGGCATCGGCGACAGCTATCGATCCGGCGACAACCGGTTCGGCTGGGTCGGCGCGTTCCGCTACGACCAGGGCTGGGACAACGTCGAGGAAGAGCGCCAGGTGCTCTCGACCGGCGGCGGCGAGCTCGTCGTGGACGACTCGCGAACGCGCCAGCGCACCGACCGCAACGTCGACTTCTCGGCGCTCGTCGGCGTGGGCGCGGAATTCGGCGCGCTGCATCGGCTGCGCGCGAACTGGTCGCTGCTGCGGCAGACCACCGACCAGGCGCAGGTCGACGTCGGCTACACGGACAGCGACCCCGGGAACGTCTCGCGCTTCACCGAGCTGGAATGGATCGAGAACGAGCTCGAGACATGGCAGCTCGGCGGCGAGCACACGTTCCCCGGCCTGCACGATCTCGGCATGACCTGGACCTACAGCAGCTCGCAGGCGTCGCGCGAGTCGCCGAACACGCGCGACTATCGCTACGACCAGGCACCCGACGGCCGCTTCCGCTACTCCAGCCGCTCGAACAACAACCAGATCTCGTACGCCGACCTTCAGGACGAAGTAGGCGAGGGCATCGTGCAGTTCAAGCTGCCGTTCTCGTTCGGCGAAGCGTCGACGCTGGACTTCTACTTCGGCGGCAGCGACCTGAACCGCGATCGCGACTCCGAGATCCGCCGCTTCCAGTTCCTGAGCCGCGGCGGCATCGGCAACGACCCGGACGTAGTGTTCGACCCGTCGTTCGAGAACGTGCTGTCCGACCCGAATATCCGTCCGGACGCTTTCGTGCTGCGCGAAACCACGCGGCCGACCGACAACTACACCGCGTCGCAGGACCAGACCGGCCTGTACGCGAACGTGGACGTGAACTGGGAAGGCAGGTTCCGCGCGACGCTCGGGGCGCGCCGCGAGAAGAACGAACAGACCGTCACGACGTTCCAGCTCGGCGACCCCGATTTCACCCCGATCGTCTCGACGCTGGACGACGACGACACGCTGCCATCGGCCACGGCAACGTGGTTCATCGACGAAGAGTCGCAGCTCCGCTTCGCGTACTCCGGGACGGTGTCGCGCCCCGACTTCCGCGAGCTCTCGCCCGCGCCGTTCACGGACCCGGTGCTCGACGTCGAGTCGATCGGCAACCCCGACCTCGTGCAGGCGGACATCAAGAACTACGACGTCCGCTACGAGTACTACTTCTCGCCGAGCGAGGTCGCGTCCGTCGCGCTGTTCTACAAGGACTTCGAGAATCCGATCGAGAAGCTGCAGATCCCCTCGACCGGCAACGTCGTGTCGTTCTTCAACGCGCGGTCGGCGACGGACTGGGGCATCGAGCTCGATTGGTACCGTTCGCTCGGATTCGTCGGCGGCTGGCTCGGTGACGACGCGTCCAGCCTGTGGGACTCGCTGTTCCTCGCCGCCAACTATGCGTGGATCGAATCGGACGTCGACGTGGCGGGGCTTGACCTCGCGCTCACCAACGACTCGCGGCCGCTGCAGGGCCAGTCGCCGTACGTCGCGAACCTCCAGCTCGGCTACCAGCACCCGGAAGGCAAGCGCGAGCTCACGCTGCTGTTCAACCGAGCCGGCAAGCGCATCGCGCAGGTCGGCGTCCAGGGGCTGCCCGATGTCTACGAGCGGCCGGCCAACCAGCTCGACTTCACCTGGCTCGAACGGCTGAACGAAGAGTGGGCGCTGAAGCTGCGCCTGCGCAACCTGCTCGATCCGGACGTCGAGTTCACGCAGGGCGACGAGTTCGTGCGTCGCCATTCCCGTGGCCGCGAGGTCCTGTTCACCGTGGAGTGGACGCCGACGTTCTGAAGCGCCCCACGCAGAGCGGGCAGCTCCGCTGCCCGCGCGTGCCGTGCATCGCGACGTCGGGCAGCCGAGCTGCCCGTGCTACGGCAACGTCCTTCCCGGCGGGTCCGTCGCCACGAAGAATCGCGAGACGCGCGCGCCGGTGTCGTCGTACGTCCACAGCCGCGATCCGCGGCAGCGCCAGACGAGGTTCGCGAGCGCGACGTCGCCGCTCGCGGCGCCCGTGTGGAACAGCAACGCGCCGCCGAGCAGCAGCGGCCAGGGCCCGCCGGCGGGCGCGAAGAGCATCGCGCCGGCGAGCAGCGCGTCGATCGCGACCAGCGGTGCCAGGCAGACGAACACGAAGGCCGCGCCGCCGACCACGCTGCGATCGGCGACGCAATACGCCGTCAGCGTGCGCAGCTGGTAGTGCACCGAGACGTCGGTCGCGCCGGCCAGTCGATAGGCGAACGCGTGCACATGCTCGTGCACGGGCAGCAACAGCAGCCACGCCGCCATCGCCCCCGCGCTCGCCAGGGCGAACGCGTCGAACGCATCGAACCGCGAGTGAGCCGCGATCGCGACGAGCAGTGCGAGCAGCGTCGCGTTCGCGAGCCAGTACCCGAGCACCGGCAGATCGCGGGCGAACAGCAGCGGCTGTATCTGCGTCGCGATGCCTTCATGCTGAAGCGAGAGCACGAGGCGGTAGCGCGCCGTGTCGCCGTCGAGCTGCGCGATGGTCGGTCGGTCCATGTCAGCCGTCTCCAGTGTGTCCGCGGCGCAACGTGCAACGACGCGTGTGGAGGCGCGGTGAGCGACGCCGGCGTGTGCGCCCCGGCACCGTCATCTGACCGTTACACAAACATCGCTCGTCCGTCACGAACGCGAACGAACATGCGCAGCGTTCCACGCTGCGCGACGCACGCGCGGCGGCCCATACCAAGACCGTCACGAGGGAATCCCATGAATCGCCTTCCGAGAATCACGTCGCTCGCCGGCGCCACCGCGCTCGCGCTCGCATCGCTGCCGTCGCACGCGCTGATCGTCACCGAACAGTTCGACGGCGCGTGGTTCAACGCCGCCCAGTCCGGCCGCGGCCTGCTGGTCGACGTGGTGCCGCAGTCGAACGGCACGTCGGTGTTCTTCGGTGCGGCCTTCACCTACGACAACGCCGGCAACCCGTTCTGGTTCACGATCCAGCCGTCGATCGCCGAAGGCCAGAACGTGGTGACGGGAATCGAAGTGCGCCGCTTCAACGGCGGCACGTTCGGCAATACGTTCACGGCGCCGAATCCGGCCTCGGGCACGGTGATCGGCACCGGCACGCTCACGGTCGAGAACTGCAATTCGATCAAGCTCGACATCACGCCGAACGCGGCGTCGAACGGCCTGCCGAACGTGAACTTCCAGTTCGTCCGCCTCGCGGGCGGCGCGTCGTCGACCTGCCCGTATTCGGGCACGTTCACCACGTGCCCGACCGGCACGACGCCCGTCGCGGGCCAGACCGCCGTGTGCGAGCTCACCGGTGTGCTCGCAGGCAACGTCGTGCTCGACAACAAGGCGACGTACATCCTCAACGGCAAGGTGCAGGTCGGCACGCCGCTGAGCGGCGGCAACACCGTGCCCGCCACGTTGACCGTTCCGGCCGGCACGCTCGTCAAGGGCAAGGGTGGTCCGTCGGACTACCTCGTCGTGAACCCCGGCTCGAAGATCTTCGCCGAAGGCCTGCCGACCGCGCCCGTGATCTTCACCGGCCCGACCGAAACCGGCGGCACGTGGGCCGGCCTGTTCCTCGCGGGCCGCGCGCCCGTGAACAAGGCGGCCACGCCGGGCGGCACGGTGCCGTTCGAGGCCGACGCGAACATCATCTTCGGCGGCAACGACCCGAACGACTCCTCGGGCGTCCTTCGCTACGTGCAGGTGCGCCACGGCGGCCAGACGATCGCGCCGAACCGCGAGCTCAACAACATCACGTTCGGTGGCGTCGGCGCGGGCACGGTGATCGACCACGTGCAGGCGCACAACGGCACGGACGACGGCTTCGAGTGGTTCGGCGGCACGGTCAACGCGAAATACCTCGTGTCGACCGGCAACGACGACGACAACCTCGACATGGACTTCGGCTACAGCGGCAAGATCCAGTACGTCTACGTGAAGCCCGACGCGCAGGTCGATGAAGCGGATGGCCGCTGCGTCGAGTCCGACGACCAGGACCAGAACTTCGATGCATTGCCGCGCACGCAGCCGAAGATCGCGAACGTGACGTGCCAGGGTTCGGCGGCGGCGCCGACCTGGGTCGAGGGCATGCGCCTGCGTCGCGGCTCGGCCGGCAACTACTTCAACGTCGTGTTCGCGAACATGCGCGACGCGTGCATCCGCTTCAACGACAACCAGACCTACAACGCCAGCGGCCCGGCCAATGCGTTGACCGGCAGCACGACGATGCAGGGCGCATTCGTGAGCTGCAACACGAACTTCGCCGACGGCGCGACGCCGCCGTTCACGGTCGCGAGCTGGTTCAACGGCCAGGCGGGCAACGTGGCGGGCAACGCGGCGACGGCGCTCACCGGACGCTTCGCCACGCCGGGCGGCGCGCTCGACGGCACCGGCGTGACCGTGCCCAACGATGCGTTCTTCGACCGCACCTCGTACAAGGGCGCATTCGGCCCCGCCGGCGTCGCCATCGACTGGACCGCGGGCTGGACGGTGCCGGGTTCGCTGTAACCGAATCGACTATCGCAGGACGTCGTGCACAGGGATGTGCAGGTTGATTCGATTCGTCTGCAAGCGTCGCTCCTGGACTCTTGCAGACTCGGCGAGTCCGGCACCTGTCCGGGCTCGCCTCTCGCCGATCGACGAACTTCGTCGTCGATCGCGGCGGTGCATCCCTGCGCCGCGCATACGGCCACATGGTCGGCTTTGGGCTTTCGACGCGGCTTTTCCCTCCTGACAGAGCGACTTCGGGCCGGCCAACACCGGCCCGCTTTTTTTGCGAGGTCGAGCGATGCGCATCCTGATGCCGACCGACGTCTACTTCCCGCGCGTGAACGGCGTGTCCTCGTCGATACGCTGGTTCGCGCGCGAGCTCGTGCGACGCGGCCACGAAGTGTGCGTCGTCGCGCCGGAGTACGCCGGTGATGCGCACATCGAGGACTTCGAGCTCGTGCGGTTGCCCGCGCGCACGATCTTCTTCGACCCCGAGGATCGTTTGATCAAGGGCGCGGCAATGCGCGGTGCGATGCGCTCGCTCGCCACGCGCCGATGGGACGTCGTGCACGTGCACACGCCGTTCCAGGCGCACCGCATCGGCACGTTCCTGCGCCGCGAGCAGGGCGTCGCCGTCGTCGAGTCCTACCACACGTTCTTCGGGCAGTACGTCGCGCATTACCTGCCGTACGCGCCAGCGTCCTGGTTGCGCTTCGCCGCGCGCTTCCTCTCGCGCCGGATCTGCGCCGGCATCGACCACCTGATCGTGCCGTCGCGCGAGATGTCCGCCGTGCTCGACGGCTACGGCATCGCCACCGAGCGCACAGTCCTGCCGACCGGACTCGACCTGCGCGAGTTCGCCGGCGGCGACGGCGCGACGTTTCGCGCCGCCAATGGCATCGCTCCCGGCCGGCCCGTGATCGTCACGGTGAGCCGGATCGCGCGCGAGAAGCACATCGACCGCATCCTCGAGGCCGTCGCGCTGCTGCGCACGGACTTCCCCGGCCTGCTGCTGCTGGTCGCGGGCGAGGGCCCGGACCTGCCGCGCCTGCGCGCACGGACGAAGGCGCTGGGCCTCGACGAGCACGTGCGCTTCTTCGGCAACCTCGATCGGCGCACGACGCTGCTCGATTTCTACCGCGCGGGCGACGTGTTCGCGTTCGCGTCGCCGACGGAAACCCAGGGACTCGTGCTGATCGAGGCGATGGCGTTGTCCGTGCCGATCGTCTCGACCGCCGTCATGGGCACGGCGACCGTGCTCGAGGGCACGCGCTGCGCGCGCATCGCGCCGGACGATGCTGCCGGATTCGCGGCGACGCTCGCGGAAGTCCTGCGCGACCAGACGCTGCGCGCGCGGCTGTCCGCCGCCGGCCCCCTCGACGCAAGCCGCTGGAGCGCCGAATCCATCATGGACCGCGCCGAAGCGCTGTACGAATCGCTCGCCACCCGCGGCAGGCGTTCGGCCCCGTCGGCAATCGTCCCGGAAGCGTGAGCCCGGCTGCGGCTCGCTGAACGGCCGCCATCGGCGGCGCATTCATCCCGCCTCGTTCAACGCGCGTTGTGCAGGATCCCCCGACGCTCCCGTACACTGCGCGCGCCAACCACCCCGGGGGAAACCAGATGCTGCTCCGCTGCCTTGCCTTCGTCGTGCTCGTCGCCGCCGGCGCGCTCGCGCTGCCGCGCGAAGCCCACGCGCAGTACGTCGTGCGCTGCGAATCCGTGGACTACCGCGACAACTACTGCGCGGTCGACACGCGCGGTGGCGTGCGCATCGTCAACCAGGTGAGCGAGTCGGAATGCTACGAGGGTGAGACCTGGGGCTACGACCACCGCGGCATCTGGGTGAAGAACGGCTGCGGCGGCGATTTCGAGATCCTCGGTCGCGGCGGCCACGGCAACGGCTACTCGCAGGGCGGCTACGCACAGGGCGGTTACGGCGACCACCAGGGCCGTTACCAGCAGCCGCACGGCGGCGGCACGGTGGTCTGCGAATCGCAGGATTTCCACTACAACTATTGCGCCGTGCGCGTGCGGCGCGGCGTGCAGATCGTCGAGCAGTACAGCCGCACCGAATGCCGCGAGGGCAGCACGTGGGGCTGGGATCGCGGCGGCGTCTGGGTCGACCAGGGCTGCAAGGGCGCGTTCAACGTTTATTGACCCAAGTCCGAAAAAGTCCGTCCTGGACTTTTTCGGACGCGGCGAGTCCGGCACAGGTCCGGACTCGCC
>CALKUS010000068.1 GCA_937996755.1 uncultured Pseudomonadota bacterium | reverse complement strand
AGCACCTCGGTGGCCTGCCACATCACGCCGTCGCGCGTGCGACCCGATGCGCACAACGGTGCGACCTGCGCGTGGCGCAGGCGCGCGAGGCGCTCGCGCTCCACGTCGAACCCGCGCACGAGCGAATCGTCGTGCGGCATGCGGTGCAGCAGCTTCAGCGCGACCTCCGCCGGACCGTCGCCGGCGAGGCGGTCGGCACGGTAAACGGTGCCGCGCGGTCCGTTGCCGAGCACGTCGGCCAGGCGGAACTCGCCGACGTGCGTGCGCGACGTACGCGCCACGAGCGCGGGCGCGGCATCGGGATCGATCGGCTCGAAGATCGAGTCGACCGCGTCGGGCGCGTGCGTCGACAGCTCGTCGTAGGCGGAGAGCAGGTTGCGCAGCTCCTCCTCGACTTCCTCGTCGTCGCCACAGGCGCCGCGGATCACGGCGTCGCGCGCGACCGGATCGAGCAACGCGATGCGGTCGACGAGCGCACGCAGCTGTTGCCAGGCTTCCGGATCGTCGCGCACCGGCATCGTCGTGCTCCTCCCCCACCACCGAGGCCGGTTCCCTGCGGCCGAGCCCGGACGATAGCGTTACGCGTGGCGCGCGCCAATGGGCGGTGCGTGGCGCGCGTCACATTGCAAAGTGCAGCGCATGGTCGATGGAGGCAAACCCTCAGCGCAGGGGAGCGCAAGACGCGACTTACGCGCGCACTGGGTCAGCGACCTGTCGCCGGGTCCGGCGCCGGCGCGGCGATCGAAGCGGTTCGCTGCGTTTCGAGCTCGCGGCGCAGCTCGATGTAGTGATCGTACACGCCGGAAGAAAGCCCGCCGCGCAGCGCTTCAAGTGACGGACGAGCGCGCTCGAGCAGGGCGAGTGCTTCGTCACGGCGGCCCTGCTTGCCCAGCAACTCCGCATCGAGCAGCGCCCACATGCAGTGCTCGATATCGTCGAAATCGGCGATCGGTCGCGACAGCTGCAGGCGCGCGAACGCCTCGTCGCTCCGCCCCTGGCGATGCAGCGCCGTCGCCAGCCCAACGCGGATGGCGACGACGTTCGCACCTTCCGGCAACTGCAACGCCTCGGCCACGCGCAGTGCCTCGGCGAATTCGTGTTCGGATTCCGCCCAGCGCGACGTCTGTCGATAGATCTCGCCGAGGGTCATGTGCGCCACCAGGTAGTCGCCGTGCGGCCAGGGGCGCGCGTGCTCGATGTTCGCGAGCGCGCGCCGGCCCGTCGCCTCGGCTGCGTCGAGCTGGCCGGCACCGAGCTGCGCCTCGGCGATACGGATCTTCGTGCGCGCGACGCGCGGGCTCTCTGCGCCGTACAGCGATGCCCAGCCGTGCGCCGCTGCGGACAGCAGTTCGACGCCTTCCGCGGTCTGGCCGGAGCGGGTCAGCGCCAGCCCGAGCGCGTAGCGCGCGTCCAGCAGGTCGGGCTCTGCATCGGGCAACGAGGCAGCGAGCACCGCGACGCTGGCTCGGAGCATCGGTATCGACTGGTCGGTGGCGCCGGCCCACGTGAGTTGGTTGCCGACGAAAGCGCGAACGCGCGCCAACAGGAGCGGATCGACGGCGCCGTCGGCCTCCATGTAGCGCAGCAATCCGAGCACCTCGCCTCGCCACGCCGGACGTTCCATCCGGACGAGGCGTGCGCCGAGCAGTTCGCGTCGTGCCGGCCACTGCAGCGAAGGCGCGTCTCCCAGTTGCTCGTGGATCGCAACAGCGGCGCTTGCCGCAGCCTCGGCGCCGGCGATGTCGGACGCAATGGCGCGCACGCGCGCCGCACGCACCAGGAATTCGATTCGCGTACGGCTGTCGAGCCCGGCGTTTTCCAGCGATGCGATTCCGTCATCGACCAGGTGACGCGCCGAATCGAGGTCGCCGGTGTTCGCGTAGACCGTCGCGAGCACGCCTTGCAGCGGCACGCGCATCGATGGGTCGTCGGCCATCCGCGCTTCGACCAGCTTCCGGCCGCGATCGAGCACGCTGCCTATCGATGCATTGCGGTCGAGCGACTGGCCGGGATCGGCGGCGGTGAAGACGTCGGTCAACAGGCCGGAAATCGCCTGCGCACGGGTGCGTGCAGCCTCCGCTGCATCGCGTTCCGCCACCAGCCTTCGCGACTGCACGATCTGCAGGCCGATCACCGCGACGACCAGCAGCAGGATTGCCGTCGTCGCGCCGATCGCCGCCCGCTGCCGGCGGACGAACTTGCGGAGGCGATAAGCGCGCTCGCCGCCGCGCGCGGCGATCGGCTCATCCCGTTGGTGGCGCCGGATCTCGTCGACCAGTTGCTCGACCGACGCGTAGCGCTGTTCCGGCTCCTTGCGAAGCGCACGCATCACGATCGTGTCCAGGTCGCCGCGCAGCGCCTGCGCCGCGGCAGGACGGCCCGCCTGCGCGACGACATCGCTGGGGCGCGGCGGAACGCGGCGCAGGATGGACTCCTCGATCTCGGCCGCCGTGGTGTCGGTGGTGCGCAATACCGTGCTGCCGGTGAGCAGCTCGTACAGCAGCGTGCCCAGCTGGTAGACGTCGCACGCGACGCCACAGTGCTGCCCGCGCAGCTGCTCGGGTGCGGCGTTGCCCGGCGTGAACAACTGCCGCGCGGTGGCCGTTGCATCCGACGCACCCATGGCCTTTGCGATACCGAAGTCGATAAGCTTCGGGTCGCCGGCCGCGTCGACGAGCACGTTACCGGGCTTGATGTCGCGGTGCAGAACGAGATTCGCGTGCGCAAAGCGCACCGCCTCGCAAACCTTCAGGAAGATGTCGAGGCGCGCTCCCACATCGGCGCTGCGTGAATCGCACCAATCCACGATGGAGCTGCCATCGACGAGCTCCATGGCGTAGTAGGGCGCACCATCGCGCGTGGTGCCGGCGTCGAACAGGCGGGCGATGTACGGGTGCGCGAGCTGCGCCACGATGTCCCGTTCTTGCGAGAAGCGGCGTATGCCCGCCTCATCGAGGTGCAGGCGCTGCATCACCTTCACCGCGACCTGCTGCTTCACCTCGCCGTCGACGCGTTCGGCGCGGTATACGACGCCCATGCCGCCGCGGCCGAGCACCTCGCGCAGCAGGAACGGTCCGATTCGGTCGCCCGACCCGGTGGTTTCGGTCAGCGCGACGAGCCCCTCGTCCACCATGCGCGCGCGCGTGTCGCCCGTATGCCCGGACTCGCGGTCGTGGGCGTCGAGCAGGCCCCGCAACTCTCGCGCCAGCTCGCAGTCGGATCCGCACGCCATCGCGATGGCCGCATCGCGTTGCGCAGGCTCCAGCGCGGCGATCTGGTCGAATGCTTCGCGCACGCGCACGAAGCGGCCGGTGGCGTCGCTCACCGGGCAAGCTCCGCGCGGAGCTCGCCGGACTTCGTCGCCGCCTCGGCCAGCAAGTCGGGTCGTTGTGCGATCAGGGGGGCGGCGCGATCCAGGTAGCGCCCGACCTCGTCGCGCCGTCCGGAGCGAAGGAGCGCCTCGGCATAGGCAACCGCCCACTTCGCGTCGGCAGCGAGCGTCCAGGATACGAGCGGCTCGCATTCCGCCAGCACGGCCACGGACTCGGGCCATTTCCGTTGCGCCGAAAGCGCGCGCGCCAGTCCGTAGCGCGTTTCCAGCGCGTTGCTGCCGCGCTTGCCGCCGGTCGCATCGGCGATCTCGACCGCTTCGCGGAAATGCGCCTCCGCGTCGGCCCAGTGCCGCAGCTTGAGCTCGACGTTGCCCAGCGGGTCGAGCGCCACCATCAACGGCCCCTGCGGGAACGGACCGACCTTGCGCAGCACGTCCGCGGCTTGGCGCAATTGCGCGAGCGCCTCGTCGTCGCGGCCGACCGACGCGAGCGCCCGGCCGAGATGGATGCGCGAGCGCGCGACGATCGCGCTGTCCGCGCCGTTCAGCGCCGCGCCGCGCCGCACGAGCTCCTCGAGGTACGGCAGCGCCTCGGCGCCGCGGCCCATCGCGACCAGCATGCTGCCGAGCGACGAATAGGCGGAGAGCACGCGGTACTCGTTCGACGGCAGCTTTGCCTCGAGCACGGACAGGCCCTGGCGGATGAGCCGCTCGCCGAGCTCGAAGTCTTCGGTGAACTCGAAGTTGTGCCCGAGCTCCACGCGGACGGTCGCGAGCATCACCGGATCGACGTCGCTATCGGCCTCGAGCTCGGCGAGCATGCCGAGGATGTACGGCTTCCACTGCGACCGGTCCTTCTTCTGCAGCTCGGCCATCAGCAGCAAGCGCGCGGGCCAGCGTGCGGACGCGCTGTCGCCGAGGCGGGCCTGGATCTCCAGCGCGCGCCGCGCCGCGGCGGTCGCTGCGTCCATGTCTCCGTCGCCCTTGCGGATGGTGCCGATCTGCCAGAGCAACGTGGCCATGCCGCGGTCGTCGATGCGCACGCCTTCCGCGAGCGAGCGTTCGACGTTGTCGATCATCCGCGACGCCGTCACCTGGTCGCCCATGGCCGTGTGGATGATCGCGAGCGTCCCGAGCAGCGGCAGGCGCATCTCGGGCTGGTCGGCAAGCTCCTCGTCGATGCGCTCGCGGCCACGCTGCAGCAGGTCGGCGGCCGTAAGGTTCGGTGCGAGCGACGCGCCCGGGTTCGTGTTGCGGAACAGGTTGGTCAGGAACGACGAGACCACCTGCGCGCGGTTGCGTTCGGCGCGTGCCGCGTCGCGCTCGCGTTCCAGGCGCTGCGATTGCACCACCTGCATCATGACGACCGTGGCGAGCAGGGCGGCGATCGCGGTGCCGGCGGCGAGCGCCGCGCGGTTGCGACGCAGGAACTTGCGGAAGCGGTACGCACGCTCGCTGCCGCGAGCCACGAGCGGTTCGTCGCGCAGGTAGCGGCGCACTTCGTCCGCGAGCTGCTCGACGGACGCGTAACGCTGGTCCGGTTCCTTGCGCAGCGCGCGCAACGCGATCGTGTCGAGGTCGCCGCGCACGGCGGTGGCCGCGGGATCGCCGCGGCGCGCCAGCAGTTCGCTCGGCAGTGTCGGCACCATGTGCAGGATCGCCGCCTCGATCGCGGCCGGCGACGTGTCGTTGTCGCCGAGCACGGTGGCGCCGGCGAGCAGCTCGTACAGCAGCGTGCCGAGCTGGTAGACGTCGCAGGCGACGCCGCAACGTTCGCCGCGCAGCTGCTCGGGCGCCGCGTTGCTCGGCGAGAACAGCTGCAGCCCGGTCTGCGTCGCGTCCGCGGCAGTCATCGTCTTCGCGATTCCGAAGTCGATCAGCTTCGGCGTGCCGCTCGCGTCCACGAGCACGTTCGCCGGCTTGATGTCGCGGTGGAGCACCAGGTTCGCATGCGCGAAGCGCACGGCATCGCAAACCTTCAGGAACAGCTCGAGGCGAATGTCGATCGGGGCGTTCCGCGCTGCGCACCAGTCGGCGATCGGCTCGCCCTCGATCAACTCCAGCGCGTAGTACGGGAAGCCGTCGCGCGTGGTGCCGGCGTCGAACAGGCGGGCGATGTACGGATGCGCGAGCTGCGCGACGATGTCGCGCTCCTGCGCGAAACGGCGCACGCCCGCCTCGTCGAGGTGCATGCGCTGCAGCACCTTCACCGCGACCTGCTGCTTCACCTCGCCGTCGACGCGCTCCGCGCGGTACACGACGCCCATCCCGCCGCGGCCGAGCACCTCGCGCAGCACGAACGGGCCGACACGCTCGCCGGGCGACGCGGCCTGCGCCAGCGCTTCGCGGCCCGCGCCGAGCATGTCGTCGCGTCGCGAACCGGTATTGCCGGACTCCCGTTCGTGTGCGTCGAGCAGCGCACGCAGCTCGCGCTCGAAGCGCTCGTCGCCGCCGCATGCGGTGCGGATCAGGGCTTCGCGCGCGGATGCGTCGGTCGCGACGATGCGATCGAACAGCTCGCGCAGGCGCGCGAAGTCCCCGGTGTCTTCGCTGGCACCCATCGAATGCGCCGCGTGCCGGTCAGGCCAGCTTCCTGTGCAGGTAGGCGCGGCCGAACTGCCAGTGGCGGACGACGGTGGCGACGCCGATCTCCAGCACTTTCGCGACTTCCTCGTTGGTGAGGCCGGAGAAGTAGCGCAGCTCGACCACTTGGGCGGCGATCCGGTCGTAGTTCGCGAGCTTCGTGAGCGCCTGGTCGAGCACGATCAGGTCGAGCGCGTCCTCGACGCGAGGGTGCTGGTGGTCGGCGTCGGGATCGAGCGTGACGATGTCCACGTCGCTGCCGCGCTTCTGCGCGCCGCGTTCGCGTACGAGGTCGATCAGCACGCGCCGCACGACGCGCGCGGAGATCGCGAGAAAGTGCGCGCGGTCCTTCCACTGGCTGCGCTGCTCGAGCAGCCGCAGGTAGGCCTCGTGCGCCAGCTCGGTCGCGCGGATCGTCAACCGGCCACTGCCCGCGCTGATCGCCCGTTGCGCGATCGCGCGCAACGCGGGATACACGGCGCGCATGAGCGCGTCGTGGGCTTCCTGGTCCCCGTTGCGCCACTGCTGCAACAGGTCGGTGATTTCGAGTTGGGAGGCGGACACGGGTCGCACGGGGTGGATTCTGGGGCCAACGATAGCTTCGGCAACCCTGCCACGCCACGATCCGGCGCCGGCTTCGGACGTCCGACACGGGGAAACCGTCGATTTCCGACGGTTCCCGGGGATATCCCGCCCTTCGGACGCCGTCAGGCCGCGTCGGCTTCCACGCGGTTGCGGCCCTGCGCCTTGGCCCGGTAGAGCGCGTCGTCCGCCACCCTGAACAGCGTGTGCGGATCGCGGTTCTTGGGGTCGGACGTGGACGCGGCGCCGATGCTGACGGTGATCGGGCCGCGGCTGAACTGGCGCTGCTCGATCGCGCGACGCAGCACCTCGCCGAGCTGGGCTGCCTCGTGCGCGCCCGCACCCGGCAGCAGCACCGCGAATTCCTCGCCGCCGTAGCGGCAGACGAGGTCGTGGCGGCGCACGCCGTCGCGCAACGCGCGCGCGACGATCTTCAGCACCTCGTCGCCTTCGGCATGGCCGTAGCGGTCGTTGAACGTCTTGAAATGGTCGATGTCGACCATCAGCAGGCCGAGCGGCCCGTCGCCACGCTCGGTGCGCTCGAATTCGGCGTCGAGGCGCTGGTCGAAGAAGCGGCGGTTGGAAAGCTTGGTGAGCGGGTCGGTGACGCTCTCGCGCTGCAGCTCGTCGACGCGGCTGGCGAGCGCGAGCGACAGCAGCACCATCTCGAGCAGCGAGCCGATCTGGAAGCCGTTCTGCGTGAGCGCGTTGTGCGGGACGAGGCCGAAGATCTTCAGCATGTACAGCATGACGCCGAGCAGCAGCATCGACCACGCGATCATGAAGTAGCGCGCCGGGCGATAGCCCCGCAGCAGGCCGAGCGTGCCCATCAACATCATCACGGAGATGACCAGCACGGTGTGCAGCGCGATCGCGCGGATCAGCGACGCGTAGGGCATGAAGAACGACGCGGCGAGGCCGAGCAGCGAGAGCGCCTGCAGCCCCAGTGCCACGCGGTCGATGCGCGGGAAGTTCTTGTCGCTCGAGAGGAACCGGCGCGTGAACTCCATCCCGAACAGCAAGGTCAGCGACAACAGCACGAGCAGCGCCTGGTTGCCCCAGTCGGGGTTGTTCGGCCACAGGTACTGGAAGCTGATGCCGTTGTGCACGGCGAAATAGAGGCCGTAGCTGACGACGTAGAGCAGGTAGTAGAAGAACGCGCGGTCGCGCACCACGAGGAAGAGGAACGAATTGTAGACCAGCAGCACGAGGAAGCCGCCGAAGTACATGCCGTACGCGAGTTGCTCGGTGCTGATCGCGCCCACGAGCTCGCGCTGCGAGTCCAGCGTGAGGCTGATGTCCACCGGCCCGCTCGAGGCGAAACGCAGGTAGACGCTGCGCTCGGCGCCCGCGGGCAGTTCGACCGCGAACACGAAGTCGCGGTGCGCGAACTCGCGCGTATCGAAATTGCGCCGGTCGCCCGTGGCCGCGTGCTTCCAGCCGCCGTCGGCCGCCGGCACCCACGCATCGATGAAATCGATCAACGGATAGTGCTGGCGCAGCAGCAGCACGAGCGGTTGCGTGCCGCCGTTGCGCAGGTCGACGCGCGCCCACCAGGCCGAGCCCGTGAACCCGAGGTTCGCGCCTTTCGGCCCGGGCGCGGCGAAATCGCTGCGCGCCCGCACCTGCTCGAACGCGAGGGCGCCGGTCGGGTCTTCCAGCAGCACGAGCTGCCGATCGAGGTCGGCGTGCGTGAACGCGGCATCGACTTCGAGCGGCGCGGCCTGCACACTCGCGACGGTGGCGAGCGCGGCAATGAGCCATAACGCGGCGAGTCGTCGCAGCATCGGCAAAATTCGGCGCAAAAAAGCGCCTCCCCTGGATTCGGCGCGAGGATAGCAGGGTGGTCAGGAAGCCAGCATGGGTGGTTGGTCTGGGTACGGTCGCCACGCTGGCGATCGCCGCATGCAGCGAGAAGCCGGCGCCCGCGCCGATCAGCGACGGGGACGCGGTGCCGGGTGCCCCCGGGGTCGTGAACCTGGCGCAGGGCTGGTCGGACGAGGTGCAGGACCAGGCCTGGTTCACGTCGTTCGGCTCGCGGCTCGTGCCCTACGCGTGGTTGCTGCACCTCGAGCAGGCCGGCAGCAGCGAGCGCTTCCTGTCGGATGCGCACATGGCGTCGCTCGGCTTCTTCGTGCAGCAACCGACGAAGCACAACCCGGATGCGCTGCCGGTGGGCTTCACGCGCGAGAACGGCGCGGATGGCCAGGACTGGGCCGGCCTCGGTTGCGCGGCCTGCCACACGGGTGAGGTGCGCGTCGGCGCCACGCGCATCCGCATCGACGGTGGCCAGGCGCTGATCGACTTCGACCGTTTCGAGGGCGAGCTCGTCGAGGCGCTGTCGGCGGTGGCCGCGGACCCGGCGCGGCTCGATCGGCTGGCAACGGCGACGGGTGCCACCGACAAGCTCGCGCTCACCAACCAGGTGGTGGCGCTCGCGCAGAAGCTCGATGCGCGCCATCGCGGCAACCATTCCGACGTGGCGTACGGCCACGGCCGGCTCGACGCCTTCGGGCAGATCTTCAATGCCGTGACGATCGACTTCCTCGGCATTCCCGGCAACGGGCACGAGCCGAATGCGCCGGTGAGCTACCCGGCGCTGTGGACCGCGTCGCACCTCGATCTCGTGCAGTGGAACGCGTCGGCGCCGAATGCCGGACCCGGCCCACTGTTCCAGAACGTCACCACGGCGATCGCCGTCTACGGCGAGCTCGACATCCACGACAAGGGCGGCATCGACGGCTACGGCTCCAGCGCGAACTTCGAGAACCTCGGCCACATCCAGGAATGGATGTACGAGCTGAAGTCGCCCGCGTGGTCGCAGTCGCTGCTCGGCGCGCTGGACGCGCAACGCATCGCGCGCGGCAAGGACGTGTACGCGCGCGAATGCGTGTCGTGCCACGCGCTCGTCGACCGCAACGACGGCAAGCGCATCGCGAAGGCCGTGACCACGCCCGTGTCAGAAGTGGGCACCGACCCGCGCATGGCCGACAATTTCCTCACGGCGAAGTCGAAGAGCGGCGCGTTCGCCGGCAAGAAGCAGGCCGTGGTCGCCGGCGACGTGCTCGGCGAGGAAGCGCGCGCGATCGACCTCGTGATCCACGCCGCGATGGGCGCCGTGCTGCGCCATCCGCTCGCGTCGGTGCGCGACACGATGGTGGCGCACCACAAGGTGGTGAAGGCCGCGATCGACGCGAACCCCGACTACTACAAGGCACGCCCGCTCGACGGCATCTGGGCCACGGCACCGTACCTGCACAACGGCTCCGTGCCGAGTCTCGTCGAGCTGCTCAAGCCGCCGGCCGAACGTGTCGCGAAGTTCTGGGTGGGCACGCCGGACTTCGACGTGGACAACGTGGGCATCGTCGCGACGGAAGGCCCGGGCCGGCTGTTGTTCGACACCTCGCTCGCCGGCAACTGGAACTACGGGCACGAGTACGGCACGGCGCTCGCGGCGGACCAGAAGCGCGACCTGCTCGAGTACCTGAAGAGCTTGTAAGCGGAAAGCGGATAGCGGGGAGCGGCCAGAGCAACCGCTCGCTACCTGCGGGCCGCGGACCGCTGTTGCCGCTCCCCGCTCCCCGCTCCCCGCTCCCCGCTCCCCGCTATCCGCTCGCCGCCGCCTCGCGCGCATCGAACCAGGCCGCCACGCTCGCCGGCGGCGTGGTGCCGACCAGCTGCGACGTGAGCTGCAGGCCGAGCATCCGATACGCCTCGAACTGCGCCTCGCCGTAGAACTGCTGCGACGTGGGTTCGTCCGGGAAATCCGGGTGCGCGCGCCAGTACGCGTAGATGTCGGCGCCGAGGCCGTTCACGAGCAGCGGGCGCAGGTACAGGATCCGGCCCTGGCTGCCGTCGGCGTAGGTGACGCGGCCGAGCAGCGACGGCGTCGCGACGAATGCGTCCTTGCGCTCGCGCTCGTACGCGTCCGCCGTGAGCTCGATGCGCGCGCCGAAGTCGACGCGCACCTTCTCGATCAGGCCGCCGAGGTCGGACAGCGTGCGCTGCGGGTCCCAGCCCGCATCGCTGATCACGATGAAGCGCAGGCGCCGGCGAATCAGCTCGTACGCGCCCAGGTTCTCGAAGCCGCCGCCGTCGGACAGGTGCACGCGCGCGCGCGTTTCGTCCAGGCCGAAGCCCAGCGCTTCGCGGCCGAGCAGGATCCACCACCACGGCAGCGGCAGGCGCGACATCGTGGTGTGCGCGGGGTTCTCGCCCCAGTAGCCGAGGCGCACGTTCAGCAGCGCCATCAGGAACGACATGGCGCGCGAGCGCGTGTTGATCGTGTCGGGGTCGATGGCCGCGCCGGACGTGGTCATCGCGGCCGACAGGGCGGAGATGCCGCGAGCGTACTGCGCCGTGCGGCGCCAGCCGGTCGCGGTCGAGCCGGAATAGAGCGGGTTGTACGTGAAGCAGTCGCCCATGCGCGCACGGCGCTGCGGGTCGGGCGAGCAGCTGGTGTTCAGCGTCGCGTTCACCAGCGGCAGCGGCGCACCGGTGTTCGCCTCGAGCTCGTGGATCGGCAGCGAGAAGACGTCGTCGCGCCTGGAACCCTTCACGACCGGCAGGAACGACGTCGCGAGGCGCGCGCGGTAGTACGCGTGCATCGAGATGCCGTTCACGTTGCAGACGCACGCGAGGAACAGCGAAAGCGCCGCGAGGGCGAAGAAGCCCGGCGACGCGATCCAGCCCACGTGCACGGCGAGGTGGTAGCAGGCGAGCAACAGCCCGTATACGAGCAGCACGAGGCCGGCCATCGCGAGCTGCGGGTTCGGCTTCTTGCCGTTCTCGCCGGCCGCCATCGCGGCGCCGCCGCTGAGCAGCGACAACAGGTACGGCACGTGGTGCCCGATCTGCTCGGCGAACTTCGATTCGAAGTTGCGCATCAGCGCCTCGCTCGCGTACGTCGCGACCGGGATCGAGCCGACGACGAGCAGCACGACGCCCGCCGTGATCAGCCGGCCCATGCCGACGCGCCAGTGGTCGAGCTGCACGGCACGCGCGAGCCGCGGCACGCCGGTGAGCAGGGCGAACGAGATCGCGATCGGCACGAACAGCGCGAGGCACGCGAAGCCGAGCACGAGCAGCACGACGAAGCCGTGGTGGCGTTCCGGCATCGTGTAGCCTAGATCCTGCGCGACGCCGAGGTTCGGCAGCCACGCGAGCGTCAGCGCCCAGATCGCGAGCAGCAGCGGCGGGCCGAGCACGACCACGTTCATGAGCGTCGACGCCAGGATCGACGCGAACAACGTGCGCATCGAGTAACCCTTCTGCGCGATCAGGAACTTCCCGTGCGCGCGGATCCAGTCGAGCACCGTGCCGCGGCCGCTGACGGACGGCGCAGCGTACGGATCGGCTGCCGCTTCGGGCGCGGTCGCGCGCAGCCAGTGGTAGCCGCACGCCGCGTAACCGCCGCCGGAGACGGACGAGAGGTAGTCGACGTGGCGCAGCAGGCCCGCCGCCTGCAGCGCCTGCAGCACGCCGAGGTTGAACGTGCCCGAGCGGATGCCGCCGCCGGAGAACGCGAGCCCGACGTGGTCGTCGGACGGCGGCGGCAGGCCCGATGCCGCGCGGCGCTCCGCGAGCCACGCGTGCTCGGCGCGTGCGACGTCGGCGAAATCGCAGGTGTAGTCGCCTGCCCCTTCCGCGTTCCTCACGGCGCGCCCGCCAGGTGGCAGTCGGGCGGGACGAAATCGGCCGGCGTCGCGGGCGTGTCCTCGTGCACCTTCAGGTACTCGACGATCGCGCGGCGCTCGTCGTCGCTCCACTGCGGGCCGATCGTGCCGGGCGGCAGCGGATGCGCCTTCGCGTCCTGCTGGTAGGCGGCCCACTGCGCCTTCGTCGCGGCGAACGCGTGGCCGGTGTTGTGGTTGCCGTCCTCGCTCGTGTCGAGCCAGAAGCCGTCTGCCTCGCCGTCCTCGTCGGGCTCGGTGACGTAGCCCACCTTCACCGGATCGAAGTCGCGGCGGCCGACGAAGAACTTCTTCGAGCGCTGCTCGGGCGGCAGCAGCATCTCCCAGAGGTTCGGCACCGAGCCGTTGTGCAGGAACGGCGGCGTCGCCCACACGCCCTGCAGCGGGCGCGGCTTGTAGCCCGCGATCTGCTGCGGCAGGTCGAGCGTGCCGAAGCCCTCGATGCACTGCTGTTGTTCGTACGACACGGAATGCCGCTCGTACCAGCGCGCCTTGATCATCAGGCCGAGGATGTTCAACCCCTCTCCTTCGGTCACCGCCTTCGGGTCGAGGGCGGCGAGCTGGCGGTCGATGTCGGCCGCGGCGCCCGTCACGTCCCAGCGCAGCCAGGTTTCCTGGCACTGCAGCCGGCAGCGGTACGCCGGGTCCGACGGCGGGCCGGCCGCGGCCGGCACTAGCAGCGCGTCGAGCGCGCCGGCGATCGCCGCCATCGCATCCTGCGGCAGCGAGGGCTGCGGCGCGGCATCCGGATCGGGATAGGCAGCGAGCAGCGGATCCAGCGTGGTGGCGTCGCCACCCGCCGCGCGGCGCAGCTCGATCACGGTGGCGAGGCGGTAGCGGATGTCGCGCGCGAGCTGGCGCACGAGCGACGGCTTCAGCGCAGCGGCGAGGTCGGCGTTCGTGAGCCCCGCGGCGCTGAGGTCGTACTTGCGCTCGACGAATGCGGTCGCCGCGACCGGGTCGGTGCCGATGTGCGCGACCGGGATCACCTCGATCTGCCACTCGACGTCGGGCGACGGCTTCAGCGGCGCCGTCGCCTGCTGCAGCGCGCGGCTCGCGGGATGCGGCCCGTGGCACATGACGCAGTGATCCTCGAACAGCGCCTTGCCCTTCTCCGCGAGCGGACGGTCGATCGCGCCGAGCAGGTCTTCCGGCCACGGCGGCGGTTTCAGCTGCTGCAGCGTGCGCTCGATCTCGACCAGGTTCGGCACGATCACGGACGACTCGAAGCGATGCTCGGCCGGGATCGGATTGCCGTAATCGTCGGTCATGCGCAGCACGGCACCGACGCCGAGCGCCTCGCCGATGTTGCGCGCGAGCGGCTGCTTCACGGAACCGGAGTACTGCACCCAGTCGAACTTCCAGATGTTCCAGACGTACGGATAGCTGACCGGCGCCGCGCCGTCCTGGTAGTTGTCGGGAATCAGATGATCGCCGAACACCGTGTTCGCGATGCGCCCGAGCGCATCGGTGCGACCGAAGCCTTCGCGCACCGGATAGAGGTGGCGGAACGGGTCGTTCTGGCCCTGCGTCGCGAACGCGATGATCGTGTCCCACAACGCCGAATGCAGCGCGTCCTTGCCGGCCGGGTAGCGCGAGCCGATCACGGCCTTCGCGAAGCGCTCGAACTTCGACGGGTTCAGCCAGGTCGACGCCATCGACGCGATCAGCGTCGGGCCGAACGAGCCCTTCTGCATGTCGGTGAACGCGTGCATCGCCTGGCCGCCGTCGATGCGGATCGCGACGCGCTGACCGTCCTTCACCGCGTGCAGCTCGCCGCTGTGGCACGCGGCGCAGGTGAGGTCGAGCACGTCCTCGCCGAGCGCCGGGTCGTAGTGGCGCGTGAACCCCACGGGCAGGTGGTCGGGATTCTTCGGCGTCGCGGCCGCGTCCTCGAGGAAACGGTAGCGGCGCATGTGCTCGGGCGACGCGAAGCGCTCGGTGCCGAACGGCAGCTCGAGCGACAGGAACCAGCGATAGCGCAGCGGCGTGGTGAGCGCACCCTGCGGCAGCGAGGTGCCCTGCGGCGTGTAGTAGTACGTCTGCCGCTGCGGCGAATCCGCCGACGTGCCCCAGCCCTGGTCGAGGTAGACGACGCGGTCGATCTGCTCGGCCGCCGGGATGTCGTTGGCGGGCTTGCCGACGAAGATCCAGAACGCGATGCCGCCGAGCACCAGCACGATCGCGAACAGCACGAATGCCCACTTGAGCAGGCGACCCAGCGTGATATCGAGAATCGCCCGCACCGGCCCGCGACGCGGGCTCCCCAACGTCCGTTTCGCCACGACGCGTCCTTCGGCCCCGCCGCTCCCCGCGGCGTTCGGAATCTAGCGCATCGTCGCGTCCGATCGCACGCGCGACCCGGCTTCAGGCCCGCCGCTCCAGCGCGAGCTTCAGCCCGAGGCCGATGAACAGCGTGCCCGAGACGCGGTTGAGCCACGTGCCGACGTCCCAGCGCGACTTCAGCCATTCGCCGAAGCGGCTCGCGAGCAGCGCGTAGGCGGCGCAGACGAAGAAGCCGTTGAAGACGAACAGGCAACCGAGGAACAGGATCTGCGGCGCGAGCGGGCCGCGCTTCGCGTCCGCGAACTGCGGGAGGAACGCGAGGAAGAACAGCGCGATCTTCGGGTTCAGGATGTTGGTGATGGCGCCCTGCCGGAACACGCGCCACAACGGTACCGGCGCGGGCTTCTGCAACTCGAGCCGCGACGACTTCGCGAGCAGCATCTTCGCGCCGATCCACACCAGGTACGCCGCGCCGACCCACTTCACGACGTCGTACGCGTGCGGCAGCGTGAGCATGAGCGCCGACAGGCCCAGCGTCGCGGCCGCGACGTGCACCAGGCAACCAGCGGCGATGCCGAGGCACGAGACGATGCCCGCCACGCGGCCCTGCGCGAGGCTGCGCCCGACGATGTAGAGGATGTCCGGGCCCGGGATGAGGTTCAGGATGATCCCGGCGACGACGAACGTGAGCAGTGCTTCCGGTGTGGGCATGCGGCGGAGGTTACTGGAATCCCGTCCGACCCGCGCCGCGCTACATTGGCGCGTGCTTTCCTTCCTTCCTGCCCTGCTGCGCGTGCCGCTCGCCGTCTTCGGCGCCGCGTTGAACCTCGTCGTGCACGTGCTGCCGCTGCTCGCGCTGGCGCTGCTGAAGGCGCTCGTGCCGGTCGCCGTGTTCCGGCGCGCGGTCTCGGGGGTGCTGGTCGTGATCGCGGAAAGCTGGATCGCGGTGAACGGCCTGCTCATCCGCGTGTTCACGCGCACGCGCGTGGACGTGCAGTATCCCGACGGATTGCGGCACGACCGGTCGTACCTCGTGCTCGCGAACCACCAGAGCTGGGTCGACATCGTCGTGCTGCAGCTGGCGTTCAACCGGCGCATTCCGTTCCTGCGCTTCTTCCTCAAGCAGCAGCTGATCTGGGTGCCGCTGCTCGGCCTCGCGTGGTGGGCGCTCGATTTCCCGTTCATGCGGCGCTATTCGCGCGAGACGCTCGAGCGCCACCCGGAGCTGCGCGGCAAGGACACGGATGCCACGCGCAAGGCCTGCGCGAAGTTCGCGCAGGTGCCGGTGTCGGTGATGAACTTCGTCGAGGGCACGCGGTTCACGCCCGAAAAGCACGACGCACAGTCGTCGCCCTACCGCCACCTGCTGCGCCCGAAAGCCGGCGGCGTCGCGCTCGTGCTGGAATCGATGGGCGGCATCCTGCGTTCGGTCGTCGACGTCACGGTGGTCTACGCCGCGGGACGGCCCACGCTGGCCGACCTGTTCGCCGACCGCGTGCCGGGCGTGCGCGTGCACCTGCGCGAGCTGCCGATCCCGGCCGAGCTGCTCGGCGGGGACTACGAGAACGACGCCGCGACGCGCGAGCGCTTCCAGGCCTGGATCAATGCGCTCTGGGCCGAGAAGGACACGCAGGTCGCCGCGCTCGCGCGGGTCAGGGAATGAGCGTGTTGTTGAGGCAGATGCGCGGCCGCGTGGCGGGGAAGAAGTAACCGATGCCGACGCAATTCTCGTCGGTGAGCTCGTCGGCGCCGGACAGGATGATGAAGTTCTCGGGGTTGAAGTAGTTGCACGCGTAGCGCAGCTGGTCGCCGCCGGTGAATGTGTAGAACGGCGGCCCGAATTCCTGGATGAGCGGCGCCGCCGGGTTCGTGGTGACGACGAACGTGTCGAACGACGGGAATGCCTGCAGCGTGGCGCTCGACGCGCGCTGGTGCGTGTGCGTGGTGAAGTGCCAGAACTTCACGCCCGCGGGCACCGGGCACACCGCGGACGCCGTTGCGCCCGAGGAAGGCGGGATGGCGATCTGCGAGTTGTAGGTGAGCAGCATCTCCGTGCGCGTGTAGGGCGCGCCGGTCGGCAACGCGTCGATGCCGAGCGTGACCTGCGCCTGGATCGGTTCCGCTGTCGCATTCGGCGCGACGATCTCCAGGAACAGCGGCTGGCCTGCCTGCCACTCGATCGCGACCGGCACGCCCGTGCCGTCGTTCGCGGGCATCTCGAGCGCCTGCTCGTTCGCGTGCGCCTGGTAGATGCGATACGAGTCCGTGCCGTTCGTGTTGCCGGAATCGACGCTGCAGTCGCCCTGCGTCACGGTGCCGGGCGGGTGGCGCGCAGCCGGTGTGTTCGTGCCGCTCGCATAGGTCGCGCCGACCACGACGTACCACGCGTTGCCGGTGATGTTCGACTGGATGCGCGTGATGCCGCGCGTCGCGGTGTTCGGCGCGGTGAAGTAGAAGCAGGTGGACGCCGCCACGCCCGGTGCGACCGTGATGGTCGACGACGCGATCGTGAACGTCGGGCACTCGGGATTGGTCGGCGTGGCGATGCAATCGACCGGGTTCTCGAACGAGTGGCGGAAGATGCGGTCGGCCGCGTGCGCCGGCGGGACGGCGGCAGCGAGCACGAGGATCACGCCGATGGATCGCATGGCTCGCTCCCCTGGTTGCGAGACGCCTCGAGTCTACGCCCGTCGCGCCCGCGCGCCCCTGTCGAAGGTCAGCGTTTCGCCTTCGCCGAAAGACACTCCCGGAGCTCGGTCTTCTCGGATTCCGTGAGGAAGCCCTGCTCCTGCCGCGCGAGCAGATCGTCGATGCGCTGCTGCAGCGCCTGGCGGTCGAGCTGCGCCAGTGCGTCGAGGAACTCCGAGCGCCAGTGTTCGACGGCGGCGGGAAACTCCATCAGTGCGAGCTTGTGCAGCGACGCGCCTTCCTCGCGCCCGGCGAAATTCTCGAGCAGCGCGCCCGTGGTGACGTCCGGGCGCGAGCGCGCGAGCGCGATCAGCTCCATCAGCAGCGAAACGCCGGGTTGGCGCAGCTCGGAGAAGCGGTACGGCGGCGTCATGTGCTGCACGAGGCCCGGCTGCTGCAACAGCAGCGCGATCGCCGTGCGCACGAGGCTGCGCTTCGCGGGCGGCTGGTTGCCGCGCGCGGCGTTGCGCTGCGGCAGCGGCTCGCGCGTCGCTTCCGGCGCCTGCGCAGCGGCGGCGCCCATGCGCACGCCGGTGAGCTCGGCGAGGCGCACGTACATCAGGTCGCGGAACGCGCCGTCGGGGATCTGCGCCATCAGCGGCTTCGCGCGCTCGGCGAGCCGCGCCTTGCCTTCCAGCCCGGCGAGGTTCACGTCCTTGCCGAGCTCGGCGAAAAAGAACTCGCTCAGCGTGGTCGCGTGCTTCAGCCGCGCTTCGAAGCCGTCGAGGCCTTCCGCGCGCACGAGCGTGTCCGGGTCCTCGCCTTCCGGCAGGAACAGGAAGAACGCCTGGCGCCCTTCGCGCATGCGCGGCAGCACGGACTCCACCGCGCGCCACGCAGCGGCGCGGCCGGCCTTGTCGCCGTCGAAGCAGAAGTAGACGTCGGCGCTGTTGCGGAACAGCGTTTCCGCGTGGTCTTTCGTCGTGGCCGTGCCCAGCGTCGCGACGGCCTGCGTCACGCCGTACTGGAACAGCGCGACCACGTCCATGTAGCCCTCGACCACGATCAGCCGCGGGATCTTCGCGTGCGCCTGCCGCACCTGCCACAGGCCGTACAGCTCGCGGCCCTTGTGGAACAGCGGCGTTTCCGGCGAGTTGAGGTACTTCGGCGTGTCGTTCGGGTCGATGATGCGGCCGCCGAACGCGATGACGCGGCCGCGGCGATCGGAAATCGGGAACATCACGCGGTTGCGGAAGCGGTCGTAGCTCTTGCCGCGCTCGCCGCCGGCGATCATGCCGGCCTTGTCGAGCAGCTTGACCTTGCGCTCGTCGCCGGCCGCGACGGCGTTCTTCACGCCGTCCCAGGCATCGGGCGCGAAGCCGATCTGGAAGCGCTCCTGGTTCGCGGCGTCGACGCCGCGCTGCTCCAGGTACTCGCGCGCCGCGGCGCTGCCCTTGAGCTGCTGGCGGAAGAACCGCGCGCTGGCCTCGAGCACGGTGTACAGGTCGGCGGAATCGCTGACCACCGCGACCTTCGCGTCGCGCGGCACCTGCATGCCCGCGCGCTGTGCGAGCTCCTCCACCGCGTCGAGGAACTCGAGGCGGTCGTACTCCATGAGGAACTTGATCGCCGTGCCGTGTGCGCCGCAGCCGAAGCAGTGGTAGAACTGTTTCGCGGGCGACACCGTGAACGACGGCGAGCGCTCGTCGTGGAACGGGCAGCGCGCCTGGTAGTCGCGGCCCGCGCGCTTCAGCGGCACGCGCGCTTCCACGAGCTCGACGATGTCGGTGCGCGCGAGCAGCTCGTCGAGGAAGGCGTCGGGGATGCGGGCCATTACCCCGTCATTCTCCCACGGGGCAATCGAACTCGACGACGTCGACGTAGCGCGCATCGCCTGTGACGGGGATCGTCCAGTCGCGCGCGCCGCCGGCGCAATCGCGGCAGTCGAACAGTGCCCACGCGCCCGGCGACTTCAGGCGCTCGACGGCCGCCCCGGCGACCTGCGCCTCGCCGACCGTCATCGGCACGTAGTCGGGCAGCACGTCGGTGATCGCGACGAAGCGATGGCGCACGCCGGAAAGCTCGAGGACGTGGTCGGCCGATTGCGGATCGATGCTGCGCGGCGGATAGCGATGGGGGTCGCCGAGCGGCACGGCGTCGGCCGTGCTCCGCACGGTGAACGGGATGCGCGCCTGCGCCGCGATCAGCGCGCGCGACGAGATGCCGCAGGCGCGCGCGAGCGCGGGGCTCCAGGCGGCGAAGCGATCCTGCGCGCCCGGCGCGCCGCCGAGCTTCACGTGGTCGTGGCCACCGCAGGCCGCGAGCCACGTGTAGCCGAGCGTGCGATCGGCGACGACCGCGAGCGGGCCGTGCAGCGCGAGCGCGTCGCAGCCGGCGGGCATCAACGCGTCGACGTCGCGCAATCCGTACGCGGGCACGATCGCGCGCACGCGGCCGTCCGGCCAGGCGGTGACCGTCATCGCGCCGCCCGAGCCTTCCGGGTAGCTCGGCCACCAGAGCTCGTCCTCGAAGCGCACGAGCAGCGCCAGGCCGATGGCCGTGACCGCGAATGCGCACGCGCCGAGCGCGCCGGCCTGCGCGACCGACGCGCGACGCGGCGCGGCGGCGAGCGCCGCGGCACCGAGCGCGAGCAGCGGGAACAGCGCGAACGTCATCCAGAACGGCGAGATCGGGCGGATCAGCACGAGGAACGCGCACTGCGCGAGGAACAGCGCGAACGCGGCGAGCGCAATGCGCCGCAGCGGCGGCGGCAGGCCCGCGCGCAGCGATGCCACCATCGCGACGACGCCGAGCGCCCACGGCAGCGCGGCCAGCGCCCACGCCCAGCCGAAGTCCAGCGCGAACCAGGCGTAGCTCGCGAACAGCGCGCCGCCGAACAGCGTGGAGGCGACGAGCGAGGCATAACGCAGGGGCGGTGCCTGCGGCGCGAGCAGCGATTGCGAGTAGCTCGCGATCGAACCGAGGTCGCGCGTGAAGTCGGCCGACGACAGGTACGGCGCGAATGCGAGCAGCGGCACCACGGCGAGCGCGAGCACGAGCGCCGGACGGCGGACGCGCCATGCGCGCCATGCGACGGCCGCAGCCGCGATGCCGGCGAGCGACAGCGTGCTCGGATGCGCGTGCAGGGCGAATGCGATCGCGGCGCCGGTCGCGAACGTGCGCGGCCACGATGGTGCGCGCCACGCGTTCATGGTCGCGATCAACAGCAGCAATACCGCGCATTCAGTCGCGGACGTGTGGGTCACGGCGACCAGCTGCCAGGTCCACCAGCCCGGGAACGCCATGAACGCGACGAACCACGCGCCGAGCGCGCGCGAATGGAGCGCGCGTCCCGCGAGCCAGGCGAGCGGGAAGCGCGCGGCGACGACCAGGCCGGTGAGCCAGTACGCGGCCTTCGCGCCCGGCAGCACGAGCGAGACGAGCGCGAGCAGCCAGAACCACAATGGTCCGAGATGGAAGGTCTGGTTGATCACCGGCCCCGTGTGCGGGAACTCGATTCCGTGCGCGATCGCCTGCGCGAACCAGAGGTCGCGGTACGTGTCGTACGTGCCCTGCGTGCGCGCGGCGACTTCCGCGCAGCCCCAGGCGAGCAGCAGCCACGCGACGACGAGCACGAGCGGCTCGCGCCAGCGCGGCGCCGTCGCGGCGGCGGGATCGTTCACGACGCGTTGCGCAGCGCCGTGTGGCGGCGCGCTTCGTCGTGCAGCCACGCCTTGAACACCTGCAGGCCCTTGTGGTCGGCCGAACGCGACGGATACACGAGGTAGTGCGCGTACTGCGCGTGCAACTGCTTCGGCGTGAGGCGCACGAGGCGGCCCGCCTCGAGCAGCGCGTGCGCGATCGTCAGGCGGCCGAGCGTGATGCCCATGCCTTCCGCCGCCGCGCGCAACGGCATCTCGGAGTCGCTGAACTGCGCGACGTAACGGCGCGGTGCCGTGCCGCCGAATTGCGCGAACCATTCCTTCCAGCGCTCGTTCGGATCGCCGAGCAGCGGCCACTTGCCGAGCTCGGCGAGCTTCGGCTTGCCGAGTCGCTTGATGAGGTCGGGGCTCGCGAGCGGCGTCATCCATTCGTCGAACAGGTGCTCGGCGACCACGCCGGGCCACGCGCCCGGGCCGAAGCGCAACGCGGCGTCGATCGGCTCGCTCTCGAAGTCGACGAGCGAGATGCTCGACGAAACGCTCAGCTGGATCTCCGGATGCGCGGCCGCGAATTTCGGCAGGCGCGGGATCAGCCAGCCCGACGCGACCGACGGCATCGCGCTCACGGCCACGGTGTCGTCCGCGCGCACGCGGCGCTGGGCGAGCGCGCGCTCGATCGCCTCCACGTGCGGGCCGACCGCGTCGAGCAGGCGCTGGCCTTCGGTGGTGAGCTTCACGCCGCGCGGCAGGCGCTCGAGCAGGCGGCGGTCCAGCCGCTCCTCGAGGCCGCGCATCTGGTGCGACAGCGCGCTCACGGTGAGGTTCAGGCGCTCGGCCGCGCGCGTGAGGTTCTGCGCGCGCGCGATCGCGACGAACGCCTGCAGTGCGTACAGCGGCGCCTTGCTCATGCCCGGAGTGTACCAATCGGCGCTTGCGTGCCGGTACCGCTTCGTTGAGCCGGGCTCAAGCCGGGCTATCGGAAGCTGCGATTTTCGCGGCCGGGCCGCGCGAGGAAGATGCGCTCCGTGGCCGGGAAACACGGCCTGATCGGCAGCAATCGAGCAGCCGGTCATCCAACCGGGAGCCCATCATGAGCCTCAACACACTGTACGAAGACCTGCTGTTCCTCGGTGGCTACGTCACCGACCCGCACGTGTTCGACCACGGCCCGCTGCCGAACGGCGATCGCGTCAAGTACGTTCTCTCGACCCCATCCGAATGCCGGGACGCGCAAGACCAGTGAGTGGTGTCTCGGAGGAAGTAGGAGCGGCCCATGGCCGCGATGCCGAAAGCGTCGCGGCCATGGGCTTTCTGGGTTCGCGAAAATCGTCAAGCTGAGGGTTCGCGGCCTCGGACCATCGGGCGAGTGGAAACCAACCCGTGCCCCGGAGGCGTTTCGTCACGACCGGGAAGTTCCGAGGGCCGCTCGTACTTCCTTCGACGCGTGCTGAGGCGCGGCGGAAAGGAGAGGGTTCAGGGAAAAAAGCGACAACGAGAAGCGCAGCCGCGCCGCCAGCTGCCGTCCTGGCGCTGGCGACGGGTGCGTGGCCCCGGGGGGAAGCGGAGCCGATTGCGGGTGGCGCGGCATCGGGCCGTCCCGACTGGCCCTCGTATGCTCGCGTCCACGCATCGCGTCACCCTGCGAGCGCATTGTCGAGTCTGAATCGGGCGCGGGGAATACCACGTTCACGGTAGTTGCCGAAGCGCGGGATTCGCGTTCGGAAGCGTGCATTTTCGCCGTGCTCGTCGGCCGAGTCGGGAAAAGCGGCCGCGGTCGCGGACATTTCGAACCGGCCGACGAAGGCGTTTCTTCGTGACCGTGACCGCAGCCTCGTTGCACGCGTCGTCGCCCCTCGAACGACGATTGCCCATCCGCACCATCCGATGCGAATGACGCGATGCTGACGAAGGATTCGCGCGGGCGAATCCCCCGATCGCGGTATTCGCGCGGACTGTTTCGCGTGCCTGGACGGGCAGGATGACGCTCGCCGTTGCGCCGTGCCACGGCACGGCACAGGGCGACGTGCCGCGTCGAGCGTCAGGCCAGCGAGGTCGACCGGGCGGGCGGCTCGGCCAGCAGGCGCGAGCCCTGCACGAGCGTCGCGACGCGCACCATGAGCGCGGCGCGCGAATGCACGCCGACCTTCTCGAACACGTGCTTGAGGTGCGTGCGCAGCGTGTGCGGCGAAATGCGCAGCGAATCCGCCGCCTTCTCGATGTGCTCGAGCCGATAGAGCGCCCAGACCACGCGCGCCTCGGCGTCGGTGAGGCGAAGCGCGCGCGCGACCATTTCGACGCCGCGCGTGGCGCGCACTTCCGGCGCCGGCTGCGCGGCCGCCGGATCGCCTTCGCGCGCGAGCCGGCGCAGGCCGTCGACGACGCGGTCGACGCGCCGGCTGCCGCCCGGGCGGCTCGACTGCTCAAGGAAATCGAACAGCATGGCGAGCGCCTGTTGCGCGTCGCCGGGCAGCGGCGAGTAGCCCGCGCGCAGCAGCAGGAACTCGCGCGTGCTGTTCGGCGCGAGCGCGATCGGCACGCGCAGCATCTCGACCTGCGCGGCGTGCCCGTTCGAGCGCAGCGCGACGAGCGGGCGCCAGTCGCCCAGGCGCTCGGCGTCGATCATCGTGGCGGCGACGCGCGCGCGCGGCGCGGCGCTGCGGAACTCGATCGTGCCGAGGTCGCCGCGATCGTCGCCTTCGGCGAGTGGCGGCCAGGCCAGGCGATGGCCACCGGCAGGCTCGGCGAGCACGACGGCACGCAGGCCGATCAGGCGCGCGAGCCAGCGCCAGAGCAGCGTCGCGTCCGACTCCGGCCGGCCGGGCCGTTCGGTCATTTCGGCGAGCAGCCGCATCCAGCCGGCAGCGGCTGGCGCGTCCGCGCGCGCGAACGGTGTTCCGCGATCCATCGTCGCCGTTCCCCCAACGCACAACCAACGAAGCCGCGCAGGCGGGTCGCCGGCCGCGCACGCGTCGGGCGCGTGTGGTCACGGTATTCGACAGACCCCCGGGGCCATTGGAGCGCGGCGGACCCCGCGTTGCAAGCGCGGCCTACGGAAGCCGGCTCGCCCGGTGCAGGAGCACCGGCGCAAGCGACGACGAAGTCGTCGCTTGTCGGCTGGCGGCGAGTCCGGACCTGCGCCGGACTCGCCGCGTCCGGAAAAGTCCGGGGAAGGACCTTTCCGAACCTACAGGTGCTTGATGAGCTCGTCCGCGAACTCGGAGCACTTCACTTCGGTGGCGCCTTCCATGAGGCGGGCGAAGTCGTAGGTCACGCGCTTGGACGCGATCGCCTTGTCCATCGCGTTGATCAGCGCATCCGCGGCCTCGGTCCAGCCCATGTAACGCAGCATCATCTCGCCCGAGAGCACGACCGAGCCCGGGTTCACCTTGTCGAGGTTGGCGTACTTCGGCGCGGTGCCGTGCGTGGCCTCGAACACGGCATGGCCGGTCATGTAGTTGATGTTGCCGCCCGGCGCGATGCCGATGCCGCCGACCTGCGCGGCGAGCGCGTCGGAGAGGTA
>CALKUS010000067.1 GCA_937996755.1 uncultured Pseudomonadota bacterium | reverse complement strand
CAGCGACTGGTCCGGGTACATGGTTTCGGAGGTGTTGCCGTCGGCGGCGACCTGCCAACCGGAGAGGTACACGGCTTCGAGGCCAGCCTTGGCCTGCTGCATCGCCTGGCCTGCGCTGATGGCGCCGAAGGCATTGACGTAACCCTTTTTGGCGGTGCCATTGACCAGCGACCAGAGTTTTTCGGCGCCGCGCTTGGCGACGGTGTATTCGATCGGGAAAGTACCGCGCAGGCGCACGACATCGTCGGCGCTGTAGCCGCGCTTGATGCCCTTCCAGCGGGGGTTCTCGGCCCAGTCCTTCTCCAGTTCGGCGATCTGCTGCTCTCTCGTGCTCATGACTTATCTCTCCAGGAGTAGTGAGGGTGACGGGACTATGGTAGTGCCGGCGAGTCGAGACAAGCGGGACAGACGACGACTCGGGGCAACCAATGGATGAAAGTATAAAGGCCTTTGCCCTTGCCGGCAATAGTCTTATATAAGACATAAGATATATTTTTTGTACAGACAAAACAGGCGCTTGCGGATTTCTTCCCGCATTACGGAACGAAATCTTTTGTCGTGAAACTCATTGCTTCGGTGCCGGCAGAGCGAGTACAGGAAGCCCGGACAGGTGGTAGGTGAGTGGTAGGCCTTGTCCCGACGAACGGCGGCGGAAGCGCGAACGGCAACGATTGCACGGGCTCGATCACGTTCGATGTCCAGGCGCGGGTCCAAGGTGGCCTCGACCCGACGCTCGTGGTCGGCGCCGACGCGTGCCCGGCACTCGAGACCGAACCGGCCTGCCACGTGTGGCGCCTCGATCTCGCGACCCGGCGCGCGGTCCGCCTCGGCAACCACGGCGCGCCGATCACCTCGGCCTCGGTGTCGCCCGATGGCCGCCACGCGGTCACCACCAGCCTCGACGGCACCGCGCGGATCTGGCGCCTCGACGGCGCAGCCTCGGTCGGCCTCGTGCTATCCGGCGACCGCTGGGTCATGTACACCGACGACGGCATCGTGCTGACGGCACGGCCTCACGGCGAGAGCGGCCTCGTCGTGTCGCTGCTGACGCGCGAGCATGGTCGGCACGCGGGCTTCGTGCCGGGCGGCATCTCGCGCCGCGCCCGTCCGGTGTGGCAGCCCGGCAATCTCGTCGAGGTTGCCTGGCGGGCGCGGCTCTCCGAGCAGCTTGGCAATTATTCCGGCGAGCTGCGGGAAGCCCATGCCGCGCAGGTTCTCGATAGTGCAGTCGAACTGTCGGGACTGGCGGCCGCCTGCGCCGTTGTCGATGCCGCTCTCCCCGAGCGCGAGCCGCATCCGGCGATGTTCGACGGTTTCCGCGCCTTCCTGGGCGTCCTTGGCCATCCCGGCTGGCCGGTTCTCTATGTGCGACTTGAACTGGGCCTGCTGCAGGAACTGGGGTTCGGGCTCGACCTCGAGAAATGCGCAGCCACAGGAACGACGGAGGACCTGGCCTATGTCTCGCCCAAGACGGGCAGGGCGGTGTCGCGGGCGGCGGCAGGCCCCTACAGGGAGAAGCTTCTGGTGCTGCCCGGATTTCTATCCACCGGCGGATTACCGTCCGATGACGAGGAGTTGCGCCGGGGTCTCGACCTGACCGGCTATTTCCTCGAACGGCACGTGTTTTGGCCACACAACAAGCCCTTGCCTCCCGCGCGGTCGAGATTTATGGAGTCGCTCCAACGCTAGAATAACAATGGCCGTGGCGAGAATTGCGGCCGGTTCCCCTCACGTCCGGTAAATGGCAAAGCGCAACAACGTCGTCCCTCTCGCGGCGGTCAAGCCGGTCCAGTTCGGGCAAGCGCTCCAGGAGCGCTATCTGTCCTATGCACTGTCGACCATCATGTCGCGGTCGCTGCCCGATGTGCGCGACGGGTTGAAGCCGGTGCACCGCCGGCTGCTCTACGCCATGCGGCAGCTCCGGCTCGACCCCAACAGCGCCTTCAAGAAGAGTGCGCGCGTGGTCGGTGACGTGATCGGCCAGTATCACCCGCACGGCGATCAATCGATCTACGACGCGCTGGTGCGTCTGGCGCAGGAGTTCGCCGCCCGCTATCCGCTGATCGAAGGCCAGGGCAACTTCGGCAATATCGACGGCGATAACCCGGCGGCCATGCGTTACACCGAGGCGCGCCTCACGGCCGTTGCAGAGGCGCTGCTGGCAGGCATCGACGAGAATGCCGTCGACTTCCGGCCCAACTACGACGGTTCGACAGAAGAGCCGGTGGTGCTGCCGGGCGGCTTCCCCAATCTGCTGGCCAATGGCGCGGCCGGTATCGCCGTCGGCATGGCGACCTCGATCCCGCCGCACAATGCCGGCGAGCTGTGCGACGCGCTGCTGCACCTCATCAAGACGCCGAACTCGCGCATCGAGACGCTGGTCGACCTGGTGAAGGGGCCGGACTTCCCGACCGGCGGCATCCTGGTCGAGCCGCGCGAATCGATCGTCGAAGCCTACAGGACCGGCCGCGGCGCTTTCCGCCTGCGGGCCAAGTGGGAAGTCGAGCAGCTTCCGCGCGGTCAGTACCGGATCGTCGTCACCGAGATCCCGTATCAGGTCCAGAAGGGCAAGCTGATCGAGCGCATCGCGGAGATCATCAACGCCAAGAAGTTGCCGATCCTCGAAGATGTCCGCGACGAGTCGGCCGACGACGTGCGCATCATTCTGGAGCCGCGCACCGGCAACGTGCCGGCCGAGCTGCTGATGGAGCAGCTCTTCAAGCTCAGCGACCTCGAGATCCGCTTTCCGCTGAACCTCAATGTCCTCGACAAGGACAACACGCCGCGCGTGATGAACCTGCGCGAGGCATTGCAGGCCTTCCTCGATCATCGTCGCGAAGTGCTTGTGCGCCGCTCGACCTTCCGTCTGGCCGAGATCGAGCGGCGGCTGGAGATTCTCGACGGCTACCTGATCGCCTATCTGAATCTCGACAAGCTGATCAAGATCATCCGCGAGGAGGACGAGCCCAAGCCGAAGATGATCAAGGCTTTCGGGCTCACCGACCTGCAGGCCGAGTCGATCCTGAACATGCGGCTGCGCGCGTTGCGCCGGCTCGAAGAGTTCGAGATCCGCGGCGAGCACAAGAAGCTCTCGGCCGAGCGTAAGGACCTCAAGGCGCTGCTGAAGGACGAGGGGCTGCAGTGGGAACGGGTCGCCGACGAAGTTCGGGAGACCAAGAAGAAGTTCGGCGGCAAGACCGAACTCGGCCGTCGCCGCACGGAGCTGGCCGATGCGCCGGCCGAGATCGAACACGCGATCGAGGATTTCGTCGAGCGCGAGCCGATGACGGTGATCCTGTCGGAGAAGGGCTGGATCCGCGCCGCTAAGGGCCATCTCGACGACAAGGCTGCGGCGGATCTGAAGTTCAAGGAAGGCGACGGGCCGCGCTTTGCCATCCACGCGCAGTCGACCGACAAGGTGCTGGTGTTCGGCACCAATGGCCGTTTCTACACGTTGGGCTGCGACCGGCTGCCCAGCGCGCGCGGCCATGGCGAGCCCATTCGTCTGATGATCGAGCTGGGCAACGAGCAGGACATCGTGCAGCTCATCATCCTGAAGGGCGGCCGCAAGTTCTTCGTGGCGTCCGACGCCGGCCGTGGCTTCATCGTACCGGAAGACGACGTGGTGGCGCAGACCAAGAACGGCAAGCAGGTCCTGAACCTCGCCGACAAGGAAAAGGCTCAGGCTTTCTCCATCGTGCCCGAGAATGCAGATTCGGCCGCAGCGCTCAGCGAAGGCCGCAAGCTGCTGATCTTTCCGCTCGATCAGGTTCCCGAGATGGGCCGTGGCCGTGGTGTGCTGCTGCAAAAGTCCAAGGGCGACCACCTGTCGGATGCGCAGGCCTTCAAGCTTTCGGAAGGGCTGCCCTGGGGCAATCGCGTGATCCCGGCCAGCGAGCTGAAGTTCTGGCGCGGTGAGCGTGCGCAGGCGGGTCGCATGCCGGAGAAGGGCTGGCCGCGGGCCAAACGGTTCAAGGACTGAGAATGGACCTGACGCTGATCTGGAAGGCGCTGCTGATCGGCGTTGTCGAAGGCCTCACCGAGTTCCTGCCGGTATCCTCGACCGGTCACATCATCCTCGCCGAGGCAGTGCTGGACTTCCAGGGGCCGCCCGGCAAGGTGTTCGAGATCGTGATCCAGCTTGGTGCGATCCTGGCCGTCTGCCTGCTGTACCGCCGCAAGATCTGGTCGACCGCGACCGGCGTGATCGAACGCCAGAAGCCCGCGCTGCGCTTCGCGACAGCCGTCCTGATCGCCTTCCTGCCGGCGGCAATCGTCGGCGTGGTTGCACACAAATACATCAAGGCGCTGCTGTTCGATCCCATGGTGGTGGCGATCGCGCTCATCGTGGGCGCGTGCGTCGCGCTCGGCTCGCTACTGCTGCGAAATCCGGAGGTAATCCGCCATCCCAGTTTCTGGGCCGAAGAGCTCGACCTTTACTTCGCCAACGCGCACGCTTTCGGGGCGGCCGCGTTCCTCGAGAACGCGAGTCTGCATGCCGGATATCTCAATTTGGCCGCAAGCCTCGCGGCTTGGCTTGCGGCGCTCGTCTCGCTGGAGCACGCGGCGCGAGTCACGGTTGGCCTCGGCTTCCTGATGCAGGCGACCCCCCTCCTGGTCGCAGTGTTCGGGCGACGCCGGTGGGCTGAATCGGTCACGTTACGCTGCTTGCTCGCCGCGGTTCTGCTTTGGTTCCCGTACGCGAGTGGTACTGCCGAGGCATGGCTCAACACGATCAACGCGCAGGTGCACTTTGGTGTGCTGGGTTTGTTGCTGGTGCTGGGGGACGAGCCGCTCTCGCGGGTGGGCCGGGTGGCCAGCAACTTCGGTCTACTGCTGGCGGGATTGAGCGGGCCCTATGCAGTCGCACTGATGCCGTTGTTCGTTTGGCGCTCCCATACCGAAGTAGGCGCATGGCGGCAGCAACAGACGCGCGTCATTCTCGCTGCCGCTGCCGTCCAGGTCGCGGTTGCCGCGTTCGGTTGGTCGACCGGCCTGCTTACGGACGCGAAGTCCCCGGCTTCGGTCGGGTCGGCCACGATCTATGCGGCTGCGTTGTTCCAGTTCTGGTTTCCCATCGTTGGCGAATATGCGGGTTCCTTGATCCTCCATGCCCTCGGGCTTCCGCTCCCGGCGGCCGGGAAATCGGTATCGCCGATGGCGATTGCCGTGGTCTGCACATTGCCCATGTTGGCGGTCCTTTCATTCGCGCGGGCCCGGGAGATGCACGTCCGCCTTGCGATATTCGCTGGGATTATCTGGTGCGCGTTGACAGTCGCATTTTCCGTTAACGCGTTTCCAGCGTTTCGCTATGCGGTTCCCGGGGCGACGGCTTTCGGAATCGCGCTTCTTGGCTTCGTTTCGTCTGCGCCACGCCGATTTGCCGCGCCGACCCTCGCGGTGCTCGCCATCGGTATCGCTACCGGGGTCGTCGAGTGGCTTGCGATCCCGGCCCGGTTCCAGCCGCCACCGTGGGAGCTTCAGGTGGCAGACTGGCGCGCCGAACCGGACACGAAGTTGCTCGGTGCGCCCAAGGGCTGGTTCACGCACCTCGCGGAGCCAACCCGCCTCCAGGGCCTCCGTGACGCATGGAATTCAGAGACGGTGCGCGAGTTGACTGCAGCGTTACCGCGCAGCAGCGTTACGATTCCTAACGGGCTCCCGGCTTACTTCGAAGCCCGGGCGCTCGCGTGCGCCGACGACGCGCAAGTAAGGATCGGGCTAGTCGATGCGGCGGGCATCGAGCTTGGTGCGCTCAGGAGCCAGATTCGTGGATGTCAATCGTTGTACTTGAACTCCATGAATTTCGCGTTCAGCGGGTTTCACGATTTCGGTAGCGTTCGCGGAATTTCATTGCAGCTGCAATCGGGCAGCATTCTGCGGCTCGGGGCTTTCGAGATCGGAACGCCCGTATTGCGCATGAACCATCCGGTCAGCGGGAGATGAGGGCCATCCGCATCGCGCTGGCGCAATTCGACTTCCCCGTCGGCGACGTGGCGGGGAACGCGAAGCGCGTCGTCGAGCTGGCCGAGCGCGCGCGCGACGAGCTCGGCGCGCGCATCGTGCTGTTCCCGGAGCTCTGCCTCTCGGGCTACCTCGCGGAAGACCTTTTCCTGCGACCTGCCTTCGTGGAGGCATGCAGGGTCGAGTTGCTGAAGCTCTGCACGCGCATTTCCGGCATCGACGCGGTGGTCGGCCATCCGCTCGCCGAAGGCGCGCACCTCTACAACGCGCTCTCGTGGATCCGCGACCGGCGCGTGCACGCGCAGTACCGCAAGCAGGGCCTGCCGAACTACACGGTATTCGACGAGAAGCGCTATTTCGACCCGGGCGCGCAGCCGCTCGTGGTCGAGCTCGACGGCGTGCGCTTCGGTGCGCTGATCTGCGAGGACATCTGGGTCGACGGTCCGACGCGTGCGGCGCAGCGGGCGGGCGCCGAGGCGCTGCTCGTGATCAACGCGTCGCCGTACGACCCGCGCAACCGCGCCGAGCGCATCGCGCTCGTGCAACGCCGCGCGCGCGAGCACGCGCTGCCGCTCGCGTACGTCAACACGGTCGCCGGCCAGGACGACCTCGTGTTCGACGGCAGCTCGATGGTCGCGCATGCCGACGGTTCGCTGCTCGGCCCGGTGCCGGCGTTCTCCGACGCGCTGCTCGCCGTGGACCTCGATCCCGCGCGCGGCCGCTTCGAGCCCGTCGCATGGCCCGACGCCAACGAGGACGGCGAGGTGGCGATCGCCTACCGCGCGCTCGTGCGCGCGACGCGCGACTACGTCGACAAGAACCGCTTTCCCGGCGTGCTGCTCGGGCTTTCCGGCGGCGTCGATTCGGCGCTGACGCTCGCGATCGCGGTCGACGCGCTCGGCGCCGATCGCGTGACGGCGGTGATGATGCCGTCGCAGTACACCTCGCAGCTCAGCCGCGACGAGGCGCGGGCGCAGGCAACCGCGCTCGGCGTCGAGTACCACGAGGTGCCGATCGAGCCGCCGTTCGCGGCACTCGAAGGCGTGCTCGCGCCGCTGTTCGCCGGCCGCGCACCCGACCTCACCGAGGAAAACCTGCAGGCGCGCTGTCGCGGCGTGATCCTGATGGCGCTCAGCAACAAGTTCGGGCGCATGGTGCTGACCACCGGCAACAAGAGCGAGATGGCGGTCGGCTACGCGACGATCTACGGCGACATGTGCGGCGGCTTCGCGCCGCTCAAGGACTGCTACAAGACGCGCGTGTACGAGCTCTGCCGGTATCGCAATGCGATCTCGCCCGTCATTCCGGAAGTCGTGATCACGCGCGCGCCCTCGGCCGAGCTGCGCCACGACCAGAAGGACCAGGACTCGCTGCCGCCGTACGACCTGCTCGACCGCATCCTCGAACGCTTCATCGAGCACGACCTGTCGGTGTCCGAGATCGTCGCGGAAGGCTACGACCCCGCGACCGTGCAGCGCGTCGCCACGCTCGTGCTGCGCAACGAGTACAAGCGTCGCCAGGCGGCGCCGGGACCGCGGCTGACGCGGCGCGCGCTGGAGCGCGATCGGCGGTATCCCATCACGAGCGGCTGGCGGGATTGATGAGGAAGGGCCCGGGGCCGACGGGGCCCGGAGCAGTGCGGGCCGCCACGAGACCGGTTCCTGCCTCGCGCGAAACGAAAGAGTCCCGCGAGCGATTCGCTGGCAGGCACGACACGGACGTACGTCGATGAAGGTAGCGATCAATGGTGCCGGTATTGCCGGTACCGCGCTCGCCTGGTGGCTGGGCAGGATGGGCCACGAGGTGTTGCTGGTGGAGCGAGCGCCCGCGCTGCGCACCGGCGGATTCGTGCTGAACCTGTGGGGCCTCGGCTACGACGCGGTCGAACGGATGGGCCTGCTGCCTCGCCTGCTGGAGCTGCAGCACCATTCCGACGAGCTGCGCATGGTGGACCGCGCCGGGCGAACCCGCGGCGGCTATCCCTCCAGCGTGCTGTTGCGGCTCGCCGGTGGACGCATGGCCACGCTGGCCCGCTCCGATATCGCCGCGGCCATTTTCGCGTCCCTCGACGACCGCGTGGAAACGCGCTTCGGCGATGGCATCGCCGCGATCGACGATGACGGCGTGCGCGCGCGTGTCGCGTTCGAGCATTCGGATTCGCGGGAATTCGACCTCGTGGTCGGTGCCGATGGCCTGCACTCGCGCGTTCGCCAGCTCGTCTTCGGGCCCGACGACCGAGTCGAGCACGCGATGGGATGCCACGTCGCGTCGTTCGAAGCAGCGGGCTATCCGCACCGCAACGGGAGCACGTACGTGGCGCACACGGCGCCCGGCAGGTACGTCGCCCGCTTCCCGATGCGCGACGGCCGCACGCTGTTCTTCGTGCTGCTGCGCGACGAGCATCTGCGCGGGCTGGTGCCTGCGACGCACGCGGAGCGTACGGCGGCGTTGCGCGGGGCGCTCGCCGGCATCGGCTGGGAATCCGAAGCGATCCTCTCGGCTCTCGACCGGGTCGACGACATCTACTTCGACAGCATCAGCCAGATCCGCATGCCGACGTGGAGCAAGGGCAGGGTCGCGCTCATCGGCGACGCCGCGGCCTGCCCATCGCTGATCGCGGGAGAAGGCGCGGGCTTCGCGCTGGCCGAGGCCTGTGTGCTTGCCGGCGAGCTGCACCGGCGTGGTGGCGACATCCACGCGGCGATCGAACGCTACCAGTCGCGACTGATGGCGTCCGTCGCCCGCAAGCAGCGGCTCGCGCAAAGCCTGGTGGCCTCGTTCGTGCCCCGGACGGAGCTCGGCGTGCGTGTGCGCGACTGGACCACGCTGCTCATGCGCTGGCCGATATTCCCGAAGCTCCTGATGGGCCGCTACTTCCGCGACGACACGGCGCTGCCGGACTACGGAATCTGAAGCGATGTCGATCGTGCTGACGCTGATGCTCGTGCTCGCCGCGGCCGACGGCCCGGCGCCGGTGCCTGCGACGCCAACGGAGCCCGTCGTCGACCTCGTCCATGGTCGACCGGTCGCGGACCCCTACCGCTGGCTCGAGCAACTCGACGATCCGCGCGTCGCGTCGTGGGCGCGCGCGCAGGCGGCCCATACGCGCGCGATCCTGTCCGTCGCCGGCGCCAGCGCCGCAGATGATGAAGTGACGGCGACTGCGCGCGAAACCGTCGTCGAGGCGAGCCGCTACCGGCGCCTGCCGAGCGGCAAGGCCGTCTTCCTGGCCCGCATGGCGGAAGACGCGGTCGATGCGCTCTACGTCCGTTCGGCCGACGGCACGGTGGCGCGCGCGTTCGCGCCCGCGCCGGGCCCGGAAGGCACGGTGCGGACGATCGCGTTCTTCGTGCCCGCCCCGGACGAACGACGCGTGGCCCTGGCGATCGCCGAGAGCGGGAACGAGGACAACTCGCTGCACGTGCTCGACCTCGACACGGGTCGCATCATCGACGGTCCCATCCCGGGCGTTCGCTTCGACGCGATCAGCTGGTGGCCGGACAGCCGCCGCTTCGCGTATCCCAGGCTGCGGAACCCGGGTTCGAATCGAGCCGAGGCAGCGCTCTACGCCGGGCAGCAGGTCTACTCGCATGCGCTCGGCAGCGACTGGCGCGATGACCCGGTGATCTTCGGCCGCGAGATGCCGTCGAGCGCCGCGATTCCCGAGGGCGACTTTCCCGTGGTCGACATCGACGCGAAAGCGGGTCTCGCCTTCGGCCGGCACTTCGCGGGCGTCGCGCAGGAATTCGGGCTGTACGTGGCGCCGCTCGCGAGCCTGCGCGGGCCGCGGGTGCCGTGGCGACGCCTGTTCGGGGCCGACGCCGGCTACGGCGTGCCGAGGACCGCGGGCAGCGCGCCGCTGGTGCTCTTCCACGGGCGCATCTACCTGGTCCACCTGGCCGGCAAGGGCGCCGTCCACAGCATCGATTCGCGCGCGCCGGGACGGCCGGTCGTCGAGTTCGTCGACGCGCAATCTGCGCTGCTCGCGCTCGTGCCGGCGGCCGATGGCCTCTACCTCCAGACCCAGGAGGGCATGCGCCAGCAGTTGCTGCGCATCGTCCCGGGCCGTCGCCGGGTGTCGACCGTCGCGCTGCCGTTCGCCGGACAGTTCGACGTGGTCCGTGGCGACTCGCGCATCGACGGGGCGCTCCTGCGCGACCGCCGCTGGACGGCACGCTCACGCTTCTGGGCCGTGCGCGACGGCAAGGCGTCGGCGTTCACGATCCTGCCCGTGCCGCCGGACGGCATCGAGCTCACCGCGGAGGAGGTGGACGTGCCGAGCGCCGACGGCGTCCGCGTGCCACTTTCGATCGTCACGCCGCGCAACCGGGATCGCGGCAGGCCGATGCCGTTCCTGTTGACCGGCTATGGCGCCTACGGCATCAACATGCGCCCCGTGTTCAACGACGACCTGCAGTCGCTCTACCGCGAGGGCATCGGCTACGCCGTCTGCCACGTGCGCGGCGGCGGCGAGCTCGGTGACGAGTGGCATCGCGCGGCCATGCGCGCAAACAGGCACCTCGGCTGGGAAGACTTCATCGCCTGCGCCGAGTGGCTGGTCGCCAACGGTTATACGCGGAGCGACCGCCTGCTCGCCGAAGGCGCCAGCGCGGGCGGCGTGCTGGTGGGACGCGCCATGACCGAGCGCCCGGACCTGTTCGCGGGAATCCACCTCGCGTTCGGCCTGCTCAATCCGATGCGGGCCGAGACCCACGCCAACGGCGCGCCGAACGTCGCGGAATTCGGGAGCATCCACGACCCGGACCAGGCGCGGTGGCTCCACGACATGGATACCTACCTGCACGTGCAGGCGGGCGTCGGTTACCCGGCCGTCCTGCTCACGCATGGCTGGAACGACGCGCGCACGCCGTTCTGGATGTCGGCGAAGACCGCCGCGCGGTTGCAGGCCGCGACGACCTCGGGCCAACCGGTGCTGCTGAACGTGGACTTCGACGCCGGCCACCAGCTGACCGCGGGCTCACGCGCCGACGTCCTCGCCACGAAGGCGGTGATCCGTGCGTTCTTCCGCCGCGTGCTGCTCGAAGCGCGCGACGCGACGCAGTCGGGCGTCGCGGCCCGGTGATCCCGGCCTAACGGTCGTCGCCCACGAACGGCAGCCAGTCGAACCAGCCGTGGTCGTCGTTCGGCCACTTTCCCTGGAGGTAGGGATGCTCGGGATAGTTGAGCTCGAGCACGCGGCGCGTGTCCTCGGCCAGCTTGTCCTCGCCCAGGCGCTTGTAGCTCTCCGACATGATCGCGAGCGCTTCGCCGGACTGCGGCGTCTCCTGGTAGGTCTCGATGATGTACTTCGCGCGACTCTGCGCGGCGATGTACGCGCGGCGGCGGAAGTAGTATTCGGCGATGTTCAGCTCGGCCTGCGCGAGGCCGTTGCGCAGGTGGATCATGCGCTGGCGCGCGTCCGGCGCGTAACGGCTGTTCGGGTAGCGCTCGATGAGCGCGCCGAAGTCCTGGAACGACTGGCGCGCGAACGCGCGGTCGCGGCGCGTCGTGTCCTGCTCGATGTAGCGCTCGAGCAGGCCGATTTCGCGGTTGAAGTTGATCAGGCCGCGCAGGTAGTACGCGTAGTCGGCGTGCTTCTGCGTCGGGTACTGCTTGATGAATCGATTGACCGTCGAAAGCGCTTCCTCGGGCGCGTTGCCCTTGTACTGCGCATACGCCATGTCCAGCTCGGCCTGCTCGGTGTAGCGGCCGAACGGGAAGCGCGCGACGAGCCGCTTGTAGTACTTCACGGCGCGGTCGTAGTTGCCCGCCGTCATCGACTTGTGCGCTTCCGCGTACAGCTCGTCGACCGGCAGCACTTCGGACGCATCGAGCCTCGTGCGGTCGCCGCAGGCGGCGAGCACGAGCACGGGCAGCAGGAAGGCGAGAACGCGCAACGTCGACGAAAAGCGCATGGGCAGCGGGCGCGGGGGTCTAGAATGAGGGCGGCATCATAGCCCAAGCCCCCCGGTCCAACCATGAACGACGGCCATTCCAGCGCCCGCCTGTCGCGCGCCGACGTGCTGCCTCCGGCCGCGGCCGGCCAGCGCCTCGACCAGGCGCTCGCGGCGCTGTGGCCCGATTTTTCGCGCAGCCGGATCGCCGAGTGGCTGAAGGCGGGGTCGATCCTCGTGGACGGGAAATCCGTGCGCCCGCGCGACGTCGCGCGCGGCGGCGAACGCGTCGTGCTCGACGCGGCGCCCGCGGTCGAAGTCTCGGCGAAGGCGCAGGAAATCGCGCTCGACGTGCTCTACGAGGACGCCGACCTGTTCGTGCTGAACAAGCCGCCGGGGCTCGTCGTCCATCCCGGCGCGGGCAACCACGCGGGAACGTTGCAGAACGCGCTGCTGCACCGCGACCCGGCGCTCGTGCACGTGCCGCGCGCCGGGCTCGTGCACCGGCTGGACAAGGACACGAGCGGCGCGCTCGTCGTGGCGCGCACGCTCGCGGCGCACACGCGGCTCGTCGAGTCGCTCGCCGCGCGCGACGTGCACCGCCAGTACGAAGCCGTCGTGAACGGCAACATCGTGGCCGGCGGCACGATCGACCTGCCGCTCGACCGCCATCCGGTCGACCGCCTGAAGCGCGCCGTCGTGGCGAGCGGCCGACCGGCCGTCACGCACTATCGCGTACGCGAGCGGTTCCGCGCGCACACGTTGCTGCAGGTCGAGCTCGAAACCGGGCGCACGCACCAGATCCGCGTGCACCTGGCGCACCAGCGGCACGCCATCGTCGGCGACCCGCTGTACGGCCAGGGCCTGAAGCTGCCGCGCGGCGCGGCGCCTGAGATCGCCGCCACGTTGCGCGCTTTCCGCCGGCAGGCCCTGCACGCGGAACGGCTGGAGTTCCCGCACCCGCGACTGAAGAAGACCGTGCGCGCCGACGCGCCGCGCCCGGCCGACCTCGAGGCGCTCGTCGTCGCGCTGCGCGAGGACGCGCATGGCGGCTGACGAATTCGTGCGGCCGCAATGGCCCGCGCCCGCGAACGTGCGCGCCGTCGCGACGACGCGAACGCCCGGCGCCAGCATCGGCGACTACGCGGCGAACAACCTCGGCGACCACGTCGGCGACGACCCCGTTGCCGTCGCCGCGAATCGCGCGGCGCTCGTGCGCGCGCTCGCACTGCCGGCCGCGCCGCGCTGGCTCGCACAGGTGCACGGAACGCGCGTCGTGGAGCTCGCGGAGTCGCTCGCCGTGGAGGAAGCGGACGGCGCGATCGCACGCGTGCCCGGCATCGTCTGCGCCGTGCTGACGGCCGATTGCCTGCCGGTGGTGCTCGCGCTCGAGGACGGCGCTGCAGTCGCCGTCGTGCACGCGGGCTGGCGCGGCCTGGCGCGCGGCATCGTCGAGCGCGGCGCGACGCGGCTCGGGGACCCGGCGCGCGTCGTCGCGTGGATCGGCCCCGCGATCTGCGCCGCTTGCTACGAAGTGGACGCGCCCGTGCGCGACTCGTTCTACGGCGACGACCACGCGCATTTCCACCCGACGCGCCCCGGCCACTGGCAGTTCGACCTCGCCGGTTGCGCCGCCGCCCGGCTGCGGCGGTCGGGCGTCGCGCGCGTGTCGCAGAGCGGCCTCTGCACCGCGTGCGATACGCGCTTCTATTCGCATCGCCGCGACGGCCGGACCGGCCGCATCGCGACGCTCGCCTGGCTCGAAAAGGCGACGCCGCACCGTTGAATCGGGTGGCCGCGGCCACATCTCGGGATCGGCCGCAGGCGCGGCCGAGGAGATCGCCGCATGCGGATGGACAAGCTCACTTCGAGGTTCCAGCAGGCCCTGGCCGACGCGCAGTCGCTGGCCGTGGGGCGCGACCACCAGATGATCGAACCGGTGCACGTGCTGCTCGCACTGCTCGACCAGCAGGGCGGCTCCACGCAGCCCATGCTCGCGCAGGCCGGCGTGAACGTGCCCGTGCTGCGCCGCCGCCTCGGCGAGTCGCTCGACCGCCTGCCGACCGTGAAGGGGCAGGAGGGAAACCTCAGCGTCTCGAACGACCTCACGCGCCTGCTGAATCTTTCCGACAAGCTCGCGCAGCAGCATGGCGACCAGTTCATCGCGTCGGAGATGTTCCTGCTCGCCGCGCTCGACGACCGCGGCGAAGCGGGCCGCGCGCTGAAGGACGCGGGTGCGACGAAGCAGGCACTGGAAAGCGCGACGCAGGCGATGCGCGGAGGAGAGAAAGTGGCTGACGCGAACGCGGAAGAGCATCGCCAGGCGCTCGGCAAGTACACCGTCGACCTCACCGAGCGCGCCGAGAGCGGCAAGCTCGATCCGGTGATCGGGCGCGACGAGGAGATCCGCCGCACGGTGCAGGTGCTGCAGCGGCGCACGAAGAACAACCCCGTGCTGATCGGCGAGCCCGGCGTCGGCAAGACCGCCATCGCCGAAGGCCTCGCGCAGCGCATCGTGCGCGGCGACGTCCCCGACGGCCTGAAGGACAAGACCGTGTTCGCGCTCGACATGGGCAGTCTCGTCGCAGGCGCGAAGTATCGCGGCGAGTTCGAGGAGCGTCTCAAGGCCGTGTTGCAGGAGATCAAGAACAGCGACGGGCGCATCCTGCTCTTCGTCGACGAGATCCACACGATCGTCGGCGCCGGCAAGGCCGAGGGCGCGATGGACGCCGGCAACATGCTGAA
>CALKUS010000066.1 GCA_937996755.1 uncultured Pseudomonadota bacterium | reverse complement strand
CTCTTCCGATCTCTGGATGAGTCGGTCTACCCGCTCATCGCCGCCGTGGAGGACTGGCAGCGGCAGCGCGGCCCGTCCCTGACGGAGTTCATCGAGATGGACGACGCCATCAAGCGGGTGCGCAGCGCTGGCGAGAAGGTCCTGAACCTGACTCCGGCGGGGAAACGCGAAGCGCGCGGATCATCTCGAAAGCTGCGCTCGGACTATGAGAGACACTACGGTACAACATGGCCGAAGGACCCCAAGACCGGCAGAAACATGGATGTGTCTCACGAGGTGCCTCTTGCTGACGGTGGAACCAACGATGTCAGCAACATCAAGCCGCGACCTCACGACGAGCACGTCCAGATGCACAAGGATCGCGGCGACTTCAGTCGCTGGTCTCGACAGCGAGGAACGAAATGAACGGTTCCATGGATCTCGGAACGCTCCGCCCCTGCTCATTGTCTGGACCTCTCCATGGGCTCGAAGCACAGGCGGCCAGCTTCATCCGCAGCTTCGCCTGGAGCGGTCAGCTCCTCGAAATGTACGAAGGTTTTCAGGAGCCGGACATCCTCGGTGTCTTCCTCGTGAAGTTAGAGCCCGCTCAACCGCAGGTCGACGAGTGGTTGTGGGTCGTCGTCGGCGATCTGCCGGCGGCCTACTTGGTGACGGACAACGCGCCCACCGTCGATGAGGCTATCGAAGGGTACGTCGAGGAGATGCAGAGGTGGGTGGACGCCGTCCGAGCCGGCGACTCTGTGGACGATCTGATCCCCGTGAACACACCACCCACGACCGAGTTCGCCGACCTGCTCGAGTCGAGGCTTCGCGTGTTGAAGGACAATTTCCCCAGGTCAACCTGCTCCACGGCGCCGACGGACGGATGACCCGCTGACACCTACGACCTTCTTCGCAAGGATTGAGGTGGGCATCGAGCTGCCGACTACGCCGCTGCCGATCGGCGAGCGGCGCGACGCGAAGCAGGAAAGCGCGTTCTACAGCGGTGCCGCCTCGGTGCGGCGTTCGCTGGCGCAGGAGCTGATCGCCGACATCAGCTCGCGGCTGGTCGTCAACCGCGCGGCGATGAAGATGAAGCACGCGCGCGTGCGCGCGATCCTCGAACACATGGCCGCCGCGACCGGCCGCGCCGTCGCCTGAGGCCGGCCGGGCTGCCGGCCCTATCCGTCCCCTCCGTCCTTGCGCACGCGCTTGCCGTGCAGGAGCCCCCCGCCGTGGACATCGCCCGCCTGAACTACAGCGATCCGGACTTCTGGCCGCGTCTCGACCGGCTGACGGCCTGGGAGGGCGTCTCCGATGCCCGCGTCGCCGGCACGGTCGCGCAGATCATCGCCGACCTGCGTGCGCGCGGCGACGCGGCCCTGCTCGAACTGACCAACCGCTACGACCGCACGGCCTTCGCCGCTGCCGCCGAGCTGGAAATCCCGACCGAGCGCCTCGATGCCGCCCTGGCCGCCCTGCCGCCGGCGCAGCGCACGGCGCTCGAAACCGCGGCGGCGCGCGTGCGTGCCTACGCCGAGCGCCAGAAGCTCGATTCCTGGAGCTACACCGAGGCCGACGGCACGCTGCTCGGCCAGCAGGTCACGGCGCTCGATGCGGTCGGCCTGTACGTGCCGGGCGGCAAGGCCGCGTATCCGTCCTCGGTGCTGATGAATGCGATCCCGGCCAGGGTCGCCGGCGTCGCGCAGCTCGTGATGGTCGTGCCGACGCCGGGCGGCGAGCAGAACGAACTCGTGCTCGCCGCGGCGCGGCTGGCCGGCGTCGATCGCGTGTTCGCGATCGGCGGCGCGCAGGCGGTCGCTGCGCTCGCCTGGGGCACGCCGACCGTGCCGCGCGTGGACAAGATCGTCGGTCCCGGCAACATCTGGGTCGCGACCGCCAAGCGCGCCGTGTACGGGCAGGTCGGCATCGACATGATCGCCGGACCGTCCGAGATCCTCGTGATCTGCGACGGCGACACCGATGCCGACTGGATCGCGATGGATCTGTTCTCGCAGGCCGAGCACGACGAGGACGCGCAGCCGATCCTGATCTCGCCGGACGCGGCCTTCCTCGATCGCGTCGCCGCGGCGATCGACCGGCTGCTGCCGACGCTGGCGCGCGCCGACATCGTGCGCGCGTCGCTCGCGCGCCGCGCCGCGCTGATCCGGGTCGGCGATCTCGCCGAGGCCGCGGCCGTCGCCAACCACGTCGCGCCCGAGCACCTCGAACTGTCGGTCGCCGATCCGCAGGCGCTGCTCGCGCGCATCCATCACGCCGGCGCGATCTTCATGGGCCGGCACACGGCCGAGGCGCTCGGCGACTACTGCGCCGGGCCGAACCACGTGCTGCCGACCTCGCGCACCGCGCGCTTCTCGTCGCCGCTCGGCGTCTACGACTTCCAGAAGCGCTCCAGCCTGATCTTCTGCTCGCCGGACGGCGCGGCGACGCTCGGGCGCACGGCCTCGGTGCTCGCGCGCGGCGAGGGCCTGGGCGCGCACGCGCGCTCGGCCGAGTACCGGATTCCGGGCTTCGTGCCGGAAGACGCATCGTGAGCCGCTACTGGAGCGAGGCCGTGCGGCGGCTGACGCCGTACGTGCCCGGCGAGCAGCCGCAGCTTCCGAACCTGGTCAAGCTCAACACCAACGAGCACCCGGACGGACCCTCGCCGCGCGTGCTGGCGGCGATCCGCGCCGCCCTCGACGAGGGCCTGCGCCTGTATCCGGACCCGAACGCGGGCCGGCTGAAGCAGGCGCTGGCCGCACGCCACGGACTCACGGCCGCGCACGTGTTCGTCGGCAACGGTTCCGACGAGGTGCTCGCGCACGCCTTCCACGGCCTGCTGCGTCACGAACGGCCGCTGCTGTTTCCGGACGTGACCTACAGCTTCTACCCGGTCTGGTGCGGGCTGTACGACATCGGCTTCGAGACCATCCCGCTCGCCGGCGACTTCTCGCTGCGCGTCGAGGACTACCGCCGGCCGAACGGCGGCATCGTGTTCGCGAACCCGAACGCGCCGACCGGCCGCGCCCTGGCGCTCGCCGACATCGAGCGCCTGCTCGGCTTCAACCGCGATTCGGTCGTGCTGGTCGATGAGGCCTACGTCGATTTCGGCGCCGACAGCGCCGCTGCGCTGGTCGCGCAGTACCCGAACCTGCTGGTCGTGCAGACGCTGTCGAAGTCGCGCGCGCTCGCCGGTCTGCGCGTCGGCTGGGCGTATGGCGATCCCGCGCTGATCGAGGCGCTGGAGCGCATCAAGAACAGCTTCAACTCCTACCCGCTCGACCGGCTGGCGCTCGCCGGCGCCGTGGCCGCGCTCGAGGACGACGAATACTTCGACGTGCACCGGCGTGCGGTCATCGACAGCCGCGAACAGCTCGCGCAGGCGCTGACGGATCACGGCTTCGAGGTGCTGCCCTCGGCTGCGAACTTCGTGTTCGCACGCCACCCGGCGCACGATGCCGCCGGCCTCGCCGCCGGCCTGCGCGCGCACGGCGTCATCGTCCGCCACTTCCGGCTGCCGCGCATCGAGCAGTTCCTGCGCATCACGGTCGGCAGCCCGGCGCAGAACGCGGCCCTGCTCGCGGCGCTGGCCGCGGTGCTCGCCGCCGGAGGCTGAGCGTCGATGCACCTGCGCGAGCTGACGGCCTATTGCGACGCACTGCTCGCGGCGGCGAGCT
>CALKUS010000065.1 GCA_937996755.1 uncultured Pseudomonadota bacterium | reverse complement strand
CGTGGATATGCGCGCGAAGCGCGCTGGGTTTGCTTTGAAAGTACTGCTTGGCCCAAAGCGCCGGCGCCGGATCCGCGCCCGCGGGCGCGTGATCCGCCGTGATGTCCGCGCGATGCGCGAAGCCCGCGCCGGTCATCGCGCGCCTCAATCGCGAGATCAATGCGGTGCTGCAATCTCCCGATGTGCAGGCGCGCATCCTCAAGAATGCCGCGCAGACCTACAACTGGTCGCCGGAGGAGTACAGGAAATTCGTGCTGGGCGAGATCGACCGCTATCGCGAGGTCGTGCGCGAGGCGAAGACCTACCTAGACGGTTTGGCGGCCGGGGCGCCGATGACGAACACATCAGATGCGCTGGCTCGCGCGCCGCTATCAGCTCGAGAACACGATCTCGGGCGCATCGCGGTCGCTCGAGCTGCTCGACCAGGCGCTCGCGCAGGATCCGGACTTCGCGCTCGCCTGGTCGGCCGTCGCGTCGGGCCATCGCATGCTCGGCAACGGCGGTGCCGAGCCGCTCGTGGATGCCGTCGCGAAGATGGAGGAAGCCGTCGACAAGGCACTGGCGATCGACCCCGACCTCGCGCCCGCGTGGCTGGAGCGCACGATGCTGCAGACCATGCAGTGGCACACGGTGGAGTCGGAGCCGTCCGCGCGACGCGCCGTCGAGCTCGCGCCCGACAACTACGACGTGCTCGCGGTCAGCGGCAACGTCGCCCTTTACCTCGGCCGGCCGCGCGAAGCGCTGGCATTGCACCGTCGTGCGAACGTCCTGAATCCGCGCTCGAACTACGTGCCGGGACTGATCGGCTTCGACCTGATGATGCTCGGCGACTTCGACGCGGCCGTCGCCGAAGCACGCGCGAGCTGGCCCGATCCCGTGCAGTTTCCGTCCAGCGACATGCTGCGCCGCAGCCGGCTCGCATACGGGCAGATCGCGCTCGCGGCGAGTGGACCCATTCCACGGTCTCCGTACGGGATCATGGCGTTCGCGCAGGCCCTGTCGATGCTCGGCGAGCACGATCGCGCCGAAGCCGAGCTCGCGCGAGTCGACACGCGCCCGCCGCGCCCACCGATGTACCTGCAGATGCGCCTCGAGCTGTTCTGGCGACGTGGCGCCGCCGACGCAGCCGTCGCCTGGCTGCGCGGCGACGGCAAGGACATCGCGCAGGAGCCGTGGCTCGAGGCCGGCCTCGCGCACGCGCTCGCCGTCGCGGGCGACGACGCCGGCGCGCTGCGCACGTACGAATCCGCGCTCGCCGACCCGGTGATGCGCGATCGCCTCTCGTACAGCTGGTATCCGACGCGCATCGGCATCGCGGAGGTCGCGAACTGGATCGCGTTGCGTCGTGCAGCCGGCAAGTCGTATTCGGCCGAGCTGGCCGCGATGAAAGCGACGATGGAACGATTCCGCGCGGGCGGCGTCGCGCTGCCGTCGATCGACTACCAGTCCGCCGTGCTCGCCATGCTCGAGGACGACGAAGCGGCCGCACGCGCCGCGCTCGAGCGCGCGATCGCGCGCGGCTGGCTGGAGCTGGTCGTGCTCGACACGGACGTCGCGTGGCGCACGGTGGCGGGGCGGCCGTGGTTCGTCGCCGCGAAGCAGGAAATCGCGAAGCGCGTCGGGGCAGAGCGCGAGCGCGCGGAAATTCCCGCGCGCTGAGCGTGCGTCAGGCGATCACGGCCTGCAGTGCCGCGAGCGCCTCGTCGACCTCGGCTTCCGTATTGAAGATGCCCGCGGACAACCGCGCGTAGGGCTTTGCGTACGGGCTCGTGCTCGCGATGATCTTCTTCTCGAGCAACTTGGCGACGACCGCCTCCGGCGCCATGCCGTCGACTTCGAAACAGCAGATGCCCCCCGACATCGCCGCGTCGCGCGGCGTGTGCTGCTTCACCCGGTCCAGCTTCGCGAGGCCGTCCTTGATCCGACCGTTGAGCTCGGCGACGCGCGTCGCGATGCGCTCGCGCCCCAACTCGCGGTGCAGCCTGAACGCGGCGCCCATCGCCCACTGGTGCTCGTAGGCGAGGAAGCCGCCCGGCGTGACGCGCGCGGCGTTCGTCGGGCCGTTCGGCGCGCGGTTCTCCATCCACGCCTGGTACGACTCGAATTCCGAGAACGACGGGATCGTCGGCCGCAACGCGCCCCACGCCGCTTCGTGCGCCCAGAGGATGCCGGTACCGCGCGGCGCGAACATCCACTTGTGCGCGCCGCCGCTGAAGTAGTCGCAGCCGAGCGCGGTCAGGTCCGCGTCCGAGCAGCCGAGCCCGTGCACGCCGTCCAGCACGATGCGGATGCGCTGCGCCGGATCGCGCTTCGCGTTCTCGACGGCGACCGCATCGGCGATCGCGCGCACCGGCAGGCGGATGCCCGAAGCCGAATGCACCCAGGTGATGCCCAGCACGCGCGTCCCGGGCCGCAGCGCTTCGCGCACGCGCGCCACGATTGCCTCGGGCTTCGCGGAGCGCGCATCCTCGAACAGCGGCACGCGCCGCCAGCTCGCGCCGCTGCGCTCGCACGCGAGGCGGATCGACTCGTGGTGCACGACGTGGTCGTGCGTGGTCGTGAGCACCTCGTCGCCCTTGGCGAGCGGCAGGCCGTGGTAGACGAGCGCCAGGCCGGTCGTGGTGTTCGGCGTGAGCGCGATGTCCTGCGCGCGCACGCCCAGGTACGGCGCGGCGTCGGTACAGACGGCGAGCTGCAGGTTGTTCGCCTCTTCCTCGAACATGCCGTGCTCGACGGTGAAGAACGGGTTCGCGTCGAGCGCGTCGCGGAACGCTTCGATCGCCTGCCGCACCGGTGTCGGGTGCGAGGCGATGAAGAAACCGGAAAAGTGGCGGTACTCCGGCGCGAGCCGGAACAATGCGCGGACCGACGGCCAGTCGCCGAGCTTCGGCGCAGGCTCGGTGCGCGCCGCCACCTCGGCGACGAGCCGGCCCGGGACGAACGCCGCGCCGATCGCGGCCCCCTGGAATGCGAGGAAAGCACGGCGCGAAACGGTCATGGCGCAACCTCCGCTGTCGCAGGTGGCCGGAGCGTAGCACCGGGCCGCCCGCATGGTTTTTCGAGCACTCGCCGCCCGCGTCGCGCATAATCGCCGCTTCGCCACCGCGCCGCGCTCCATGATCTTCTTCAACGACATCGATCCCATCGCCGTCCAGGTCGGGCCGCTCGGGATCCACTGGTATGGCCTGATGTACCTCGGCGGTTTCGTCGCCGGCTACTGGCTCGGCGCGCGGCGCGTTGCCGCTGGTCGGCTCGTCGCGACGAAGGACGCGTACGGCGACCTGATGTTCTACGCGATGCTCGGCGTGATCCTCGGCGGACGCATCGGTTACCTGCTGTTCTACTCGCACGAGTGGCTGCGCGACCCGTTGATGGTCCTGAAGGTCTGGGAAGGCGGCATGAGCTTCCACGGCGGGCTCCTGGGCGTGATCCTCGCCACCGTCATCTGGTCGCGGAAGCAGCAGCGCCGCTTCTGGGACACGATCGACTTCGTCGCGCCGCTGGTGCCGATCGGCCTCGGCCTCGGCCGCCTCGGCAACTTCATCGGCGGCGAGCTCTGGGGCGCGAAGACGAATGCCGGCTGGGGCGTCGTGTTCCCGAGCGCGCTCGCCGACCTGGGCGCATCGACGCAGGAATTGCGCGCGATGTTCGAGCAGGGCCTGCTGAACGCGGAAGCGCGCCATCCGACGCAGCTCTACGAAGCGTTCCTCGAAGGCGTCGTGATGTTCGCGGTGTTGTGGTGGTACTCGGCGAAGCCGCGCCCGCGGTATGCCGTGTCGGGCCTGTTCGCGCTGATGTACGGCCTGTTCCGCTTCGCGATCGAGTTCGTGCGCCAGCCCGACGCGCAGCTCGGCTACCTCGCGTTCGGCTGGGTCACGATGGGCCAGTTGCTCTCGGTGCCGCTGATCGCCACGGGGCTCGTCCTGCTGTGGCTGTCGCGACGCGCGCCCGTGGCGCCGCCGGCAGTCGCGCCCGCCGCCGACTGAGGCGCGGCCTGTGCGATCATGGCGCCGCCGACGCGCCACGCCCGCACCATGCACGCCTACCTGCAGCTGCTCCGCCACATCCTCGAGAACGGCACCGACAAGGACGACCGCACGGGCACCGGCACGCGCAGCGTGTTCGGGCACCAGATGCGCTTCGACCTCGCGAAAGGCTTCCCGCTGCTGACGACGAAGAAGCTGCACTGGCGCTCGATCGCGCACGAGTTGCTCTGGTTCCTGCGCGGCGACACGAACGTGTCGTACCTGCGCGAGAACAAGGTGACGATCTGGGACGAGTGGGCCGACGATCGCGGCGAGCTCGGTCCGGTCTACGGCAAGCAGTGGCGCTCGTGGTCGACGGCCGACGGGAAGACCGTCGACCAGATTGCGTGGGTGGTCGACGAGATTCGCCGCAATCCCGACTCGCGCCGCCTCATCGTGAGCGCCTGGAACGTGGGCGACCTGCCGCGCATGGCGCTGATGCCGTGCCACACGATGTTCCAGTTCTACGTTGCGGGCGGAAAGCTCTCGTGCCAGCTCTACCAGCGTTCGGGCGACGTGTTCCTCGGCGTGCCGTTCAACATCGCGAGCTACGCGCTGCTGACCCACCTCGTCGCGCACGTCACGGGCCTCGCGCCCGGCGACTTCGTGCACACGCTCGGCGACGCGCACCTCTACCGCAACCACTTCGACCAGGCGCGCGAGCAGCTCCAGCGCACACCCGGCGCGTTGCCGCGCCTGATGCTCGACGCGGACGTGCGCTCGCTCTTCGATTTCCGCTACGAGCACATCGTGGTGGAAGGCTACGAGCCGCAGGCGGCGATCAGGGCGCCCGTCGCGGTCTGATGCGGGACGTCGTGCTCATCGCGGCGATGGACGCGAACCGCGCCATCGGCGTGGACGGCCAGCTGCCCTGGCATCTGCCGGACGACCTGAAGCGCTTCAAGCGGCTCACGATGGGCCACGCCATCCTGATGGGGCGACGCACGGCACAGGCGATCGGGCGCGCGCTGCCGGGCCGCGAGAATCTCGTGCTCACGCGTGGCGACGCGTCGCCCGTCGCAGGCATGGCCGTCGTGCATTCGCTCGACGAAGCGCTCGCGCGCACGCAGGGGCCGCTGATGGTGATCGGCGGCGGCGAGGTCTACGCACTCGCATTGCCGCGCGCCACGAAGCTCGCGCTCACGCTCGTCGATACCTCGCTCCCGCGCGCCGACGCCTGGTTCCCCGATCACGACGCGCGCGAATGGCGGGAACTGTCGCGCACGCATCATCCGGCCGACGCGCAGCACGCGTTCGCCTATCACGACGTCGACCTCGTGCGAGCGTAATATCGCAGCGGATGCTCACCGCGATCACGCTCGCTGCGCAACGCGACGTCGTGCTCGACGATGGACGCGCAGGGCTCGTATTGCCGTTGCCCGATTCGCCCACGATCGCCGCGCGCCACGTCCGTCCCGGACAGCCGCTCGCCGTGGTGCTCGCGCGCGACGGCGAGCCGACGCTCGAGGAAGCGGGCTGGGGCGTGGCGCCGCGCCACGTATCCGACGGGCGCGCGTTCGCCCGGCGCTATCGGACGCATCGCGTATTCGTGCAGCGGCTCGCCGAATCGCGCGTGTTCGCGCCCCTGTGGAAGCGCGGCCAGCGCTGCGCGATCCCGCTCAGTGCGTACGACGACTTCGTCCGCGGGGAAGGCGTGCGGCTGCTGGGCGTGCCTGGGGCATTGGCGTGGGCCGCGGGTGTCTATCGCGCGCCGGGCGAGCCGGATGGCAGCGACCTGCAGGCGGCGTTCGTGCTCGGTGGCGAAGGCGGGCCTCTGCTCGTCGCGAGCGACGACCTCGGCGCCTGGCTCGACGCCGCGACCGACGCGGTCGCGGCGCTGGCCCTGTTGCGGGAGTGCTGCGGCTAGCGCGAGCCGGACCGGGAAGCCGCGGCGCTGCGACCACCGCGCGCGGGTGCCTTGCGCGTGCCGCCGCGGCCATTGCCGCGCGACACGGTCGACGACCGCCCGTTGCCGCGCTTCGTCGCGCGTGCGCCGTTCGCACCGGCGGCGCGTTTCGCCGGCGTGCGCTTGCGTGCGGTGGTGCGCGACTTGCGCGGCGCAGCCGCGCGCGTGCCCGGCTTCGCCACGCGCACGCGTGCCTTGCCACGCGTGCTCATGCCGGCGGCGGCGTCCATCGCCTGTGCGGTGAGCCGTTCCTTCAGCTTCTGGATGCGCTGGCCGATCGCGACGAGGTCGAGGTCGGTTCCGCGTGCCTTCGGCATGATTTCGTTCTCTTCTTCCTTGACGTGGTGCTGCACGTACTCCTTCAGCACGGTCACGTTCGCTTCGAACAGGCGTTCGTCGGCCGTGGAGCCGTCGATCTCCGCGATTAGCTGCTTCAGCGTGCGATGCTCCACTTCCGCCTCGTCGATGAGGTCGTCGCCTTCGGTGTCGAACGCATCGCGCAGCCGCGGGTAGAACTCGCGTTCCTCGACGAGCGCGTGGATCGTGAGCTCCTGGCAGATCTGCTGCGCGATCTCGATCTTCTCGTCGCCGCGCGTGGCCTGCTCGAACTGCTTGAACAGGCCGTCGACCTTGCGATGGTCCTGCTTCAGCAAATCGATGGCGTTCGCTTCCGGCGACAGCATGTTGGTGAATTTCATGGGCGACGCTCCTCGGCAAGTGGTTGGTGATCCGCGCGATCCCGCGCGCAGGACTGGACGTCACGCTGCAATGCACATGCCACGATCGCGCGTGCGGCATCCGTCGATCCCGACACTGCGAAGGGCGCCTCGCCGGGCTCCGCGCAGGCGCGCGCAACGGCGCAAGATGGCCCGCTTCTTGCTGATTCTTCATTCGGCTGCAACGAAGGAGGAAAAGCCATGAGCAAGCGAGAGCTGATCGAGCCGAACGGCGACAAGCGCTACATCCGTCGCGACGAGCAGGGGCGCATCAAGGAGTCCGACGACGTCGGTCAGTCGCTGTCGCAGGACCGCAAGCGAAGCGCGAAGACGGTGATCAAGCCGGGTCAGGGCGACCGCGGCGACCGCCGCTGACGAACGGCGCCATGACTTCCTCGCAAACGGCTTGCGGGCCCGATCCGCGCGGCTGGATACCGGCGGGGTACTGCGCCTACCCCGACGTCCAGCCGCAGGACGGCGCACGCGTGGTCGTGCTGCTGAAGCATCCCGGCGGCGAATGGCGTGGCCCGCGCCTCGCGTACTTCAGCGACGGCGTGTTCGAAGGGCACGACGCGCAGGGCGATGCCCCGGACGGCTGGCAGGTTTACGCCTGGCGACCGGCGACCATGAACGATGAATCCCGGCTGCCGCCGATGCGCAGCCGCAACGGCCAGCCGCATCGCGTTCGCATGCGCTGATCGCGCAAAACCATCCCTCCCCTGCATCCGCAGGGGAGGGAAGTACCGGGCACGGTAGAGTCTGTGGAAGCGGACCTGGCCGCCACCACGCCTGCGAGTACGTCGCGCCGAACGGAAGAGAGCAGGCTGTACAGTGCGGCTTGGGGGGAGCGATCTGCCGTGCCTCGCCGTTTCCCGGAACACTCGCCGATCGCGACGTGATCGCGCGCAGATCAGCGGTCGCACCAGCGACCGCTGGAGCGCGATCGCTGAGGCCAGGGATGGCCGATGAGTCGGCCCACCGAAGCGCGGCACCGACAGGGATGTCGCAGCGATGCAGCGCGAAGAAGCGCTGCAGAATCCAGAAACAAAAGAGCCCGGCAAGCTGCCGGGCTTTCTGATTCAAAGACGGTCCCGCGGAGCGTGGGGGCGGGGGCGGGGAGTTCGCTCCGCGGGACCGTACGTGAACTGATTCAGTGGATTCGCTGCGGCTCTTCGCTCGTTTCTTCCACCTGCGCCGGCGAGTCGCCGGGGCCAACACCCCAGTAATCGCCCGGAACGGGCTCGTCGTGGTAGCGGTCCCACCGCGGCGGCTTGATCTTGCGCTGGCCCTGCGGCGGGGAGGGAATGGGAAGGATCATGTTCGTTCGATTTCCGTTGCGTGTTGCCGCTTCGAGGTGAGGATGTTGGACCGGAATCGACGTTGCCTGTGTCGATTCCGGGCAAGGATTTGCAAACAGTGCGAGGCGCTCCGCCTCACTCCGTCTCTTCGGCCATTTCCGTCTGCTGCAGATCCACGGCGAGCTGGTGGTGCATGTGCACGGCCGCCAGCGTGTCGGTCGCGAACATGCGCACGTCGGCGTCCTTGCTCTCGCGCGCGGCGCGCGCGAGCAAGGCAGCCATGTCCTCGTGCCCCTTCACCATGTCGGCCGCGTACGCGAGGTCGAAGGCGTCGCCGGACAGCCCTTGCAGCTTCGCCAGCATTTCCTGGTGCTTCGCATCGGTGGTCGCCGGGAGCTGCACGTTCTTCTTCGCGGCGAGCTGCTTCAGCTCGTCGTTGTTCTTCGAGTGCTCGCTGACCATCTTCTGGCCGAAGACGCGCACTTCCTTGCTGCTGCCCTTAGCGCTCGCGAGCTTGCCGGCGTCCACCTCGGCCATGCCGCCGATCGCCGCGTTCGTGAAGAACATCTGGTCGCTGTACGTCGTATCCGTGTCGGCCGCCTGCACGCTGCCCGCCAGGCCCAGCGCACAGGCCGCTGCGATCGTCGCGAATCTGTTCATGGTCGTTCCTCCGGGATGACCGGCGGTCGGCTACATGAACCGTGCCATGGGCGCGAGGCGCGCTGCGCGGCGCTCCGCGGCGCCGCGGATGCAGCGGTTACAACACGATGCAAGGATTTCGCTCCCGCTTTCCTGCGAATGAGTACGCTTCGAAGCACAGCGCGGGGCGCGCGGTCTTCCGGCAGTGCAGTCGCACGCCGGCCGTCGGTCCCGCCCGCAATGAGAAGACGCTGCCTATGGATGGTTCCTATCGCGCGCCGTCGCTGCTGATCGTCGACGACGACCCCGACTTCGTCCGTGCCGCGTGCGACTTCGCGCGCCTGCAAGGGTTCGAGCCGGAGTCGGCGCACACGCTCGCAACGGCACGCGCGCACACGCGGGGTCGTCGCTTCGACCTCGTCCTGATCGACCTGCTGCTGCCGGACGGCAGCGGCTGGGACCTGCTCGAGGAGATCGATCTCGCCGACCACGGCAAATTCGCGATCGCGACGGGCAGCCCGTCGGTGGAAAGCGCGATCCGGGCCGTGCAGGCGCCCGTGCTCGACTACCTCGTCAAGCCGCTGGACCCGCAGAAGTTCAAGCAGCTGCTCGATCGTGCGGCGGACAGATCGCACGCCGCGCCGGGCGACCGCGCGCCGCACGAAGACGATGCATGCGGCGAGCTCGTCGGCTGCTCGGCACCGATGCGCGAGGTATTCAAGCAGGTGCGGCTGGTGGCGCCGACGGACGCGACCGTGTTCATCGCGGGCGAGAGCGGCACGGGGAAGGAGCTCGCGGCGCGCGCCGTGCACGAGCTCTCCGGCCGCAGCGGCAGCTTCGTCGCGCTCAACTGCGGCGCGATCGCACCGGAGCTGCTCGCGAGCCACCTGTTCGGCCACGAGCGCGGCTCGTTCACGGGCGCGGTGAAGCAGCACAGCGGGTGTTTCGAACAGGCCGACGGCGGCACGTTGTTCCTCGACGAAATCACCGAGATGCCGCTGAACCTGCAGGTGCACCTGCTGCGCGTGCTCGAGACGCACACGCTCGTGCGCGTCGGCGGCACGCAGGAGATGCCGGTGGACGTGCGCATCGTCGCGGCCAGCAACCGACGCCCGCGCGAAGCGATCGCGCAGGGCGTGCTGCGCGACGATCTCTACTACCGCCTCATGGATTTCCCGCTCACCATGCCGCCGCTGCGCGAACGCGCGAGCGACATCCCGATGCTGGCGGAGCTGTTCCTCACGCGCCTGAATCGCCGCTACAACGTTCGTCGCCGCTTCGCGCCGGGCACCGAGCACGAGCTCATGGCCTATGCGTGGCCGGGCAACGTGCGCGAGCTCAAGAACGCGGTGCAACGTGCGTTCATCCTCGCCGAGGAGGACGTCGTCCGGATCGGACAGCTGCAGCACCGCGTGGCGCAGCCGATCGGCGAAAGCGAGCACGCGCTCACGTTCGCCGTCGGCACGAGCTTCGAGGAGATGGAGCGCCGCATGCTGCTCAAGACGCTTTCGTACTTCAGCGACGACAAGTCGCGCACGGCGGAGGCGCTGGGCATCAGCCTGAAGACGGTCTACAACCGCCTTGCCCGGTATGCCGCCACGGCGGGAGGGAACGCTGCGTGAGCGCCACGCCACGCGCGTCGCTGCGAACACCCGGCGGCGTTACGCTCGACACGCTGCAGCGCTTCGCCGCGGCGATGGCGCACGAGATCAACAACCCGCTCGGCGCACTGGTGCTGAACGCGGAAGTGGCGACGATGCTCATCGACCGCGGCCGCGCCGACGAGCTGCCGGCCGTGCTGCGGCAGATCCAGACCGATGCGCGCCGTTGCGCCGCGAAGGTGCGCAACATGACGGACGTCGCCGCACCGGCGTCGGCGGCCAGGACCAGTTTCCCGCTGGCCGAGACGCTGTCGGCCGTCCGCCAGCGCATGTGCCGGCGACTGAACCGGCTGCTCAACACGATCGCGCTGGACGTGTCGCCGCAATTGGCGCCGGTGCACGGCAATCGCGACGCGATCGAGTACGCGCTGTACCAGCTCGCGCGCCAGGTATACGCGAGCGGCGTCGACCACCCGCGGATCTCCGTCGCGCCGCACGGCGATCGTACCTGCGTGAGTATCGGCGCGAGCGCGCCGCCGGGGATCGCGTTCCCGGAGGACGGCGCGCTCGCCGCAGTGCCGCGCTTCGCCCACGACGAGGCGGCGCTGGACGTCACCCGCTGCCTGCTCGCGGGCTCACATGCCGAACTGTTCGTCACGAGCCACGGTGGGCGGCTGGCCTACCACGTGATGTTCGAACGCGCAGGCGAATAGGGCGCGCGAACGAAAGGGGCCACAATGCGCGGCCCCTTCCATTCCTTTCGTCAGTGCCGCTTCGTCTCGTTCGACGTCGCACTGCCCGTGGTCGTCGTTCCCGTCGTCGACGCGCTCGCCGGCGAACCACCGGTGCGCGAGCTTGCGCCGTACGGTGACGAGTCGCCGGACGAGCTGCCGATACGCAGCCGGTTCTCGATGTGCTGCACGCCGGGCGTCGCGTCGATCATGTCCTCGATGCGATGCTTCATCCAGCGCTCGTCGACCGTGCCTTCCAGCACGACACGGCCGTTCTCGCCGACATTGACGTCGATGTCGCTCGCGTCGATGTACGGATCGGACGACAGGCGCTCGCACACGTCCTCGCGGACGCGTTCGGTCGAGCGCGAATAGTTCTTCGGGCCGCGGCCGCGGTTGGCGTACGCGCCCGGGCCGTATGCCCCGCTCGTGCCGTACTGGCTGCCCGCGGCGTAGTTGCTGCCGCCGCCGTACTGGTAGCCGTAGCCGCCGTATTGCGATCCCGCGGCACCGCCCTGCACGGACGGATAGCCTGCGCCACCACCGTACTGCGGAGCCTGGCCCTGCGCGCCGTACCGCTGGTCATGGCGCCGCGAGCCGGAGTCGTATGGCTGGCCCCAGTCCTGCGCGGGATGGCTGCCGTGACTGCCGCCGTACGGTTGCGCATGGCCGGGCTGTGCGCCGTACGCCGGGCTGGGCGACCACGCGAGCGGCGAGCCGTACTGTCCGCCGCCGGCGCTCGCGTACGGCGACGCTTGTGGGTAGCCATGGTTGGGCGAGTTGCCGAATGCCGTGCCGCCGTAACCCTGCTGCGAGCCGTATTGCCCGCCGTAGCCCGACGATGCGCCGTAGCCGTGCGGCTGCCCGTACTGGCTGCCGATGCTCGTCGAACCGCGCTGGCCGTAGTTGTAGAAGCCGCCGTGCTGTCCACCGAACTGGTGCGGGTTCGCGCCCGCGCTGGTCTGCTGCGCGCCGTAGCCGTACCTGCCCTGGCCGAAGCCGTACGGTTCGCCATAAGGATTCGACGGGCCATGGCTTGCGCCCTGGTTGAAGTGCTGCGAACCGTAACCGCCGCCGTACTGCTGCGGACCGCGTTGGTCCTCGTCGTCGCGCCGATAGTAGGTCTGGCTGCCACCTTCGCTCGTCCAGCGCGAGATGTCCTCCTCGCGCGGCGCGCGCGACGAACGCGATTGGCGCTCCTCGCTGCCGTAGTAATCGTCCGGCGAGCCGCTGCGCTCGCGACCGCCATTGCCGGAGGCCGATTCGGGATAACGTCGATTCATGGTGCGTCTCCTTGCTGTCGCGCGACGATGCGCTTGTCCGCCGCGTCGGGACCGGGGAGACAGCAACAGGCATGCCACGACGGAAGCCGAGGTCGGAGCACGTTTTTCCGTCGGCGACGCGCCCTGCTGGGCCTCGCCGGAAAACGTACTCCGACCGCGCGCTTCGGAACCGCGAAAGTTCTACAGAGTGCAAATGCAGCGACGCGCGCGACGTCGAGGTCGCGCGCGTCGCCACGGCGTCGATCAGTCGCCGTCGATGCGGTCCGCGTCGGCCACCGCACGGTCGTGGTCGGACTCGGCGATCGACTTCTCCGACTCGTACGTCGACTCGGCCTGGTCCTGGCACGCGTCCTTCTGGTCGCCCTGGAACGCGTCGCACTGCTCCATCGACGTGTCGTAGCGGCCCTTCGCCGCGGCGATCGCGACGTCGTACTTCTCGTCGGCCACGTCCTTCGCTCCGTCGGCCTGCGCATCCAGCGCGCCGTCGAGGTCGCCGTCGGCGCTTTCCTGCGCGACTTCCTTGGTCGTCTCGGCCTGCGCCTTCACGACGTCGGCGCGTTCCTCGGCGACGTCCTTCGTCGCTTCCGCACGCGCTTCCGCGACGTCGTCGGCCGTTTCCTGCGCCGATTCCTTGCAGCCGGCCAGCATGCCGAGCGCGGCGATGATGGCAATGGGGAGCACTCGCTTGATCATGGGATTTCTCCTTGGGGAAATGGTTCGGTCAGCGCACGCCGCGACGCAGCGATCCGAAGATCAGCGACGCGACGAACAGGACCAGGAAGACGAAGAACAGGATCTTCGCGACGCCGGCAGCGGCGCCGGCAACGCCGCCGAACCCGAGCGCGGCAGCGATCAACGCGACGACGAAAAAGACCAGTGCGTACCACAACATGGGGCTACTCCTTCGATGCTGGATTCGGCGAATCCGTGATTTGAGTTATTCAATTGGCGTGCCACGCGTAGACGCTGCGTTCACGTGCATCACACGTTGCGTTGTGCGGGGAATTGCGTGGTCGTGCCCGCTCGTGCGTGCGCGCTGCACGACCGCAGCCTCGTTGCGGACGATGAAAACGACGAAGCGCCCGAGCGGGCGCTTCGTCGAGGCGAATCTGCCGCGCGCGTATCAGCCGCCCGCGAGCGCCGACATGCGCGCCGTGTGGGCACGCGCGCGCATGTCGGCGAAGTGGTCGAACGCGGTCGCGAGGCAGGTGGCGCGGGACGCGCCGGCCAGCGCTTCGCACGACTGCTTCTCGAACTCGTAGCTCATCGAGGCGTGCGCGACCGCGCGCTCATACGCGCTCGCTGCGTCGGCCGTGCGCGTGGCGAGCGACAGCGCGGGCAAGGCGCTCGCGCTCGCGGTGGCGTCGGATACGGGCGAGAGGCGTGCAAGCGCCGTGGTGCTATCGGGAGAAGCGGTGCGACATGACCCGAGCGCGAGGGCGCTGCACAGCGCGGCGAGGACCAGCGCGAGTGTCGATCCGTGAGTCATGTCGCACCGTAGGGAAAGGGAAGTGGAACGTGATGGGGAACTGTTGCCGGCCGCTGCGACGTGCGCGTTGCGTTGCGCGCGCCGCAGCGGCGGCCAGGCAGCGTGGTCAGACGCCGCGACGCAGGCCGCCCATGATGAGCGAGCCGAGGAACAGGACCAGGAACACGAAGAACAGGATCTTCGCGATGCCGGTGGCGGCGCCGGCCAGGCCACCGAAGCCCAGCGCGGCCGCGATCAGGGCAATGACGAGGAACACGAGTGCGTACGAGAGCATGGCTGCAGTCCTTTTCGGGGTTGAGGTCATTCGGCATTCGCCGTGACATCGCCTATACAAGCCCCGTGCCAGCCCCTGCGACGGCGCTACGCGCGCTCGCGTGCCGGTTCGCGTCCGATGCGACGAGTCCGGGTGCGCCGCGCGGCGTGCGATGTGCGCGTCGCGTGAACGCGACGTGCACGACACGAATCTCAACGACGCGGCAGCTTCTGCCGCACGCGTGCGATGGCGGCCCAGGGATCCTCGCGCAGTCGAGCGAGGCGGGCTTCGATGTTGCGGATCGTGAACTGTGCGCCCGAGCGCACCCGCCCGAGCTCCTGCCACGAGAGCGGCGTCGCGACGGGCGCGCCCGCACGATTGCGCACGGTGTACGACGCCACGGCGGTGGAGCCGCGCGCGTTGCGCAGGTAGTCGATGAAGATGCGGCCGTTGCGCTTCGCCTTCGTCGCGACCGATAGATATCGATCGGGTGCGTCCGCTTCCATCGCGCGCGCGAGTGCCTGCGTGAACTCCTTCGCCTCGTCCCACGAAGCCGAAGGCGTGAGCGGTACGACTACGTGCAGGCCCTTGCCGCCCGACGTGCGAACGAAACTCTCGAGCTTCATCGTGGCCAGGCGCTCGCGCAGCTCGCGCGCGCCGGCGACGACCGCGCGGAACGGCACGTCCGGCGCGGGATCGAGGTCCATCACGAGGCGGTCAGGCCGCTCCGGGTCGCGCGTGCGCGCGCCCCACGGGTGGAGCTCGATCGCATTCACCTGCACCAGCCCGAGCAGGCCTTCGAGGTCGCGCACCTCGAAGTACGTCGCGTCCGTGCCCGAGGCTTCGCGCAACGCGAACGTGCGGATCGCGGGAATCATTCCCGGCGTCGGATGCTTCTGGAAGAAGCACGCCGCATCGCCGCCGTCCGGACAGCGCACGATCGACAGCGGCCGCCCGACGAGGCCGGGCAGCACGTAGTCGGCGATGCGCGCGTAGAACTGCACGAGCGCGAGCTTGGTGACGCCGGGATCGGCGATGAGCACGCGATCCGGGCTGGTCAGCCGGAAACCCGCCGGCAAGCCGGGCAGCGCGTCGGTGCGCTTCGTGGCAGCCACGTCAGCGCATCGCGACCCAGAGCGCGACGGCGGCAACCAGCAGGAACACTTCCAACCCCGCGACGATCCACGTCGTCGACGAAACCGGCGAGAACGCGAGCGCCGTCGGGACGCGGAACGCGACGATCGCCGCGTAGAGCGCGAGCGAGAACAGCAGGCCGAAGCGATGCAGTGACGGATCGCGCGCGAGCAGGAAGAACGCGATCGCGAGCCCGAGCTGCAGCCCGCCGTAGACGACGAGGTATTCCGATTGCCCGGAATGGCTCAGCGTGACGAAACCCATCGCCTTCGACGTCTCGCGCCAGCGCAGCGAGCACCAGACGGCGAACACGAGGTACAGGACGGCGTTGAGGTAGAGGTAGGCGGCGACCATGGCGTGTTCCGGACCCGAAAGGCGAAGCATGCGCGAGCGCGCGCCCGCATGCGAGCAGCGTCGCGCAAACGTCTGCAAGGCGTGCGCGTCGAGGTGTTCGGCTTCGCCACGACATCACCAGCGCGTCCACGCGGTCCACTGCGCCACCGGCGCGGCGCCGCGTTCACGCTCAACCACGACGGTCAACACACCCGCGACCTTCCGGCGATTGACGAAGCGGAGCAGCGCGTCGGCGAAAATCGAGGTCGAAGACTGGGCGAGCCTCACACGGTGAGGAATGCGATTACAAAACGGCGCGAATCCTCTCACCTTAAACGTGCATCGACTGAAAATATTCTGCTTGCGCGGCTGGACGGATCATCGCTAGTTTCGGTAGCGCAATCGGTGGGGCGTTGCCCAACGGCTGGAAGCCCGGGCAACGATGGGGGCACATCTCGTGCGACCGAATCGGCGTCGCATGCAGCCTCGGGGTTTCTCACGCATCGCGCCTGTCGCGATGGCGCGCCGTCGCGCGCATGTTCGCAGGGGAGCTGTTCGATGTTCCGGCGAGTCCTGATCGTCCTCGTTCTGACCTGGCTTTTCCCGTCGCTGCCTGCCAGCGCTTCCTTGCCACAGCCGCGAACACCGCAGGAGCTCGCTGCCCTCTGGGCCGGCACCTGTGGCTCGCATGCCCCGACCATCGAGATCCCGCCGGGCGCCGCGTATCTCACGCCGGGCCGGTACATGGACACGCGGCGCGCCGGCCAGGGCTGGGACTTTTTCTGGTACAGCGACGCGTCGCCGACGCCGGACGATCCGCAGGACCTGTTCGTCGTCTTCTATACGTACCGCAAGGAACCGTCGGGGTGGCGTCCCGTCTGGTACGGCGCACGGGGCCAGGTGGTCTTCGATTCGGTGACCAACCCGACGCAGCGCCTCGGTTTCGTCGGCGAACTCGTCAAGCTGAAGCAGTTTCCCGTCGCGCCCGAAGCGGATCCTCGCGGAACCGGCAGAACCTTCGCGAACGGGGAAGTGGTCGGCGAAGTGAGCCTCGCATTCACCGCGCTCGGCATGAACGGCAACCCGAACAAGGCCGCCGTGCACTGGAAGATCAATCGCGACGAACTGAACGCAGCGTACCCCGACACGACGGGCACGATCGGGCCTGGGCAGTCCGGGGACGTAGTTCGCTCGTGCCTCGACAACTTCGGCGGTCTGGCGAGCCCGGCGACGTCAGGTACGCCGATGAACGGCCAGAGCGGGGCGTGGGCACAGGCGAACGCAAGCGCCTGGATGCTGATGGCGTACTTCTACGAATCGTTCGAGCATCACTTCCTGCTGTACTTCTCCGGGCTGAGCGCCAGCGACGTCGGCGCGCCGCGATGGGCGCATGCCGCCGTCCCACTCACAGCGGACAGCCCGGCGGCCGGCTTGCCGCCGACGCATGCGTGCCACGCCGCCGCCGCCGTGCCCGCGGGTTTCTCGGATACGGATCCGAACTGGCGCCACCTGTGCCTGATGACCACGCGCGGCTACAACCCGTATTCGGGTTCCGACGGCTTGTGGACGTGGGACAACACGATCGCGGGCCAGCCTTCGCAATTCCGCATCGGCTGGCTGTCGCACACGATCGCGCCGCCGTCGCCGACTTCGACGGCAACGCCTCGCCTGCGCGTGACCATTGATCCGCAGGCAACGATCCCGTCCGGCGGGTCCGCTGTGGATCTCGCGTTCGACGTCAGGCCGAGCGGCGATCCAGGCCCGAGCGTCACCACCGGCCCGGTCGAGATCGTCCACCTGAACAATCTCAACCAGGTCGACCTCGCCACGAATGGGCGACGCGTCGATGTGGCCAATCCCACCTGCCTGCCCGACTCGGCTGCCGCCACCTGCCAGGGAACGGTGACCTGGTACACGGACGGGTCGTATCCGAACGCGTCGCTCTACCGAACCGAGCGCATCGAAGAGGTGGCGGGCTCGCCGATCCTTTCGCGCGCGTTGGTCGTTGCGAACCAGCCGCGCAGCCGCACGATCGGCGTCGCGTCGTCCGACGTCACGGTGGGTGCGCAGTACACGTACGAGTTGTGGAGCGACGCGAACCGTCGTGAGTTGCTCGCCTCGACCGTGCCATTCACGGTGCCCACCTCGGGCTCGTGCACGACCTCGGTGGCCATCGCAACTCCCAGCGGGCCCGTGTCGATCGGCAGCGGCGCGGGACTCACGATCTCGCTCACGCCGGCCACCGCACCGCCCTGCGTCGTCCGGACGATGATTTCCGTGGCGCGACTAGTCGCGCCCGGCGACGAACAGGTGGTCAAGGAAGTCGACGTTTCGACGCAATCGCTCGGATCGACGGCCGTGACGATCCCGTGGGACGAAGTCGATTCGTGGGGCGGGCGCCAACAGCAATACGTCATTCGCGCCAAGCGCTGGACGGCGTCGGGGCTGCAGCGCGCGCGGCGCGATCTCACGTTCACGGCCGCGACGGTGGGCGACGACTTCCAGGCCGCAGCGACGACGACTGCCGTCCCGCACGACGCGAGTGTCGGGATCCCGGCCGGGGAGGCTGGCGTCGATGGCGGCGCCGCGAGCTACGAGCTGCCCATCCGCGTGCCGCCGGGCCGCAACGGAATGACGCCGAAGCTCGCGCTCGTCTACTCGAGTCGAGCAGGCAATGGCATCGCGGGTGTTGGCTGGAGCTTGTCCGGACTGTCTAGCATCCACCGATGCCCGCGCACGGTGGCGCAGGACGGCTACTCGTCGGGCGTGCAGTTCAACGCCAACGACGCGCTCTGCCTCGACGGACAACGCCTGATCCAGGTCGCCGCCGGCGGCGGCGCAACGGCGGAGTACCGGACGGAAATCGAGACATTCGTTCGCGTGCGCCAGTTCGGCGCACTGGACGGCGCGTCTCCGCCGTATTTCCGCGTCGACACGCGCGACAACCTGAAGCTGGAGTACGGCTACACGCCGGATTCCCGATTCGCGCCCGCGCGCGAGGACAACTCATCGCCGCAGGTGCTCACCTGGGCGATCGATCGCCGCGAGGACTACAGCGGCAACGCGATTCGTTACGAGTACGCCAGCAGCGGCGACGAGCAGCGCGTGACGTTCATCCGCTACAGCGAAGGCGAGACGTCGCCGACTCGCTACGTGAAGTTCGACTATCAGCCGCGCCCCACGGGTGCGGGCTCGGACGACGTCGGATCGTCGTACCTGCAGGACACGGCCAGCACGTCATTGCAGAGGCTGAGCAGGATCAGTGCGTTCGCGCCCGGCTCGGCCGTTCCCGCATTCGAGTACCGACTGGCGTATGGCGCGCCGAGCGCGCACAGCGGCCGAAGTCTCGTCAGAAGCATCACACAGTGCGCTGCGGGCAACTGCCTGCCGCCGTTGTCGCTGCAATGGAGCGACGGCGATCTCGCCTTTTCCACGGAACGGATGCCTCTCGACGACGTTACGACTCTCCTGGATGGTGACGACGTCGGAACGGCGTTGTCGGTGGAGGCGCTCGATGCCCTGTCGAGCGCGCTGGAGAAGGCTTCCGTGACGCCCAGCGGCGACTTCGACGGCGACGGCCGTCGCGAAGCGCTGCTGCGCACGCTGGCCGACGACCGGTATCTGCTTTCGTTCGACACGGCCCGCAATCTTCGCGGCGCCGTCGACGTCGGCTCGCTCCATGCAGTCGATGCCAGCCTGCTGGGCGCCACGTTCGCCGATTTCGACAATGACGGCCGCTCCGACCTCGTCGCTATCGGGCAGCCCGCGAACCCGACCGCCGGCCCCGCACCGATGCAGCCCGGCGTGGTGACCGTGCGCTACTGGAACGGCAGCAGCGACGGCACCGGAAGCTCGAGCTGGCGGCTGGAAGACTTCGAGATCTTCGCGACCAACGTAACCATTGCGTTGCCCGACGAAACGAACGTGCAGACCGCCGACCTCAATGGCGACGGTCGTGGCGACTTCCTCGTGAACGTTCCGACGGGCACGTCCGCTTGCAGCCGGCGACTGCAGGCCTGGCTCAACCAGGGCGGCCCGACGCCGCGGTCGCCGACCTTTGCAGCTACCACCATCGACTTCTGCCTCGGCGAGCAGGCCGACAGTTTCGTCCGACAGGTCCGCACGCTCGAAGACTTCGACGGCGACGGCACGCTCGACATCCTCGTCACGCGCACCAACGGCTCAGACGAAACGAAGAACAGCGAGGTGCTGTTCGGTCGCCGCACCCCCGCCGGCCTGTCCTACGAATCGAAGCCGTTCGACGCGCTCGTGCGCGAACCCAACGACGAGGTTCGCGAGGCGTCGCTCTGGCTGGACATCAACGGCGATGGGCTGCAGGACGTCGCCTATCCGCAGGTGCACAACGGCAAGCGCTTGTGGGCGCTGCGGTTGAACCGCGGCGGCAGGCTCGGCCGTGAACTGCTCGCGGACTCGAACCTCGGGTTGTCGCCGAGCTGGCGCTACAGCGGACAGCCGGTCGACGTCGACGGCGACGGACGGCAGGAACTGTTGATGCCCGCGCAGCTCGCGCAGCCGATCTGCATCCTGCATCGCCACGAAGTCGGTCGCTATCCGCGCCTCAATCCGAACGAGCCGGACCGTGCGCCGGAGACCGAGGTCGTCACGGACGAGGGAATCGTCGAGCTCGAGTCCGAAACGTTGCCGGCAGTGGCTGTGCAGCCCGGCACGTCCACGCTCTGGGACAGCGATTTCTATTGGTGCCCGGAAGACCCGGCGACGGGCAGGGTTCCGGCAGGGCTCGAGATCCTCGACGCACCCGCTTATGGCTTGTACGGCCTGCGTGGCCCGGGCGTGCTCGACTACTCCGCGTACCGCATGAATGCGATCGAGTTCGTGCAGACGGGACGCGACCAGTTCGTCGTGCGCTCGCGCTATACGCCGATCGTCACGCGTCGCGGCGCCATCGTCGACGACCTGTTCGGCGACGGCCTGTCGGATCTGATGGCCGCCATCGGGTGCCCGACGTCGCGGAACAACGACTACGCACTACCGAACTGCGCCATCCCGAAGACCTCGTACGCCAGCATGCCGTTCGCGCCCGTCCAGGAAGACCCTTCGCTCGTCTCGGTGCTCGAGTCCTCTCGCCGTGTCTTCCTCGCACGCAATACGGGCGACAGCTCGGCCGGCGAACGCGCGATTGCCCCACAGGCGCCCGACCTCCTCACGTCGGTGTCGTGGGGCGTGCCCGGCACGAGCTGGCCGCAGGACGTCCATCACGTGAGCTGGTCGTATTACCCGCTCGCCGCCGACCTGCCGAACGCCAATGGCCGCAGCAAGGCGCTGTACACGATTCCCGCGCGCGCCAGCGGCAACGGCTACATCGACGAGTCGCACATCTACTTCTCGTCGTCCATGCCAGTCGTCTCCGAGATGCGCGAGTCCGCCGGCGTCGGCGGCGGCGAGCTGCAGCGGGTCTTCTCGTACTCGGAAGCGATGTACAACACACAGGGCCGCGGGTTCCGTGGCTTCCGCAGCGTCGACGAGGACAACCTCGCGAAGGGCTCGCGCACGCACACGGTGTTCGCGCAGAAATTCCCGATGTCCGGTGTCGCCGAGTGTTCGCAGACAGCGCTCATCAACAGCACATCCGCGCCTTGCGACGAGGCGACGCTCGAAGTGGGTGAAGTCGTGGCATCCGGCGCGCCGATCCAGATCCAGCCGCCGACGCCGCTTCCGCCTGGCGCGACGACGCCACTCATCGTGGCGCGCGTGGCAAGCGACACCGCGACGACCTGTGCCGGTATCGGCAGCGACGCCGGCAAGGCCTGCACCTTCGTCCGCGAGCGCCTGCGCTCGACGCAGCAGTTCGACCTGAACGGCGGTTGGCTCATGTCGTCGTCCACGTCGACCAGCGACTACGACGCGGCGGGCAACGTCGTCGATACGGTCGCGCAGAAGCGGGACTACATCGCCCCCGGCAAGGAGCTCGCGGTCCACACGGCCAGCGTCCACAGCGAATTCGCGCCCGCGACCGATGTCTGGTGGCTGGACCGCGCGGAATCGCGTACCACCACGAGCAGCGTAGAGTACGGTGCCGACCATGCGTCGCCGGTGGTCGGCTCCACCACGCGCACCACCACCGAGCGGGTCGGCTACGACGCCGGCGGCCGTCGGCTCGTGTCGTGCGTCGCCACGTTCGAAGGCGCGACGGCGCCGCCGGCATCGTGCGACCAGGCTTCGGGCGTTACGAACGGATTGCCCGTGCGCCGCGTGCGCACGAGCTACGGCGCATTCGGCAATGTCGCGAGCGTCACTGTCGACGCCCGCACGCCAACGGGAACGAACGGCTGGGCGTGGAGTGGCGAGCGCGCCACCACCACGACCTGGCTCGGCGACGGGTATTTCGCGACGGACGCGACCAACGCCGCGAACCACACGACGCACGCCGTGTACCAGGCCGCGACGGGCGAAATCACGTCCTCGACGGATCCGAACGAATTGACCACGTTGACGGCACGCGACGGATGGGGCCGGGCGACGTCGATCACGGCGCCGTCGAACACCGCTGGCGTCCTTGCGCCGGTCGTCAGCACCGGCTCGCAATGGTGCACGGGCACGACGTGCGCCGGCATTCCCGAAGCGCTGTACGTCACGGTCACCGCGCAGGCAGGCAGCCCGAAGCGCTACGAATTCTTCGACCGCCGTGGTCGTTCGGTCCGGACCGCGAGCCAGGGAATCAACGCCGACCAGTGGTCCGCCAGCGAACGCATCTACAGCGAGGACGGCAACCTGCTTGCCGAGCTGGGCCCCGGCGCGTCGACGACACCGACGGGTGCGCTCGGCGCCGGCCCGGTCGTGGACTACCAGTACGACGACCTCGATCGCGTCGTGCGCAAGACCACGACCCGCCGCGAGCTGGACCCCGTTGCCGGTTCCCCGGCCACGCTGCGCGTTCGCACGGACTACGCCTACGCGGGCCTCGCCACCTCGATCCTCGTGCGCCGCGAATCCGGCGCGCAGCCCGAGCCGACGCTGGCCATGGAGCGCGCGTACGGCTCGGGTGGCGAGCTGCTGTACACGATCGACGCGAATGGCCAGCGCACCAGCTTCTGGTACGACGGCGCAGGCCGCCCCGTCGCGATCCGCAACGTCAACGGCGGGCTGATCACCGCGAGCTACAACGACGCGGGCGAGCGCGTGAGCGTCAGCGATCCCGATCGCGGCACCTGGTCGTTCCGCTACAACGGCTTCGGCGAGCTCGTGCACCAGCAGGACGCGCGACTCTGGGGCGGGATCGACTTCTTCTACGACGCGCTCGGGCGCCCGACGCAGCGCACGTGGATCGACGCCGATCCGCTCAACGCCGGCGCGCCCCAATCGATGCGCGACGAGTGGTACTACGACAGCTTCGGCGGCGAGTCCGCACGAGGCCAGCTCGTGTTCAGTCGCCGTCAACGCACCGACGGCCCGGCCGCGTCTGCCGACCTGTACGAGCGACAGGTTCGCTTCGATGCGCTGAAGCGGCCGATTCGCGAAGAGGTGAAGATCGGACGCCCGGGAGGCGCGCCCGAGTTGCTGCCGATCGACTACGCGTACGACGCGCGCTTCGGGCGCCTGAAGTCGCGCACGCTACCGGGGCTGGAGACCGTCTACTACGGCTACAGCGCCGACACCGGCCAGCTGATCGAGACCGGCGACGCCGCGCTGTACACGGCGCCGCGCAATCCGGGCAACGGCTACTACCAGCGCATCGACGCCATCGACGCATTTGGCCATGCGACGAGCATCGCGCTGCGCGGCACCGGTCTCGGCGCGCCCGCCGTGCGCACCGACACGTACGACGAGTCCACCGGCCTTCTCACGCGCACCGACACGCCCGGCATCCTGTCGATCGCGTACCGCTACGACGCCTACGGCAACGTCACCGAGCAGCGCGACCTCGCGTCCGATCGTTCGGAGCGCTATGCGTACGACGCGCTGCAGCGCCTGACGACGAGCACGCGGAGCGGCGCAGGCTCAGCTGGCAGCACGAGCTACAGCTACGACGCGCTCGGCAACTTCAAGACGAAGAGCGACTTCAGCGTAGCAAACGGGTACACATACGCATCCGGCAAGTCGCAGGTGCAGACGGTGTCGCTGCTCGGCGCGAACACGCCGAGCGTTGCGTACGCCTACGACGGCAACGGCAACGTCGTCACGCGCACCGCGACCGATCCCGCGTTGTCACTCGCCATCGGCTACGACATCGACAACCACGCGCTCACCATCCGCCGGCAGGCGTCGGGCACAGGACAGGCCACCGACAACGGCAGCTCGTTCCGTTACGGCCCCGACGGCCAGCGCTACTTCCAGGAAATGCGTCAGCCCGGGCAGTCGCCCCGGCAGCTGATCTACCTCGGCAAGGACTACGAGAAGGAATACACCGGCGCCGGTCAGGTCGAGCGCTGGTACCTGCCGGGCGGCGCCGTTCGCATCCGCAGCACCGACCCGGCCGTCGCATCGGGCACGTACTTCATCCACGGCGACCGGCTCGGCTCGACCAGCGTGATGACCGACAGGAACGGCCAGGTGGTCGGCGAAGAGCGCCGCGCCTTCGACGCTTTCGGCCGCCCACGCGCGTGGGACAACTGGAACGTCACCGAAGGTGCCAACGCGACGCCAGCGCGCAACACGACGCTGTTCGGCCCGCGCAACCGCCGCGGCTTCACGCAACACGAGCACGTCGACCGCACCAACATCATCCACATGAACGGCCGCATCTTCGATGCGGAACTGGGTCGGTTCTATGGGGTGGATCCGTTCGTGCAGTTCCCGAGCAACAGCCAGAGCCTCAATCCGTACAGCTACGTGCTGAACAACCCGATGGCGGGGACGGATCCGACGGGGTACTCAGCGACAGCCGACGCCCTGTGGGCCTTCGCGGGCGGGGCGCTTCGGACGATGCCCGCTCAGTGGGTCGCCAATCAACTGAACTGGATACTGAGCACCAACGGTGCGACTGCCCAGCGCACGAACGGATGCAAGGATCCGGTCTTAGCCGACTCGCCCGCATGCAAACCCGCGCAGAAGGCTCAGCCCGAGATGAGGGCGTGGGATGGTGTCAAACACCGACCATATTATCTACCGACCGTCACCGGACTGCATGACTTCGGCGCCGATTGGTACGAGTTGCAGAGCGGAGTTGGGCATGCGGTCTCGCTTTTCGCGGAGACTAGCTACGGGGCCGCAGGACCGTATCGTGTCAACAGCTTTACCGGTGAGATTTACACACCAAGGGACGATCTAGATTTCAAGGTCAATGCGATGCTGTGGTTCGCTCCGGTCGCTCGAACTGAGCAAGCTGCCATTGGAGCTGCCAAAGCGGAGCTCGCAGCTGTTAGGGAGGGCCCTGGCTTCTTCACTCGAGTGGTCGAATACATGTCGCCGCGCGCCGCCAAGTACCAGAGCCAAGCCACGGGTCGCCTACCCGACGTCGGGTACATGGTAAACGGAGTAAAGTTTGACGGGTTCATAGACAACGTTCTGGTCGACGCAAAAGGTCACGGCTATGCGAAATTCGTGCGGGACGGGCAATATATGGAGTGGTATCGAGGTCAGGACAGTCTCGTAAGTCAAGCTCGGCGTCAGATTGGCGCCGCGGGCAACACACCTATTGAATGGCGCTTTGCTGAACGAGAAGCGGCGGACGCCACGCGCAATCTCTTGACCAGCCGGGGAATCGATCGAATCTCCGTACTCTATTGGCCGAGGTAATCTCTGTGAGAACTTTTTTGGGCGCCTACTGGGGTAACCGCAAAGAGTCGGTGCGGGCATGCGCGGAGAGACTGGAACGGTTCGTCACCGACATCCAAGCGTCTGATCCCTCGTTTTCGAGATGGTTTAGGAAAGGGCGAACACTTAAGGGCGCCCACTCCGCGATCGACATGTCTGTTGACGAGATTCAATTTCTCTTGAAGACAAACAATCGAGACGACAATGGACAGCCGATACAAGAGCTCGGTTTTGGCTTCTCGGCGTGGAATGGTGAAAGATGCTCGCTCGCCGCCCAGATGGGGAGCTTCTCTTCCCCCACACCGAATTCCGTTTTGCTCGAGACGAGAGACGAACTTCCAATGTCTACTTGGAAGCATGTTGCAGATTGCGCAATCGCCGCGTTCGATCCCGACGCGTTGATCGTCACAAGCGACGAGCTATCTGCGAAATCCTCTGCCGTTCCCATTTGGACCAGGCCAGGACTGATCAATTTCCGCAGAGCATCTTGAAGAAGGCAACACGAGGACACGTATGGACGCATCCCGTCAACGAGCCTCGGCACGCATGCACGCACGAGGACAGCTACGAAGTAGCTGACGACACGCCGCGAGCTGGACCCCGTCGCCGGCTCCCCGGCCACGCTGCGCGTTCGCACGGACTACGCCTACGCGGGCCTCGCCACGTCTATCCTCGTGCGCCGCGAATCCGGCGCGCAGCCCGAGCCGACGCTCGCCATGGAGCGCGCGTACGACTCGGGTGGCGAGCTGCTGTACACCATCGACGCGAATGGCCAGCGCACGAGCTTCTGGTACGACGGCGCAGGCCATCCGATCGCCATCCGGAACGTCAACGGCGGGCTCATCACGGCTAGCTACAACGACGCCGGCG
>CALKUS010000064.1 GCA_937996755.1 uncultured Pseudomonadota bacterium | reverse complement strand
GGCGGTATTCGAACTTGTCCACCGCCTTCATCAGGCCGATGTTGCCTTCCTGGATGAGGTCGAGGAACTGCAGGCCGCGGTTCGTGTATTTCTTCGCGATCGAGATCACGAGGCGCAGGTTCGCCTCGACCATCTCCTTCTTCGCGCGGCGGGCCTTCGCCTCGCCGATCGACATCGCGCGGTTGATGTCCTTGATCTCGACCAGCGGCAGGTACAGCGTGCGCTCGTGCGCGATCAGCTTTTCCTGCTCGACCACGATCTCGGCCTTGCTGCCCTTCATCGCGGCCGCGTACTTCGTCTTCTTGCGGCCTTCGTTGTCGGCCCAGCGCAGGTTCGTCTCGTTGCCCGGGAACGCCTTGATGAAGTCCTTGCGCGGCATCTTCCCGTGCTTGAGCGCGATCTCCATGATGTTGCGCTCGTGCGCGCGGATCGTGTTCACCACGTCGCGCAGCTTGCGCACCATGCCGTCGATCATGATCGCGGGCAGCTTGAGCTTGAGGAACTCCTCGCCCATCTGCGTGCGGATCTTCTGCGCCTTCTTGTCGTCCGGCCCGGTCTTCTTGTACTGGGCCTGGAACTTCGCATAGGCCTGGCGCATGAGGTCCATGCGACGCGCGACCTCGGCCGGATCGGGGCCGGTCTCGCCGGGGCCGGCTTCCTCGGTCTCTTCCTTCTCCTTGCCGTCGGTCGCTTCTTCCTCTTCCTCGACTTCCTCGTCGACCACCGGCGGCGGCAGCGGCTCGGGCTCGATCAGGTCGTTGAAGCCGACCAGGAACTCGGACATGCGCTTCTTGCCGTCCAGGTGCTGCTCGTATTCGTCGAGCAGGATCTGGATCGACCACGGGAACTGGGCGAGCGAGTTCTGGACCTGGTTCAGGCCTTCCTCGATGCGCTTCGCGATCGCGATCTCGCCTTCGCGCGTGAGCAGCTCGACCGTGCCCATCTCGCGCATGTACATGCGCACGGGGTCGGTGGTGCGCCCGATCTCCTCGACGGAGGTCAGGGCGGCGACGGCTTCCTCGGTGGCGGTCTCGTCGAGCTGGGTGGCCGGGGTCTCCTGCATCAGCAACGCATCGGCTTCGGGTGCCTCCTCGTGCACCTCGATGCCCATGTCGTTGATCATGTTGATGATGTCTTCGATCTGCTCGGGATCGACGATGTCATCGGGGAGGTGGTCGTTGACCTCCGCATAGGTCAGGAAGCCCTGCTCCTTGCCCTTGATGATGAGTTGCTTGATCTCCGACTGCTGGTCGGGATTCTCCATGGGGCTTGCGGCCATCCAGCACCTTCCTTTCAACGAGACCGGCAGTATAGACGGGGTGTCAAGGTGGCCCTAAGCGCCTGATCCGTCTGGAAGAAACGTACTTCGCCGGACGACTCGGACATGGGGGCGAAAATCGGTCCGGGCAACCCCGTCCGGGGTGGACTCTGACCCCAAGCGCGTTTCGGCGGCCGGCAACCTCAGCCGCGGACGCGCCGTCTCAGGCTTCGAGCCAGAACGTCACCGGACCGTCGTTCACGAGCGCCACCTTCATGTCGGCGCCGAACCGTCCCGTGGCGACCACCGGATGCGCGTTCCGGGCCAATTGCACGAGGTGGTCGAACAGCCGCCGCCCGAGCTCGGGCGGCGCGGCCGAGGTGAAGCTCGCGCGCATCCCGGACGACGTGTCCGCCGCGAGCGTGAACTGCGACACCAGCAGCAGGCCGCCGCCGGCCTGCGCCAGCGAGCGGTTCATGCGTCCCTCCTCGTCGGAGAACACGCGGTAACCGAGCAGCCGCTCGAGCATGCGCGAGGCGCGCCGCTCGTCGTCGTGCGGCTCGACCGCGACGAACGCGAGCAGGCCGGCGCCGATCGCGCCGACGGTTTCGCCGGCAACGACGACGCGCGCTTCGGTGACGCGCTGGATCAGGGCGATCATGGCTTCGGAGTACGAGTCTGAGTCAGAGTATGAGTGCGAGTACACCGCTGCGGGTCCGGGCTACCGGAGTGCACGGACCGCGAACCCGTACTCTGACTCATACTCGTACCCGGCATGCCCTGGAACGTCCGCTTGCTCGCGTTGGCGCTGCGTCTCGGCGCGAACCTGCCGTTGCGCGTGCTGCACGCGCTCGGCGGCGCGCTCGGCCGGCTGCCGGCGCTGCTGCGCACGCGCGAGTGGCGCGTCGCGCGCAGGAACGCCGAGCTCTGTTTTCCGCAGCAGGATGCGACGGCGCGGGCGCGCTTCGTGCGCGACGCGCTCGCGGAGACCGGAAAGAGCCTGGCCGAACTGGCGCTCGTGTGGAGCGACGCGCGACGCGCGCTCGCCACGATCGTCGAGGTGCGCGGGCTCGAGCACATCGAGGCGGCTCGCGCCGCAGGCCGCGGCACGATCGTCGCGGCGCCGCACCTCGGCGCGTGGGAGCTGCTGAACCTGCAGCTTTCGACGCTCGGTCCGCTCACCATCCTGTATCGCGTGCCGCAGCGGCCGGAGTACGAATCGCTGCTGGTGCACGCACGCACCGCGCTCGGCGCGGAGGCGGTGCGTGCGGAAGGCTCGTCGGTGCGCGTGCTGTTCAAGCGGCTCGCCGCGAACCGCCTCGTCGGGATCCTGCCGGACCAGCGGCCGAAGGGCGGCGAGGGTGTCGATGCGCCGTTCTTCGGCAAACCCGTTCGCACGATGACGCTGCTGTCGCGGCTCGCCGCGCGCACCGGCGCGGCCGTCGTGTTCGGTTTCGCCGAGCGCTTGCCGAAAGGCGCGGGATTCCGCCTGCACTTCATCCCGGCGCCGGCCGCGATCGCCGACGACGACCCGGTCGTCGCGACGACTGCGCTGAACGCCGCGATCGAGCAGTGCATCGCGCTCGCGCCGACGCAGTACCAGTGGACCTACAAGCGATTCAGCTACCGCGAGCCGGGGTCGGGGCCGGATCAGGTGTATCGATGACAGCAGTCTGGGTCTGAGTCTGAGTGCGAGTACACCGGCGCGCTCATGGTCGACCGGACGCACCGTCTCGCCCGCTCAGACCCAGACTCAGACCGCGAGTCGACGACACCGCAGCAAAGGGCGACTTCCTCGACCTGCCGGTCAATCGCGCCAGAACGCGCCGCTCAGCAACACGAGCACCGTGAACACCTCGAGCCGCCCGAGCAGCATCGCCACCGAGAGCACCCAGACGGCCGCGGGGCCCAGGTCGGCGTAGTGTCCGTCCATGCCGGCGATGCCGGGGCCCATGTTGTTGATGCACGTCGCGACGGCCGTCCACGCATCGGCCGGCGCGACGCCGGCGGCGGCGAGCACCAGCGCCATCGCGACGAAGCTCAACGCGTACAGCGTGCAGAAACCGGTAACGGCCGCGAGCACGGCGCCGCTCACGCTGAGGCCGCCGAGCTTCACCATGAAGCGTCCGCGCGGGTGGATGAGCTGCTGCACCTCGCGCGCGCCCTGCTTGAACAGCAGCAGCACGCGCACGACCTTCAGGCCGCCCGAGGTCGAGCCCGAGCATGCGCCGATGAACGGCACGAGCAGCAACAGCATGGGCGCGAACGACGGCCACGGCGCGAAGTCGCCGACGAAATAGCCGGTCGTCGTGAGATGCGAGATGGCCTGGAACAGCGCGCGCCGCAGCGCGTTGCCGGGCGACGCCGTCGTGTCGCCGGCGTAGACGGCCGCGGCCAGCAGCACGGTGACGCACATCAGGATCACGAAGTACGCGCGCAGCTCGGCATCGGAGAAGTACGCTTGCGCGCTCGCGCGCCGCCACGCCGCGTAGTGCAGCGCGAAGCTCACGCCGCCGAACGTCATGAACACCATCGCGATCGTCTCCACGAGCGCGTTGTGGAAGTAGCCTAGGCTCGCGTCGTGCGTCGAGAAGCCCGACGTGGCGACGGTCGAGAACGCATGGCCGATCGCGTCCAGCGGGTCCATGCCCGCGATCCAGTACGACAGCGCGCACAGCGCATTGAGCCCCAGGTACACGAACCAGAGCGCGCGCGCCGTGCCCGCGATGCGTGGCGTGAGGCGCGTGTCCTTCATGCCGCTGGACGCTTCCGCGCGGAACAGCTGCGAGCCGCCGATGCGCAGCATGGGCACGATCGCGACCGCGATGATCACGATGCCCATGCCGCCGATGAAGCAGAGCGACTGGCGGTAGAACAGCAGGCTGGCCGGCAGGCGGTCGAGCCCGACGAGCACGGTGACGCCGGTCGTCGTAAGCCCCGACACCGACTCGAACACCGCCTGCGAGAGCGGCAGCTTCGTCGGCCCGAGCATGAACGGCAGTGCGCAGGCGAGGCACACCATCACCCAGGTCGCGACGGTCACGAGGAAGCCGTCGCGCACCCGCAGCTCGTGGCGCGCGCGGCGCACGGGCAGCCACATCAGCCCGCCCACCACGGCGCACGCGAGCGCACTGTCGAGGAACGCCGAGACGATGCCGTCCGCGTACCACGCCGAGATCGCCGCGGGCGGCAGCATGATCACGCCGGAGAGCGCGACGAGCGCGCCCACCAGGCGCTGGACGACGAGCAATCTCACAACAGCGTCGCGTCCACGCGGAACAGGTTCTCCACCTGGCGCAGCTGCCGCTTGTCGACCAGGAACAGGATCACGTGGTCGTTCGGCTCGATCACGACGTCGTGGTGTGCGATCAGCAGCTGCTCGCCGCGCACGATGCCGCCGATCGTCGTGCCGGGCGGCAGCTCGATTTCCTCCACGGCGCGCCCGATCACGCGAGAGGTGCGGCGGTCGCCCAGCGCGACGGCCTCGATCGCCTCCGCGGCGCCGCGGCGCAGCGAGTGCACGCGCACCATCGTGCCCTGGCGGATGTGCGTGAGCAGCGCCGAGAGCGTGACCTGCTGCGGGCTCACCGCGATGTCGATCGTCGAGCCTTCGACGAGCTCGCCGTACGCGGCGCGGTTGATCAGCGCGATCACGCGCGGGCAGCCGAGCCGCTTCGCGAGCATCGCCGACAGGATGTTCGCCTCGTCGTCGTTCGTCATCGCGCAGTAGACGTCGGTCTGGCCGATGTTTTCCTCGCGCAGCAGGTCCTCGTCGGCCGCGTCGCCCGCGAGCACGATCGAGTTCTGCAGGTCCTCGGCCAGTTGCTTCGTGCGCTCGCGCGAACGCTCGAGCACCTTCACGCTGTGGTTGTTCTCGAGCGCCCGGGCGAGGTTCCTGCCGATGTTTCCGCCGCCCGCGATGAGGATGCGCCGGGCCGGCTTGTCCAGCTTGCGCAGCTCGCTCATCACCACGCGGATCGCGCGGCGGTCGGCGAGGAAGAACACCTCGTCCTCCGCCTCGATCACCGTCGTGCCTTCCGGCAGGATCGGCCGCCCGCCGCGGAACACCGCGGCAACGCGTGCGTCGACGCCGGCCGGCAGGTGCCCGCGCAGCTCGCGGATCGGCAGGCCGACGAGCGCGCCGCCCTTGAGCGCGCGCACCGCGACCAGCTGCGCGCGTCCGTCGGCGAACTCCAGCACCTGCAGCGCGCCCGGGTACTCGATCAGCCGCTGCACGTGCATGCACACGAGCTGCTCCGGGCTGATCACCACGTCGATCGAGCTGCGCCCGCGACCGATCAGCTCGGGGTGCGCGAGGTATTCCGCTTCGCGCACGCGCGCGATCTTCGTCGGCGTGCGGTAGAGCGCGTCCGCCACCTGGCACGCGACGATGTTCACCTCGTCGGAGTTGGTGACCGCGATGATCAGGTCGGTTTCCTCGACGCCGGCCTGCGACAGCACGGACGGGTGCGACGCGTGGCCGCGCACCGTGCGCAGGTCCAGCTTCTCGCCCATCTCGCGCAGGCGCACGGCATCGGTGTCGATGACCGTGATGTCGTTGTTCTCGTTCGAAAGTGCCGTGGCGACCGAAGTGCCGACGGTGCCCGCACCAAGAATCAGGATTTTCATCGGAGCGCCCGGCAAGCCTTGTGGTCTGCGTCTGGGTCTGAGTGCGCAAGCTTGGAGCTTGGACCGAGCTCGCGAGCCTGCGCACTCAGACTCAGACCCAGACTACGGATCGCAGGGACGTTCACTTGTCGCCACTCCCTCGAATGTCGATCCCGAGATCCCGGAGCTTGCGGTAGAGATGCGTCCGTTCCATCCCCGCCATCGTCGCGAGCTTGCCGACGCTGCCATCGGCCTGCTTCAGCAGGTGCACGAGATAGGCGCGCTCGAACGCGTCGCGTGCCTCGCGCAGTGGCAGCGAGTAGTCGATCGCGAAGTCGCCGCCCGCGCGCGGTGCGCGCGGCGGCGCGAGCGTGCCGCCGAGCACCGATTCCACTTCCGCCACTTCCACGTCGCCGCTTCCGCCGAGGATCAGCAGGCGCTGCACGAGGTTGCGCAGCTCGCGCAGGTTGCCCGGCCAGCCGTACTGGCGCAGGCGGTTCTGCGCGGCCACCGCGAAGCGGCGATAGGGCAGGTTGTCGCGCACCGCGAAGTAGTCGGTGAAGTAGGCGAGCAGCTCGGGCACGTCGTCGATGCGATCGCGCAGCGGCGGCGCGACCAGCGGCAGCACCGAGAGCTGGTAGTAGAGCTCCTCGCGGAAGCGGCCGAGGCGGACTTCGTCCTCGAGCGCTCGCGCGCTCGCGGCCACGATGCGCGCATCGAGCGCGCGCGACGTGCCCGCGCCGACCGGCGTGAAGCTGCGGCTCTCGATCATCGCGGCGAGCTCGCGCTGCGCCTCGGGCTCGAAGTCGGCGACGCCGTCGAGGTAGAGCACGCCGCCGCGCGCCTGCTCGAACAGGCCGGCGACCGGGCGCTCGCCGAGCTCGCTGCCGGTGAGCGCGGCGATCTGCTGGTCGCGCGGCAGCGCGCTCACGGCGACGCGCACGAACGGCCCGTCGCGGCGCGCCGAGCGCGAATGCACGTGGCGCGCGAGCGTTTCCTTGCCGGTGCCGGGCTCGCCCTGGATCAGCACGGGCGCATCGGCGGCCGCGACGCGTTCGAGCTGCGCCTTCAGCGCCTGCATCGCCTTGCTGTTGCCGACCGGCTCGGGCGCCGCCGGCAGCTGGCGGCGCAGGCCGTCGTTCTCCTGGCGCAGGCGGCCGGCCTCGAGCGCGCGCGCGAGCGTGAGCAGCAGCTTCGCGCGCGAAATGGGTTTCTCGATGAAGTCGTAGGCGCCGAGCCGCGTCGCCTCGACCGCCGTCTCGATGGTGCCGTGGCCGGACATCATGACGACCGGGCAACCGGCGCCGCCGCGCTCGCTCCATTCGCGCAGCAGCGAGATGCCGTCGGTGTCCGGCATCCAGACGTCCAGCAGCACGAGGTCCGGGCGACGCGTGCGGCGCTGTTCGCGCGCCGATGCGGCGTCGCCCGCGGCGAGCACGGCGTAGCCCTCGTCCTCGAGGGTGTCCTTCACCGACTCGCGGATATCGGGTTCATCGTCGACGACGAGGATCGTGGCCGGGACCATGCGGGTCTGTCGCGAAAACGAGACAGCGGAGGATAGACCCCCGGGGCCGCGGCCAGCTAGTAGTCCGGGGTACCCGGATAGTCGGCGGCGCGCCAGATCTCGAGCGTCCGGGAGCGGAAGCGCTGGCGATGCAACGGCTCGGCAGTCGCGTTCCGCAGCGGCTTGCCGATGTGGACGATCACGCCGTCCGGGTGCTCGTGCGTCCAGCGCGCCACGGCCGCATCGGCGTGCAGCTCGGCCAGCGGCCGCGTCAGCCGGCCGAGATACTGGTACTCGGCTTCGTAGGTGCCGATGTTCGCGACCGGGTGGCCCCCCGCCTGCGCCTGCGCGATGACGGCCGCCGCGGGCGCGAGGTCGTAACGCGGCCAGAACGCGTGCAGGAACAGGACATACGCAGCGCCGCCCGCGACGAGCGCGGCGGCGCCGAGCTGCAGCACGAAGCGCGTCGGCCGGCGCGCGCCCACCAGCAGCGCGAGGCCGGCGGCCAGGATCGGCCACGCCATCCAGCGCGGCTCGTGCACGAGGTCGGCCAGCCACGGCGACGCGAGCCAGGCCTGCGGCAGCCACGGCAATGCCAGCGCGAGCGCACCGAGCGCGATGATCACGAGCGCGGGCGGCAGGCCGTACCAGCGCGGCCAGCGCGCGTCGGCACGCGCCGCGATCGCGGCCGCGAGCGCGACCGCGAGGCCGCCGAGCTCGGGCACGAGGTAGTACGCCTGCTTGCCGCTGACGATCGAGAACGCCGCGAACGTGGGCAGCAGCCAGCACGCGAGGAATTTCGTGCCGGCGATGTCGTCGCGGCGCGCGCCGGCCAGCGCGCGCCAGCCGCCCGGCCACAGCGCCCACGGGAACGCGAGCGCGGGAAGGATCGCGAGGTACCACCACCAGGCGCGTGCGTGGTCGAAGCTGTGCACGACGCGGCCCGCGGTCTGCGACCAGAGCACCTGCTCGCGGTACGCCGTGCCCGCGTGCAGCAGCGCCGGCACGAGCCACGCCGCGAGGATCGCGAGCGCGCCGAGCAGCGCGAGCGCCGCGCGGCCGTACCAGCGGCCGGGTGCCTCGCGCGCCTGCGTGCTCCAGAGCGGCGCGAGCAGCACGGGGAACGCGACGTGCAGCAGCATGACCGGGCCCTTGATCAGCAGGCCGAGGCCGACGGCCACGGAGAAGCCGATCCAGCTCGGGACGCCGCGATAGATGTCGCCGCGCACGAGCGCGAGCAGCGCTGCCGTCACGGCGATGCCGAGCAGCACGTCGAACATGAGCTGCACGGCGAACAGCAGGAAGAACGTGGAGCCCGCGACGATCCACGGCGCGAGCACGGCAGCGTCGGTGCGCTGCGGGAACAGCGCGCGCGCGAGCTGCGCAACGAGCACGAGCGAGAACGCGCCGAACGCGAGCGCGAGGACGCGCGGCCACACGTCGTTGACGCCCGCCACGGCCCAGCCCGCGTGGTACAGCCAGTACAGCAGCGGCGCCTTGTGGCTGTATTCCATGCCGTTCTGCAGCGGCACGAGCCAGCTGCCCTGGCTCCACATCTCCCACGCCACGGAGAGCGTGCGCGTGGAGTAGAGCGGCATCGGCCCGTGGCTGAAGATGGCCACGCCCGCGACCAGCAGCCACAGCGCGATGCAGCTCGCGAGCAGGCGTTTGCTGACCGCGCCCGACGTGAAATCGCTCATCGGCGCCCCTGCCCCGCGTCCATGGGCCGCGATGATGATTGGTTGCGCATCAGAACTTCCAGTAGCCGAGCTCGCGCCGGATCTGCAGCCGGCGCAATACGTTCCACGGCTTGCGCCGCGGCGGCGGGTTCGAGCGCGCGGCGCGCGCCGCGTCGAGCACGCGCGCGCTCGCGCGACCGTCGCGGCTCGGGTGGATCAGCGCGGCGTAGTCGTCGATCGCGGCGCGCAGCGCGGCGTCCGGCGCCAGCGCGCGCGCGATCGCGTCGTCGAGCGCGGCGGGATCGGCGACGTCGATCATGTGCGCCCGCGGCACGCGATGGCGGAACGTCACGACCGGACGGCGCTGCACCACGAACTCGGAAACGATCGACGAGGTGTCCGCGACGAGCACGTCGGCCGCGCGCAGCAGCGGCAGCAGTCGGTCGGATTCCACGAACGCGGCGTGCTCGCCGGCCAGCGCGCGATAGCGCTCGAACCAGGCCGGCGCCGTCTTCGGATGCAGCGTGAGCAGCCAGTAGCGGTCGCCGCGCCGGACGAGCCCGGCGATCGCGTCGAGCAGAACGGGCGCGGCCGCGAGGCGCGGCGTGAAGGTCGAGCCGAACAGCACGATCGGCCTGCCGCGCGCGGGTGCGCGCAGCGCGGCGACCTCGGGCGACTCCGGCCCGAACAGCGGATCGAGCTTCGGCCAGCCGGTCTCCGCGACGCGGAAGTGACCCAGCGCGCGCGCGAGCTGCTCGAACGGCGCCGTCGTCGCGGGCCCCTGCGTGCAGTACAGGTCGAAGAAGCCGCGGATGCGGAAATGCCCGGTCGCCTCGCTGCGCTTGTCCACCGAGAAGCCGTGGAACAGCTGCACCTTCGTGCCCGACACGAACGGCGGCACCCAGTTGCTCGCGCTCAGCACGGTGTCCGGCGCATACGCGCGCGCGGCGGCCGCGTCGGGCAGCGCGACCTCGCCGGGCGCGAGCCGCGCCGCATCGACGCCGGGCAGGAACCAGCGGCAACCTTCCCCGCGCGCCGCGATCTCGGCCGCGAGCGGCCGCAGGATCGGCAGTGCGTAGAGCTCGGTGCCGAAGAGCAGGTGACGCATCTCAACCCTGCTCGTCGAGCGGATCGTAGGAACCGGTCTTCGCGGTATCGACGCAGCCGGGAATCACGGCATCGGCGCCGAACACGTACCAGCGCCGGCGGTTCGCGAGGCCGGCGTCGTGCAGCCTGGTCCGGTCGATGCAGTCGCCGAGCGCTGCCTCGAGGATGAATACGTGGCGCTTCCCGGGCGCTTCCTGCAGCCACGCCACGGCGCTGCGCCGCTGCGTGTCCCAGTCGGTGAGGAAGCCCCATTCGCGCACCGGCCGGTCGGCGAGCAGCAGGTTCTGCTCCTTGTACGCGACGAGCGCGAGCTCGCCGTCGGAACCGATCAGCGCGCCCGCGCGCTGCATCACGCCGCGCGCCGAGCGCGCGTCGTTGAGCAGCGGATAGCCCCAGAACCCGTACAGGGTCCACAACGCGAACGCGAACGTCGCCCAGGCGAGCGCGCCGCGCCGCGGTCGCGCGAACGCGGCGACGACGAGCGTGACGGCGCCGATCGCGAACACGAGGCCCCACGGTGCGATGTCGCGCGTGGCCGCGAGCTTCTTCTCGAACGAAGGCTCGCCGAGCCACGCCCAGGCCGCGCCCGCCGCGAGCGCGCCGCCGATCAGCACGGCGAGCGCGAACAGCGTGCGCTGCACCGACGCCTTGCGCAGCAGCCCGGGCAGCAGCGGTGCCGTCGCGACGCAGGCGATCGGCAGCACCGGCAGGATGTACACGTCGCGCTTGCCGGGCGAGAACGAGAAGAACACCACGACGAGCACCGCCCAGGCCAGCGGCAGCAGCACGTGCGCATCGCGACGGCGCCAGCGTCGTGCCCAGGCGAATGTGGTCCACGGCAGCAGCGCCGACCACGGCAGCCACAGGAGCAGGACGATCGGGAGGTAGTACCACCACGGTTGCACGTGGTGCCACGGATTCGCGTAACGCGACGCCGTCTGCCGGAACAGCAGGTCGTCCGCATACGCGCGCAAGGCGGGATCGTTCCCGCCGTACGCGCTCGCCACGAGCGGCACGATCCACAGCGCCACGACGCCCGCGAGCGCCAGCGGCGCGGCGTACCAGCGCCAGTCGCGCAGCGGGATCGCCGGCAGCGGCCAACGGCGGATGCGCGCGAACGCGTACGGCACCAGCAGCAGCAGCGCGAGGAAGCCGACGCCTTTCGTGATGATGCCGGCGCCCGCCGCGGCCCAGCCGATGAACCACCAGCGCCAGTCGGGGCCGCGCAGCAGGTGGCGCAACAAGCCGTATGCGGAGAGCGTGATCCAGAACGTGATCGTCGCGTCGATCTGCGCGGCCTTCGCCTGGAAGGAAAAGTGGATGCAGGTGCAGAGCATCGCCGCGGCGAGAATCCCCGCACGGTGCGTGGCCAATCGGCGGGCAAGGTCGTAGACGAGCGCCAGCGTACCGAGCGCCGCGAGCAGCGACGGCAGCAGGAACGCGATGCGCCAGTTGCCGGTCAGGTGGAACGCGGCCGCCTGCATCCACATGAACGTGGGCGGCTTGTCGGAGTAGAGCTCGATGCCGCGATGCGGGATCAGGTACTGGCCGCTGTCGACCATCTGCTTCGCGACGAGCGCGAAGCGCGGCTCGTCGGCCGGCCACGGGTCGCGCAACCCGATGCCTGCGCCGAGCATGACGAGCGCGAACGCGAACAGCAGCCACAAGTCGCGTCGACGGCTGGCGGTCCAGGGCATTGCGGCACCACGAAGCGGGAAGGCCCGCAGTATAGGTGCGCCCGGTGCGCCCGCTCGCGCCGCGTCGTTGCGTATCCCCGTCCGATGGGCGCGCCGCGCCCCGCCAGCCACGAGGAGAAACCCATGCGCTTTCCGTTCGCCGCCCTGCTGCTCGCCACCGCCGTGACCGCCAACGCCCAGGAAGCCGGCGCGCCCGCGAAGGACTTCAAGGCCGAGGTCCGCGCGCTGCTCGAGAAGAGCATGACCGAGAAGAAGGGACTCATGTTCCACGTGCACGGCCAGGCGATCGGCGGCGGCGTCGTCGCGATCGGCAGCGACGCCGTGGTCGTGCGCAACCAGGAATACGGCCGCATCGTGATCAAGCTCGATGCGATCGACGCAGTCGCCGGCAACTGACCGGCAGCGCACGCGGGCGGCCGTGACCGGGCCGCCGCGTTTCGCGTAGGCTTCGCGCATGACTGCCGCGAAGCCCGCGAGCCGGCGCGATCGCTACGACGAAGTCGTCGGCTCCACCGAGGCCCTCCGTGGCGGGCGCATTCCCGCGGTTTCGGATTGCCTGCGCCTGCATGGCGTCGACCCGCTGCGCTGCGTGCTGTACTGCTGGATCCCCGAGCAGGAAGAGGACGTGTTCCTGCTCATGACGCCCGGCTACATGGTGGCCAGCGTGGCAGTGCCACGCGACGGCGGCGTGGCGCGCTTCGAAAGCGAGCGCCTGCAGAAGGGCCGGCGCACGCGCACGCTGGACTACGCGTTCCGCTGGATGCGCACCGGCCGGCAGCCGGCCTGACGCGTCAGGCTTCCGCGAACACCACCACGAAGCGCGCGCCGCCGCCGTCGCGATTCTCGGCGCGCACCGTCGCACCGTGCTCCTCGACGATCTTGCGCACCACCGCGAGGCCGAGGCCGGTGCCGCGCGGCTTGTTCGTGCGATACGGCTCGAACCACGTGTCGTCGAAACCGGGCGGCAGGCCGGGGCCGCGATCGGCCACGTCGAGCTCCACGCTGCGCCGGCCGTCGTGCTCGCGCACGCGCGTGGCCACTTCGAGCTCGGGCGTGCCGGCGCTCGCCTCGATCGCGTTCTTCAGGAGGTTGTGCAGCAACTGGCGCAGCCGGCCGGCGTCGCCGCGCACCCGCGGCCGCGCCGGCGCGAGCGATCGGACGAGCACGATCTGCTGGTCGTGGTCGTAGAGGTCGAGCACTTCGCCCACGATGTCGTTCAACGCGACCGGCACCAGCCGCAGGGGCGCCTCGCGCGCATATTCGCCGAACGCGTTCACCAGCCCTTTCAGCGCCTCGACCTGGGCGACGATCGTGTGCGTGCTCTTCTCGAGCACGCCTTCGTCGGCCGCGTCGAGCTTGCCGCCGAGCCGATGGCGCAGGCGCTCGGCGGCGAGCTGGATCGGCGTGAGCGGGTTCTTCACCTCGTGCGCGAGCCGCCGCGCAACCTCGGCCCACGCCGCCTCGCGCTGCGCCTGGTTCACGAGCGTCTGGTCGTCGAATACCATGACCGTCCAATCGCTGCTCGTGACGCCGGGTCCATCGGCTGGACGAGGCTCTGGAATCGATGCCGCGCGCAGCATGAGCACCTGCGCGCCGGATTCGCGTTCGAGCCGCAGCTCCTCGCGCCATTCGCGGCGGCCTTCGCGACGCCGCGACTCGATGCGCTCGACGAACGGCGAGAGCGCGGCGTCGCGCGCGACGAGCGCGCGCAGCGGCTGGCCGACGTGGTCGTCGAGCTCCGCGCCGAGGATCGCGCCCGCGGCCGCGTTCGCGGTGCGCAGCGCGCCGCTGCCGTCGACCGTCACGACGCCCGACGACAACCGCTCCAGCACCGTTTCGAGGTAGGCGCGCTGCGCTTCCGTCTGCGCCTGGCTGGCGCGCGCCTGCGCGCTCGCGCTCGCCAGCTCGCCGGTCATCCGGTTGAAGGATTCGGTGAGGAAACCGAGCTCGTCGTCGCCGCCCGGCGGCAGCACGCTGCCGTAACGCCCGGCCGCGACGTCGCGCGTCGCGCGCGCCAGCCGCGCGATCGGCGCCACCTGGCGTCGCGCGACCGCGATCGCCGCGAGCACGGCGAGCAGGATCGAGAGCAGCACGACGGCGGAGAGGATCAGCGTGAACGTGAGCTTCAATGCGTCGCGCAGGTATTTCAGCCGCTGGTATGCGTGGTAGCTGTCCTGGATGTTGCGCGCGAGCGGTTGTACGCGTGCGGACAGCGGGAACATCGCCTGCAGCACGGTGCCGGCGTCGACGCCGCGCAGCACGCGGATCGCGAGGTCGTCGCCGAGCGGCTCGGAGTGCGCGTCCGACGCGCCGGCGAGCGCGCGCACGAGCTGCGCCTGGTCGGGCGGCGTCGGCAGCAGCAGGCGCGCATCGGATGCCGCGGATGCGAGCGGCGCGCCGTCGGCCGAGAACAGCGCGAGCTGCATCGCGCCCGTCGCGTCGAGCGCGCGATCGAGCATGCCCTGGCGCTCGGCGGGGGCGCGCGACGCCAGCTCGCCGGCCAGCGCCGCGACCGTGCGCGACGCGCGATCGGTTTCGCTGCCGACGTGGATCTGGCCGAGCGCGAGCGCGTCGTCGAGCGCCTGCTCGATGCGCACGTTGAACCACGAGTCCACCGTGCCTTCGAGGAACTTCAGCGCGAAACCGTAGACGAGCAGCACCGGTGGCAACGCAATCAGCACGAGCGCGAGCGCGGTGCGCGCGGTGAGGCGCGCGCCGGGCGCGCCCGCGCGGCGCTCGCGCAACAGCACCACCAGCTGGCGCACGAGCGTCGCGAGCAGTACGAGCACGGCGGCCAGCGCGCCGCCGAACAGCCACGGCGACCAGCGCCCGAGGCGCGACACGTCGCTCTGCGCGTCGCCCGCGAGGAACAGCGCCGCGAACACGAGCGCCAGCAGCGCCGTGGCCGGGAGCGCCGTCAGCGCGAGCCGCGTCAGCCCGGCGCGTGCCACGCGTACTCGTCGCTGGCGAGGCGCCAGTCGCGCGACACGAGCGCCGGCAGGCGCAAGGGGCCGGGCAACGCGGCGTCGTCCAGGCGCAGGCGCAGCACGTAGTGCGCGCCCGCCGGTGCGTCGGCCCACTCCGGCGGCAACGGCAGGCGCACGCGATCGAGCGCGGCGAGCAGCTGCGTGCGGCGCGCGAACGAGCGCGTGGTGCCGCTGTCGTCCGCGAGCAGGAACTGCTGTGCCAGCGGCGCGTAGCGCAGCTCCAGCGCGGGGCGCGCGACGAGCGTGCCGTCGCCGCCGTCGCGACGCAGCGCGAACACCAGGCGCAGCGGGATGCCGCGCTCGAGCGCCTCGAGCATGGTCGGGGAAAGATCGAGCTGCAGTGTCGCGGTGAGCGCGGGTGCCGGCTCCGCGACGACTTCGGCCGCACGCACGCTCGCCGCGGGTGCCGGCCCGCGCGCGCACGCCGCCAGCAGCGCGGCGAGCACGAGCGCGGCGAAGCGCTCAGGCCGGCGGCGGCGCGCGGTGCTCGAGGACGGCGTAGTAGAAGCCGTCCATGCCGCGTTCGCCCGGCAGGTTCTGCCGTCCGTGCCCGGTGCGCCGGCCGAATCCCGCCGGCACGGCGTCGCGCGCCACAGCGCCCGGTGTGCGGTCGAGGAATGCGGCGATGCGCCGTTCGTTTTCATCGCTGAGCACCGAGCAGGTGGCATAGACTAGCCGCCCCCCCGGGGCCAGCAAAGGCCAGAGCGCGTCGAGCAGCGCGTCCTGCAGCGCGCAGAGCGCTTCGACGTCATCCGCGCGGCGCAGCAGCCGGATGTCGGGATGGCGGCGGATCACGCCCGTCCCCGAGCACGGCGCGTCGACCAGGATGCGGTCGTACGGCTTGTTGTCCCACCAGCCCGACGGCTGCGTGGCATTGCCCACCTTCACGGTCGCGCCGAGCTTCAGGCGCTTGAACGTGGCGCGGATCAGCTCGGCGCGGTCCTTCTTCACGTCGAGCGCGAGCAGCGAATCGATGCGCGGCTCGCGCTCGAGGATGTGCGCGGCCTTGCCGCCGGGTGCGGCGCACGCGTCGAGCACGCGGTGGCCCGGCGCGGGCGCGAGCACGTCCACCGCGAGCTGCGGCGCGCCGTCCTGCACCGACACGTCGCCGTCGGCGAAGCCGGGCAGCTCGGACGGATCGCGGGGCTCGCGCAGGCGCAGCGCGTCGGGCAGCAGGTCGTCCGTCTCGGCACCGACCTCGACCGCGTCGAGCACGTCGCGATACGCGTCGCGCGAGTTGCGCCGGCGGTTCGCGCGCAGCCACATCGGCGCCGGCGCATTGTTCGCGGCGACGATCTCCTGCCAATGGTCGGGCCAGTCGCGCTTGATGAGGTCGAGCAGCCAGCGCGGATGGTCGTGCCGCACCTGGTCGTCGTCGGGCAAGCCTGCTGCGAGCGCCGCGCCTTCGCGCTGGAACCTTCGCATCACGGCGTTCACGAGCCCGGACAGTTGCGTGCGGCCGAGCACGCGCGCGGCGTCGACCGTGCCCGACACGGCCGCGTACGGCGGCGTGATCTCGGCGTCTAGCTGCGCCAGGCCGACCAGCAGCAGCGCCTGCACGCGACGGTCGAGCGCGGCGATCGGCTGCGTGAGCAGGCGCGAAAGCAGCGCGTCGAGGCGGTAGAAGCGACGCAGTGCGGCGAACAGGATGGCGCGCAGCAGCGCGCGATCGCGCGGATCCTTCAGGCCCTTGTCGGCCGCGGGCAGCTCGGCGTCGAGCGCGTGGCCCTCGATGACGCGCGCGAGCACGCCGGCCGCCACGGCGCGCACCCTGCCGCCGGATTCGGTGGTCGTCATGCGCCCGCGGTCGCGCGCAGTTCGGGTCGCGCGTTCACGTAGTCGGCCGCGGCGATCGCGCGGCCGCCCGCGCGCTGCACGCGCGTGAGCCGCAGCGTGCCGTCCCCGGTCGCGACGTCGATGCCGGCCTTGCCGGCCGCGACGACGTCACCGGGCGCGCCGCGCGCGGCGTCGGGCGCGAGCGTCGCGCCGTGCACGCGCACGCGCTCGCCGGCGAGCTCGATCTCCGCGATCGGCCACGGGTAGAGCGCGCGCACGCGGCGTTCGAGCTCGGCTGCGGGCCGCGTCGGGTCGAGCAGCGCCTCGCCCTTCTCGAGCTTGTGCGCGTAGGTGACGCCCGCCTCCGGCTGCGGCTGCGCGACGGGCTTGAGCCCCGCGCGCAACAGCGCGAGGCCGTCCTTCGTCAGCTGCGCGGACAGCGCCGCGAGGCGATCGTGCAGCGTGGCTGCGTCGTCGTCGGGCGCGATCGGCGTGCGTTGCGAGAGCAGCACGGGGCCGGTGTCGAGACCGGCTTCCATCTGCATCAGGCAGACGCCGGTCTCGCTGTCGCCGGCCATCAGCGCGCGCGCGATCGGCGCGGCGCCGCGCCAGCGCGGCAGCAGCGACGCATGCAGGTTCCAGCAGCCGTGCTTCGGGATCGCGAGTGCCTTCTTCGACAGGATCATGCCGTACGCGATCACGATCATCAGGTCGGGCTCGAGCTCCGCGAGCGCGTCGAGCTCGGGCCGGAAGCGCAGCGATTCCGGTTGCCGCACGGGTATGCCCGCCGCGATCGCGCGCTGCTTCACCGGGCTCGCCGCGAGCTGGCGGCCGCGACCCGCGGGTCGGTCGGGTTGCGTGTAGACGGCGCGCAGCTCGTTGCCGCTCGCGAGCACCGCTTCGAGCGCGGGCAACGCGAAATGCGGCGTACCGGCGAACACCAGGCGCAGCGGTCGGCTCATCGGGTGTCGCTCGGTCGTGGGCGGGCGCGATCGCGCCCGCGGGTGATCGCTAGAGGACGTGCTCGGCCGTTTCGCCGCGCGCCGGCTCGTGGTTGCGGCGCTGCTTCTCGAGCTTCCTGCGCACCTGCTCGCGCTTGAACGGCGAGAGGTAGTCGATGAACACCTTGCCGTCGAGGTGGTCCATCTCGTGCTGGATGCAGACCGCCAGCAGGCCGTCCGCGTCGATCTCGAACGCCTTGCCGGCGCGGTCCAGCGCGCGCACGCGGATGCGGTCGGCGCGCTCGACGTCGGCATAGATGCCCGGCACCGAGAGGCAGCCCTCCTGGTAGACCTGCGCGCCCTCGCGGGACACGATCTCCGGGTTGATGAAGACCAGCGGCGTGTCCTTCCCCTCGGACACGTCGATCACCATGAACCGCTGGTGCACGTTGACCTGGGTGGCGGCCAGGCCGATGCCCGGGGCGGCGTACATGGTCTCGAACATGTCGTCGATCAGGCCCGCCAGCGCGGGCACGTCTTGGACCGGCTGCGCCCTGGTTCGCAGTCTGGGGTCGGGAAATTCGAGGATAGTGAGCTTCGGCATGGGGGCAACAATGCGGTGGCGACCGCGCGGATTCAAGGCGGAGGGGTCCGGCGGGGCCTGCGCCGCCCGGAAAAAGCGCGCCATCCTAGCGCCTCGGCCGTTGGAAAGTCGGCAGATTTGCGTGAACGTGGATTTTAGCTACACTCCATAAGGCCCGGGGAATCAGGAATTTGGCCACCATGCTTAAACCAATTCTTGCAGTTGTCGCGGGAGCGGCCTTGAGCGTCGCGGTTTTTGCCGCCGATGCCGAGCTCAGGGACGACCATCCGGACACCTACGTCGTCCAGAAAGGCGACACGCTCTGGGATATCGCCGGGCGGTTCCTCAACCACCCGTGGCTGTGGCCGGAAATCTGGCAGGCCAATCCGCAGGTGCAGAATCCGCACCTGATCTATCCCGGGGACGTGCTCAGCCTCGTCTACATGGACGGTCGCCCGATCGTCTCGATGCAGGACGGCGGCTTCGGCCCGCGCATCCGGCGCGAAAGCACCGAAGCGATCGACACCATCCCGCTGTCGGAAGTCGAGCCGTTCCTCAAGCGCATGCGCATGCTGCGCGAAGGCGAGGCGGAAACGCTGCCGTACGTGGTCGCCGTCGAGGAAAACCGCCTGCGCGCGACCGAAGGCCAGCTCGTCTACGTGCGCGGCATGAACGTCGAGACCGGCGAGCGCGTCACGCTGCTGCGCCCGACGCGCATCTACTACGACGTGCCCGACGATTATCCCTTCGACTGGGGCCAGGACGAATCGACGCACGTCGAGGCGGCCGACTGGGAGCACGAACGTGCGCCCGACACCGGCTTCTGGACGACGACGAACATCACGCGCATGAAGGGCCATCGCAGCGCGTACCTCGGCCACGAGGTGATGGAAATCGCGCAGGGAGAAGTCATGCGCGGCGGCGACCCGGCGACCGTGCTCGTGCAGTACGGCGACCAGGAGATCAAGAAGGGCGACCTCGTCGTCGCGGGCGGCGCGCTGGCGTACGACCTGCGTTTCGTGCCGCGCGCCGCGAACCCGGTGCCGCCGAACATGCGCGTCGTCGCGATGGCGCAGGGCATGGAGTTCGCCGGCCCGCACATGGTGGTGGCGCTTTCGCGCGGCGCCGCCGACGGCGTCGAGAACGGCCAGGTCTACTCGATCTTCCGTCCCGGCGAAGTGGTGCGCGACGAAGTCGCGTTCGCCGAGGACGACGTGCGCACGCTGTTCAAGCCGGGCAAGGCCGACGTGCAGCTGCCCGAGGAGTTCGTCGGCCACGTGCTCGTGTTCCGCACCTTCGACCGGATCAGCTACGGACTCGTGATGGAGAGCATCAAGCCGACGCGTCTCGGCGACGTGCTGCACGAACCGGTGCGCTGATTCGTCCGGATTTCGCTGCGCGAAATCCGTCCGGGTAGATCACCAGCAGTCCTCGCTCGCCCGGTCAGAGACGCGACTCTGACCGGGCGTTGTCGTTTTGAGGCCCTGCCGAGCGCGCATTGCACAGCGGTTTCCTACGTGGGTGAGCGGTGAATTCGTACATCGTGCGCGCGCTGGCGCGCGCACGATGTGGACGTGCCGCATTCGCTGCCAATCCAGGAGCTCTCCGCGTGGCTGGCGCTCTCGCGCCTGCCGGACACCGGCAGTGGTCGCTTGCGCGAGCTCGTCGCGCTGCACGGCGGTGTCGAGGCGGCGCGCGCGGCCGCCCGCGCGCGCGTGGATGCGCGCGTCGAGTCCGATCTTCGCTGGCTCGAGCATCCGGCGCACCACGTGCTCGCGTTCACGTCGCCGGACTATCCGCCGCTGCTCGCGCGCATCGGCGACGCACCGGCGCTGCTGTTCGTGCGCGGCGACCCGGCGTGCCTGTGGTCGCCGCAGGTCGCGATCGTGGGCAGCCGCCACGCGAGCGCGGGCGGGCTCGCGAACGCGCGCGCGTTCGCGGCGGCGTTCGCGGCCAGCGGCCTCGCGGTCACCAGCGGGCTCGCGCGCGGGATCGACGCCGCGGCGCATCTCGCGGCGCTGGACGCGGGCGGCACGACGATCGCGGTCTGCGGCACCGGCCTCGACCGCACCTATCCGGCGCAGCACGAGGCGCTCGCCGCGCGCATCGTCGCCGGCGGCGCGCTCGTCTCGGAGCTGCCGCTCGGCACACCGCCGTGCCGCGACCATTTCCCGCGGCGCAACCGCATCATCTCGGCGCTCGCGCTCGGCACGCTGGTGGTCGAGGCCGGCCTCGAATCGGGCTCGCTGATCACGGCGCGGCTCGCGGCGGAGCAGGGTCGCGAGGTGTTCGCGATCCCCGGCTCGATCCACTGCCCGACCGCACGCGGCTGCCATCGCCTGCTGCGCCAGGGCGCGAAGCTGGTCGAGTGCGCGGGCGACGTGCTCGACGAGCTCGGGCCGCTCGCGCGCGAGCTCGGCGCGCGAATCGAGCAGCGGCTCGCCGACGACGCACCCGCGCCGCGCGCACGACCCCGCGCCACGCGCGGCGACGACGTGCCGGACGATTCGTCCGCGCGGCTGCTGTTGCACGCGCTCGGCCACGACCCGATGAGCGTCGACGAGCTCGTCGAGCGCAGCGGATTGACCGCGGCGGCAGTCTCCAGCATGCTGACCGTGCTCGAGCTCGAGGGCGTCGTCGCCGCGCAGCCCGGCTCGCGCTACGTGCGGCTGGCACCATGAACGCCACCGCCACGCTGCGCGCCGCGCCCCCGAGAGCCCGGCACAGGTCGCCGCGTCCGCGCCACTGCGCCACGCCGCGATGCCACGTCGTCCGCGCGGACGACGCCCGACCACGCCAGCGGCCCACCGGCCGCGTTGCGAGGATTCCCCGCCGCAATGACGGAAAACGTGCTCGATGCGCTCGTTTACCTGTTCGAGAATTTCCTCTACGTCGACGACGATTCCGCCGGCGACCGCGCGGCGATGCAGGCGGGTTTGAGCGAAGCCGGCTTCGACGACGGCGAGATCGGCAAGGCATTCGACTGGCTCGACGGGCTCGATCGCCAGCCCGCGACCGGCACGCCGGCGCGACCCGGTACGCCGATACGCGTGTTCGCCGAACGCGAGCAGGCCTGCCTCGACGTCGAGGCGCGCGGGTTCCTGCTCGAGCTGGAGCAGGCCGGCGTGCTCGATGCGCCACGCCGCGAGCTCGTGCTCGACCGCGTGCTCGCGCTGGGCCACGAGTCGCTCGACGTCGACGACGCGAAATGGATCGTGCTCATGGTCCTGAGCCGCCAGCCGGGCCAGGAAGCGGCCTGTGCATGGATGGAAAGCCGGCTGCTCGCGGGCGAGGGCGAGTCGGTCCATTAGGGGGCCTGGGTACAGGGCACAGGCATCGGCTTCGGGTGACGGGGTATTGCATCCACACCCCCCGCCAGCCAGCGCTGCGCGCCGTCTGGCGGCCCCCTGACTCAGGGGGCAGTGAGCGGTGCCAGGATAGCCAGGCGCAACACTCGTCAGTCCCGCGCGGGCGGGACTCCGTTTTGCTCTACGGGAGCACGGGAACCGTCTTCGTCGACGCGTACTCTCACCCCCGCGGCGCCCGGCCCGAACGGGTGGTTTGACACCCCTACCCGCCGCGTGATTTGACTGAAGTAGCGCGCGCGCGTACGCGTACGCGCGCGAGGACCGCCCTTTTTCCGCTACGGACCATGGCCAAGAACCTGCTCATCGTCGAATCGCCTGCCAAGGCGAAAACGATCAACAAGTACCTGGGGAAGGACTTCACCGTCCTCGCCTCGTATGGCCACGTGCGCGACCTCGTGCCGCGCGAGGGCGCCGTCGATCCCGAGCGCGGCTTCCAGATGCGCTACGAAGTGATCGACAAGAACGAGCGCCACGTCGACGCGATCGCACGCGCGGCGCGCGGCGCCGACGCCCTCTACCTCGCGACCGACCTGGATCGCGAAGGCGAGGCGATCTCCTGGCACATCTCGGAGATCCTGAAGGAGCGCGGCCTGCTCGAAGGCAAGAAGCTCTACCGCGTGGCGTTCTCGGAAATCACGCCGCGCGCGATCGGCGAGGCGGTCGCGAACCCGCGCCGCATCTCCGGCGACCTCGTGAACGCGCAGCAGGCGCGCCGTGCGCTCGACTACCTCGTCGGCTTCAACCTCTCGCCCGTGCTGTGGCGCAAGGTGCAGACCGGCCTGTCCGCGGGCCGCGTGCAGTCGCCGGCGCTGCGCATGATCGTGGAGCGCGAAGAGGAGATCGAGCGATTCGTCCCGCGCGAGTACTGGACGATCGGCGCGCAGTGCACGCACGCGGTGCAGCCGTTCGCCGCGCGCCTCGTGCGCTTCGCGAACCAGAAGGTCGAGCAGTTCACGTTCACGTCGGGCGCCGCCGCGCATGCCGCGCGCGACGCGCTGCTGGCCGCCGCGAACGGCGCGCTCGTCGTCGACGATGTCACGAGCAAGCAGCGCCAGCGCCGCCCGGCCCCGCCGTTCATCACCTCCACGCTGCAGCAGGAGGCCGCGCGCAAGCTCGGCTTCTCGACCAGCCGCACGATGCGTCTCGCGCAGGGCCTGTACGAAGGCGTCGCGATCGGTGCCGAAGGCACGGTCGGCCTCATCACGTACATGCGTACCGACGCCACGCACCTCGCGCAGGACGCCGTCGCCGAGATCCGCCAGGTGATCGCGCAGCGCTACGGCAAGCAGGCACTGCCCGAGCAGGCGAACGTCTACAAGTCGAAGTCGAAGAATGCGCAGGAAGCGCACGAGGCGATCCGCCCCACGTCCGCGCTGCACACGCCGGAAGCGATGGCGCCGTACCTCAACCCCGACCAGGCGAAGCTCTACGAGCTGATCTGGAAGCGCACGATCGCGTGCCAGATGGTCCCGGCGGTGCTGAACACCGTGAGCGTCGAGCTCGCCGCCGGCCCGGCGCACGCGTTCCGCGCGACCGGCACCACGGTCGTCGACCCCGGCTTCCTCGCCGTGTACGAGGAAGGCAAGGACGCGCGCACCGAGGAGGACGACGAGGAAGGCCGCCGCCTGCCGCCGATGGCGAAGGGCGACCGCGTGCCGCTCGCGGCCGTCGACGCCGACCAGCACTTCACCGAGCCGCCGCCGCGCTACTCCGAAGCGAGCCTCGTGAAGGCGCTCGAGGAATTCGGCATCGGCCGCCCGTCGACCTACGCGAGCATCATCCAGACGCTCCTCTCGCGCGAGTACGTGTTCCTCGACAGCCGCCGCTTCAAGCCGACCGACGTCGGCCGCGTGGTGGCGAAGTTCCTGACCAACCACTTCACCCGCTACGTCGATTACGACTTCACGGCGAAGCTCGAGGACGAGCTCGACGCCGTGTCGCGCGGCGAGGAGGAGTGGGTGCCGCTGATGGAGAAGTTCTGGTCGCCGTTCAAGTCGCTCGTCGCCGAGAAGATGGAGACGGTGAGCCTGGACGAGGCGAAGGCGAACCGCGTGCTCGGCAACGATCCTGCGTCTGGCCGCCCGATCTCCGTGCGCCTCGGCCGTTACGGGCCGTTCGCGCAGATCGGCACGAAGGAGGACGGCGAGCCGCTGAAGTTCGCGTCGTTGCGTCCCGGCCAGAGCCTGCACACGATCAAGCTCGCGGAAGCGGTCGAGCTGTTCAAGCTGCCGCGCGAGCTCGGCGTCGCGCCGGACGGCGAGAAGATCACGGCCGCGATCGGCCGCTTCGGGCCGTTCGTGAAGCACGGCAAGGTCTACGCGTCCCTGAAGGCGGAGGACGACCCGTACACGATCGAGCTGCCGCGCGCGCTCGAGCTCTTCCGCGAGAAGGCGGAGCTCGCCGCCAACCGCATCATCTCGAGCTTCGACGACGGTGCGATCGAGGTGCTGAACGGCCGCTACGGCCCGTACATCACCGACGGCACGAAGAACGCGCGCATCCCGAAGGACCGCGAGCCGAAATCGTTGACGCGCGACGAGTGCGCGGCGCTGCTGGAAGCGGCACCGGTGCGCCCGCAGCGCGGCCGCTTCGGCCGCGGCGCGGCGAAGGGTGCCGCGAAGGGTGCGGCGAAGTCCGCGAAGCGCGCGGTGAAGGCCGATGGCGCCAACGGTGCATCCGCACCGGCGAAGAAGGCGCCTGCGAAGAAAGCGGCGAAGAAGGCCGTGAAGAAGGCGCCGGCGAAGAAGGCCGCCGCGAAGAAGGCGCCGGCAAAGAAGGCGCCCGCGAAGAAGGCCGCGACGCCCGCCACAGGCTGATCGGTGAATTCCGGCGAACGCGGCGCCGCGCCGGTTGAGCGCGCGGCCGGGTTCCGCCACGCTATGCCGAGGGGAGCTTCGGCGCGGGCGGGGGTTCGCGCGCACGCATGAACGCATTCGTTTCGACGCCTGTGTCGCCCGGCAGCGACGATGCGCTGCCGCTGGTCGTGGCCGGTGACGGTCGGCGCGCGGTCGCCTGGGTGGAAGGTCGCCGCGTCGCCGCCTCGGAATTCCTGGCCGACGTCGCGGCGCTCGCCGCCACGTTGCCGGCGCGCACGCACGCGGTGAACCTCTGCGAGGACCGCTACCGCTTCCTCGTCGCGTACGCCGCCGCGCTGGCGCGCGGGCAGACCGTGCTGCTGCCGCCGTCGCGCGCGACCCGGGTGGTGGCCGAGGTGCAGGCCGCGCATCCGTCGTCGCACTGCCTGCACGACGGCTTCGATCTCGCGAGTTGCAGGGCAGGTGGTAGCCCTGCGTCGAGTTCCATCGCGGTTCCACGCGTTCCCGGGTCGCATACGGCGGCGATCGGCTTCACCTCCGGCAGCACCGGCGCACCGAAGCCGCATTCGAAATCGTGGGCCGGCTTCGCCGCGAGCACGTCGCACAACGCCGCGCGCATCCGCGCGGTGCTGGCCGCGCGCGGCGAAGCGCAGGAAGGCGCGATCGTCGCGACGGTGCCGCCGCAGCACATGTACGGCATGGAAACGACCGTGCTGCTGCCGTTGCTCGGCGGCTTTTCCGTGCACGGCGGCAAGCCGCTGTTCCCGGCCGACATCGCACGCGCGCTCGCGGAAGTGTCGGCGCCGCGCGTGCTCGTCTCGACGCCCGTGCACCTGCGCGCGCTCGTCGATTCCGGCCAGGCGCTGCCCGCCGTCGCGGCCGTCGTGAGCGCGACCGCGCCGCTCGACCGCGAGCTGGCCGCGCGCGTCGAGGCCGCGCTCGGCTGCACGCTGCTGGAAGTATTCGGTTCCACCGAAACCTGCGTCATCGCCACGCGCCAGACCGCGCGCGAGGACGACTGGCACGCCTATGCGGGCGTGGCGCTCGCGCCACTACCCGACGGCACGCGCGTCGACGCGCCGTGGTTCGCGCAACCCAACCTCCTGCAGGACGTCGTGGAGCTGCGCGGCGACGACCGCTTCGCGCTGCGTGGCCGCAACGTGGACATGGTGGAGATCGCCGGCAAGCGCGCGTCGCTGCAGGAGCTGACGCGCCGGCTGCTCGCGGTCGACGGCGTGCGTGACGCGATCGTCGTGCAGCTCGATTCCGAAGCGGGCGGCGTACGGCGCATCGCGGCGCTCGCCGTGGCACCCGGCCGCGACGCCGCCGCCATCCTCGCGGTGCTGCGCGACGTCGTCGATCCCGCGTTCCTGCCGCGGCCCCTGAGGCTCGTCGATGCGCTGCCGCGGAATGAAGTGGGGAAGTTGCCGAGGGAAAGCGTGCTCGAGGCGCTGCGGCGCTGAACCTCGCTCCTGCGCGCCTGGCGCCACTTTCTGCTTTCGCTCCGGACGGGTTCGCCTGCCGAGGGTGGGGCGCTCTTGCGCGCTTGGCGCCACTTTCTGCTGCCGCTCCGGACAGTTTCGCCTGCCGAGTTGGGCGCGATGCTGGGTTTCTTGCGATTGCGAGCTGTCGCTCTGGACAGTTTCGCCTGCCGGCGACCG
>CALKUS010000063.1 GCA_937996755.1 uncultured Pseudomonadota bacterium | reverse complement strand
CCGTCACGCCGTTCGCCGCGATGCGCTGGCTCGCGCCCGGCGCGCCGCCGCGCAGTCGCGTGCAGCTCGAGGAGCTGCTGCTGCTCGCGCTGCGCCTGCTCCTGATTGCGCTGCTCGCGCTGTGGCTCGCGCAACCGGTGTGGCGCGGCGCGCCGGCGTTCCGCGGCGCGCAGGTCGTCGTGACGCCGGGCGTCGACTACGCCGCGGCGCTCGATGCGATCCCGGCCGGCGCGGAGGCGCACTGGCTCTCGCCCGGGTTTCCGCGCTTCGACGGCAAGCCGCCGGCGTTCGAAGCGGCGACGTCCAGCCTGCTGCGCGAGTTCGACGCCGACCTCGCGTCCGACGCCACGCTCACCGTGCTCGCGACCGACGTCGTCGACGGCCTCGACGACGAGCGCATCCGCCTCGTGCATGCGGTCGACTGGAAGATCGTGCGTGCCGGACCCGCGCCCGCGAAGCCGTCGGCGCAGGCGCCGGTGCTGCTCGCCGTGCGCTACGGGCCCGCGGCCGAAGCGACCGTGAAGTACCTGCGCGCCGCCGCATCCACGTGGCAGGGCGACGCGATCGACGCGCAGCCCTGGGGCGCCCCGCTGCCGCCGGCAACGACGTGGCTGGTCGGCCTCGACGGCAAGCCGGACGCCGCGATCGTGCAGTGGCTCGAGCGCGGCGGCACGGCGCTGCTCGATGCCGATCCGCGCGTCGCTGCCGCAGCACCGGCAAGCGACGCGCCGCTGCGCGTGCGTCGCCGCGCGATCGGCGCGGGCACGCTCGTGCTGCCGAACGTGCCGCTGCGTGCCGGCAATGCCGCATTGCTCGATCCCGCGTTCCCCAATCGGTTGCGCCGCTGGCTCGCGGGCGCACCCGCGGCGCCCGCGCGCGCGCGCGCCGAAGCGATCGCGCCGACCACCGGCGCGAGCGCGTCTACGTCGCCCGCGCTGCCGCTCGCGCCGTGGCTCGCGCTCGCGATCGCCGCGCTGTTCGCGCTCGAGCGCACGCTCGCGAACGGCCCGCGCCTGGGCGTGCCGCGATGAGCGTGCTCGCGCGCTGGCTGTCGGCTGCGCGACGACGGCGCGTCGCGATCGCGCTCGTGCTCGCCGGACTCCCGCTGGCCGCGATCCTGTTCGTGGTCTGGCGCCAATCGCCGGCGTGGCTCGTCGCTGCATACGCCGCGGCGGTCGGCGCGCTGACGGCGATCGCCGCGCAACGCTGGACCTCGCTCGACGCGGTCGCGCTGTTGCGCCGGCTCGATGCGACTGCACCGCGCTTCGAGGATTCCAGTGCACTGCTGCTGCGCAAGCTCGACACGCTGAACCCGCTGGAGTCGCTGCAACGGCGCCGCCTCGAGCAGCGCCTGCTCGAGGCGACGCGGCCCGAGCTGCGCGATCCGTGGCCGCGTCGTGCGCTCGTCGTGTCCGCCATCGCCGCCGTGCTGCTCAGTGCGCTGGCGTTCGTGCCGCAATTCACCACCGTCGTCGCAACGAAGCCGGGCGCGGAACCCGCTGCAACTGCGCCGATCGCCGTTCGCATCGAGTCCGCGCGCCTCGCGATCGAGCCGCCGGCCTACACGGGCGTTGCCCGGCGCTCCGTCGATGCGCTCGACGCACGCGTCGAGGCGAACGCGCGCGCGACGTGGTCGCTCGTGATCGCCGGCGCGCCGCGCAGCGCCATGCTGCAGCCGCTCGCGGGCGCGCCGCTCGCGCTTTCGCTCGTCGATGGCCGCTGGACCGCGAGCCGCGAAATGGCGGAACCGATGCTCTACCGCGTCGTCACCGAGCCGGCGCTCGCGACCGAGGACGCGCTGCACCGCATCGACGTGATCGCCGATCGCCCGCCCGCGATCCGCGTGACCGAGCCGGAACGCACGCTCACGTTGCTCGCGCCGGGCCAGAAACAATGGACGCTCGCGTTCGAGGCCGAGGACGACTACGGCCTCGGCGACGCGCGTGCCGACGTCACGCTCGCGCAGGGCGACGGCGAGAACGTGACGGTGAGCGAGCGCTCGATGCCGCTGCGCGGCGCGGGCGACGCGAAGCGCCGGCGCTACACCCAGGTGTTCGACCTCGCCGCGCTCGGCCTCGCCGCTGGCGACGACCTGATCGTGCGCGTGCGCGTCGCCGACAACCGCATGCCGAAACCGAACGAGTCGCGCAGCGCGAGCTTCATCCTGCGCTGGACGAAGGAGTCGGCCGACGAAGGCAGCGGCGTCGAAGGCCTCGTGCGCAAGAACCTGCCCGCGTATTTCCGCAGCCAGCGCCAGATCATCATCGACACCGAGGCGCTCGTCGCGCAGCAGCCGTCGCTCGCGCACGATGCGTTCGTCGACAAGTCCGACCAGATCGGCAACGACCAGCGCCTGCTGCGCCTGCGCTACGGGCAGTTCCTCGGCGAGGAGCAGGGACACGGCGCGCCGCATGCGCCCGGCGCGCTCGGTGCCGGGCACGACGACGGCGACGAGACCTCGATGGCGGAAAGCGAGCAGCCGGCGGAGTCGCAGGCCGTGCTCGAGGCATTCGGCCACACGCACGACATCGCGGGCGCCGCCACGCTGTTCGATCCCGAAACGCGCGCGCTGCTGAAGGACGCGATCGACGCCATGTGGCAGGCCGAAGGCGAGCTGCGCCTCGGCAACCCGAAGGCGGCGCTGCCGCACGAGTACCACGCGCTCGAACGCATCAAGCAGGTGCAGCAGGCGAGCCGCATCTACCTCGCGCGCGTCGGCGTGGAGCTGCCGGCGATCGATCCCGCGCGCCGCCTCACCGGCGATCGCGGCAACGCCGCGTCGACACGCGACCCGCTCGTCGCGAGCGAGCGCGACGACGACGCCGTGCTGCGCGACGCGTGGAATGGCGGCGACACGGCCGCGCTCGCGGCGTGGATCCCGGCGCACCAGTCGAGCATCCCGAATGCGCTCGAGCTGCAGGCCGCGCTCGACGGCGTGCAGCGCAAGCCCGACTGCGCCCCGTGCCGCGCGGCCCTGCGCGCACAACTCTGGCCGCTCCTGCGTCACGCCGTGCCGCGCACGTCGGCGCGCACCATGCCGGACGAAGCGGGCCGCGCCTACCTCGACGCGCTCGCGGAGCCGGCGCGATGAGCACGACGCTCCATGCGATCCTCGCGGTCGCGCTCGTCGCGGCGGTGATCGGCGTGGTGCGCCACGCGCCGCGTCGCCTCGCCTGGTGGATTGCGGTGCAGGTCGTGCTGGTCGCCGCGGCCGGCTACCTGCTCGCCATGCCGCACGGCGAGCACGGCGAAACGCTCGTCGTGTTCACCGATGGTGCGAAGGGCGCCGTGCCGCCGCGCGGCGACACCGTCGTCGCGTTGTATGGCGCCGATGCGCCGGCCGGCGCCGAGCGCGTGCCGGACCTCGCGACGGCGATCCGCCGCCATCGCGGCACGCGCGACATCGTGGTCGTCGGCGAGGGCCTGGCCGCGCGCGATCGCGACGCGGTGCGCGGCTTCCCGCTGCGCTTCGACGCGGCCCCGCCGCGCGAGGGAATCGTTTCCGTCTCCGCTCCCTCGCGCATCGCGCTCGGCCGCGAATGGCGCGTGCGCGGTCGCGTGCGCGGCGCGGAAGGCGGCAGCGTCGAGCTGCTCGGGCCGGGCGACGTGGTGCTCGCGAAGTCGGCGCCGACGACGGGTGGCTTCTCGCTCGTCGCGTACCCGAAGATCGCCGGCACGCTCGATGCCGGCGTGCGACTGCTCGACCGCGACGGCGCCGAGCGCGAGCGCGTTCCCGTGCCCCTCGTCGTGGCGGCCGGCGATCCGTTGCGCATCGCGTTCGTCGCGGGCGCGCCGACGCCTGAGCTCAAGTACCTGCGCCGCTGGGCGAGCGATGCCGGCCACGCGCTGCGCACGCGCGTCGCGCTGAGTCCCGGCATTGCGCTACGCGACGCGCCGTTCGCGCTCGACGCAGCAAGTTTGGCCGAGCTCGACCTCGTGATGATCGACGAGCGCGGCTTCGCGGCGCTCGCGCCGGCCGAGCGCGTTGCGCTCGACGAAGCCGTGCGCAACGGTCTCGGCCTGCTGCTGCGCGCGACCGGCCCGGTGCCGCCGCCGGTCGCGGAAGCGTGGGCGGGTTACGGCTGGAAGGTTTCGGGCAGCGGCAACGCCCTTCCCGCACAGCTGCCCGGCGTGCCGACGACGACGACGGGGCCGCGCCGTTTCGAGCGCGCCGACATCGTGTTCGCGGCCGACGATGCGGCGACGCTGCTCGCGAGCGACGCGCACGTCGCACTCGCGCGCTGGCGAGCGCACGGCCGCGGTCGCGTCGGCACGTGGACGCTGCTCGACGCGTGGAAGCTCGCGCTCGGCGAGGACGGCGCGCGCCACGGCGAGCTCATGGCGAGCGTCGCGGAAACGCTCGCGCGACCGCGCGGCACTGCGCCCGTGCGCATCGCGCGCACCGCGCGCGTTGGCGAGCGCATCACGATCTGCGGCATCGGCGAAGACGTACGCGTCGCGTCGCCCGATGGCACGACGCACGCCCTGCTCGCAACGGGCGACCAGCGTTGCGGCGCGTACTGGCCGGTCGTCGCGGGATGGCACGACGTGGTCGACGGCGAGAAGCACACGCCGTTCGCGGTGCTCGCGAGCGACGTCGCGCCCGCCATGCGGGCGCGCGAGCGCAGCGCGGCAACCCGCGCCCTCGCCGCCGTGGCGCCGACGCGCATCGCATCCCCCGCGACGCGCGACTGGCGCGTACCGGCGACGTGGGCTTTTCTGGCACTGCTCGCGCTCGCCTGGTGGCGCGAGCGCCGGTCCTGAGCGAGCCCGCTCACCAGGCGGCGCGGCCACCGGCGCGCTTCATCGCGGGCTGCGGCGCGTCGCCTTCTTCCTCGACGGCTTCGCGGCTCCCGCGGCGTGCGCGGCCTGCAGCAGCGCGCGCAGCTCAGGCACGCGCATGAGCGGCAGCCGCACCATCACCGCGGGATAGCCGTCGTAGTGCTTCTCGGTGAAGAAGCGCTCCGGCTCGGCGAGCAGCATCGCTTCCTTCTCGTCGAGATTCGCGGTACGCACGGCGAGCACCTCGGCACAGGGCACCCGCGCCTTCTTCGGGTGGATGCGCTCGAGCCACACCCAGCAATACGGTCGCCACGCGTCGCCGCGCTGCGCCGAGAACGCGAAGCGGCCTTCCTCCTCGCGCGTGCCGGGCAACGCCAGCGCGATTTTCCGGACGTCCGATTGCGTCGCCATCGTTTCAGTGCTTCGCCGTTGCGTGCGCCGCGATGAACGGCCGCACGAGCGCGGCGAACGCCGCCGGTTCCTCCATGTGCGCCAGATGGTCGGTGCCGCGGATCGTCTCGATGCGCGCACCCGCGATGTGCGCCGCCGCGAACGCGGCCGCGTCGCGCACGAGCGCGATGTCGCGGTCACCGACCACGAACAGCGCGGGCACGCGCAGCTCGCCCAGCCTGCCGACGGCTGACTTGTCGTCGTCGGGCCAGTACTGCATCGCGAAGATGCGCGCGTTGTCGTCGATCATCCGGTGCAGCAGCGGCGCAACGCGCGGATCGGCGTGCGCGACCACGACCATCGGCTGCTGCTTCCAAGTCGCTGCGCCGCCCTGGAATGCCGACGTGATCGCTGCCAGGTCGGACTGGTACTTCGCACGGTCGTCGGCGACCGGAAACCCGTTCGGTCCGCTCGCCTCCACGACGATGCTCGCGACGCGCTCCGGATGCGCGAGCGCGAAGTCGATCGCGAGCGCGCCGCCCATCGAGTTGCCGACCACGTGCGCCTTCGCGATGCCGAGCGCGTCCATCACGGCGAGCACGTCGTCGCTCGCGGAGTAGGCAGCGGTCGGCAACGGCGACGCTCCGAAGCCGCGCAGGTCCATCCGCACCATCCGCGCGCCGGGCACGAGGCCCGGGAACTGCGCGTCCCACATGCGCCGGTCGCCGAAGCCGCCGTGGATGAGCAGCACGGCATCACCGTCGCCACCTGCCACCTCGACGTGGATCGTGCCGTTCGCGACCGGCACGTCGCGCGTGGCGACGGGCGGTGGGGTCTCGTCCCGGACACCCGAGCACGCGGCGAGGACGAGGGAGAACAGGGCGATCGCGACGCAACACATGCGGGTCTCCATCGCCCGATCATGCCCGAACCGGGCGTGGGCGCGCCGCGCCACGCGGCTCACCATCCGCCACCACCGCCGCCGCCACCACCGCCGCCGGAAGAACCACCGCCTCCGCCACCGCCGCTGCTGCCGCCGCTGTAGCCGCCGCCGGACGAAGATCCCGGCGGCGTCGACGACGACGAGATCGCGCTGGCGAATGAGCTGTTGAACGAATCGGCGAGGCGCGACGGCGTGTAGTCGCGGTTGCTGCCGGTGGCGTACCAGGTGCCGACCGATTGCTGCGTCACCATTTCCGCGGCCGTCGCGCCGACCGCGGCGACCAGCTTGTCGGCCCACGCCTTCTCCACGTCGAGCGCGTGCGCGTACGGCAGGAACTGCGCGAAGCGCTCGCCCGTGAGCGGCGGCTCCTTCTGGCGCGCGAGGTCGTCCTTCTCGGCCACCGAGAGGTAATTGCGGAAACCCTCGATGCGGTCGACGAGGCGACGGCCTTCCTGCGAATACGCGGGCAGCAGCTTGCCGAACACGGGATTCATCAGCGCGAGCCCCGCGACGAGCGCGAACATCACCGTACCGGCGATGACCGCAATACCGAGGCCTGCGGCAGCCGCAACAGCGAGTGCGATGAGCGCGCCGAGCGCGTGGCCGACGCGCGCGCCACCGTGCCTGTGGAGCGCCTTCCACGCCTGGCCGACGGCGACCGCGGCGGCGATCGCGAGCACGAGTGCGAGCACGCAGCCGGGAATCGCGACGTTCGACCCGCCCTGCAGCGCGAGGCCGACGACCACCAGCAGCGTGCTCGCCGCGATACCGACCGTGTGCGTCGTCTTGTTGGTGCGGAACCAGCGGCCGTTCTTGTTCGTGGCCTCGACGCGCTTCTTGTGGTCGGAGCGCGCGGGACCGAGCACGCGCCAGGCGCTGGAATCGAACTCGAAGATCGGCGCGGCGTGGAAGAGCTTCGCCATCGTGCGCGCACCGATAGTGCCCGCCTCGTCGCCGCTGCGCAGCCGCGTCAACGAGAAGCCCGCGTTGTTCTCGATGCGCAAGAAGCCGCGCTCGGCGAGGTGCATGAGGTCTGAGACGAACGTCGGCGACGCGTAATCCATGTCGCGCACGTAGCGCAGCACGGACGGCGGCAGATCGTCCGGAGCTTCGTACTGCGGCATCACGACGCCGGGCTCGGGATCGCGACCGTACAGCCACCAGCGCCAGTAGTAGTACGCCCAGAGCAGCAGGAACCCCAGCGCGATCGTCACGAGGCCCTTGTTGTCCTCCGCCCACCACTGCACGCGCTGCATCGCCGTCGGCGACGGCACGATGCCCTTCGGGAACGTGAACGCGAGCGTCAGGCCCTCCTCGTTCGACAGCACGCGCGTCGTGCGGATGCTGCCCGTGCCGTCGGTCGCGCCCGTCTCGACCGCGCGCTGCCTGCTACCCGGGTAACCGGTCCAGCCTTCCATGCGCAGGTCCGCCGCCGGCACGCTGCGCGGCAGCGTTACGTCGGCGCTCGCCTCGCGGATCGCGAAGTCCCAGCCGTTGCCCGTGACGTTCCAGTACAGCTCGTCGTGGTCGGGAAAGAACCCGACCTGGCGCGTGGTGCGGTAGCTGATCACGTACTCGTGGGCGCCGGGCGGAAGCTTGCGGCTCTTGCTGCCGATGTACAGCCGCACGCCGTTCGCCTGCCGCTCGGTGAACCACGGCTCCGACGCACCGTCGCGCAGCACGCCCGAAACATCGAAGCCCACGCGCACCTTGTTGCCGTGCTTGTCGCGATAGTCGGTCGGGAAGTCGCGGAAGATGCCGCGCTTCATCTGCACGCCTTCCGACTGCACGCGGATCGTCTCGGTGACGCGCAGCGTGGCATCGGCCTGGATCTCGACCCGCGAGTGGAACGAATCGATGCGCTCCTTCGCAGTCGCGACCGACGCGAGCGCGAGCAGCAGGACGGCAACGAGCACGCGCATCAGCCGAAGCTCTCGATCACCGGCGCCTTCGCGAAGAAGTCCGCGCGCTCGTCGCTGTAGAAGTCTTCCGCCTTGAAGCCGAGCGGCCCCGCGATCAGGAGATCGGGAAAGCGCTGCACGCGATCATTGAGCTGCCGCACCGCGCCGTTGTAATAGCGCCGCGCGTACTGGAGATGGTCCTCCACGTCGACGAGCGCCGTGTGCAACTGCGCGAAGTTCTGCGCCGCCTTGAGGTCCGGATAGCCTTCCGCCATCGCGACCAGCTTCGTCACCATGTCGCCGAGTGCATTCTCCACGCGCGACCGCTCGCCGAGCGCGGGCGTGCTCATCGCGAGCGAACGCAACGACGCGACCGCCTCGAGCGTCTTCTTTTCGTGCGACGCGTAGCCCTTCACCGCCGCCACGAGCTGCGGCACGAGGTCGTAGCGCCGCGTGAGCTGCACGTCGATGTCGGCGAACGCGGAACGCACCTGGTTGCGCGCGCGGACCAGGCCGTTGAAGGCAATGAGCAGCCACGCCCCAACCGGCACCGCAACTGCGATGACCGTCCACAACATCAGTGCGTGCCCCCGGAAAGCTCGGGCGGATAATGCCGGAAGTGCGCGGCGGCCGCGAATCCGGTCAGCCACGGTTGACGCCCGCAACTGGAACGCGTGCCGCAAACCTGAGTGTCAGAGTCACATTCTGGAGGTGACTCTGACACCGTTACGCATAACTGACTGACACCGTTGAAGAATTGTTTGGTCTCAGCGAGATCGGTGCGGGTCCAAAAATCGCTCTGGCAACTCTATCCCGGCTGCCCTGCTATCGATGCGATGTGTTCATGCTTCTTACATCGCCTCTTTCGATGGCGATTCCAATCCATTGATTGCCTTCTCCGCGGCTGTTCGGCGCCATCCAAAATATTCAGCATCCTTCAGCCCGATGTCCACGTCGGCAAGAAAGTGCCAAACCGATTCCGGCACCGCATTGCTCATTTCAGGGGAAAGCGATTTCCTAAAGTCCTCGACGGAGTCGTACCAAGCTATGAGCTGGCCGATCTCCGTAGGAGCGTTCGCAATCATCGTTCTTAGTCGGCTCGCCAACGCGAGCGACTGCTGCCTGCTCAGCATTAGTGTAGTCCCGGCAGTCCAGGCCAAAGGTCGCCGTTGTACCACGGATCCGGCGACCAGAGCTTGATGTGTGCCGGCTCTTCACCTGACCTTAAATCTCCGTAATTGATGTGCAAGACAGGCACACCGTTCGTGTCCGGCAGCGCGTGGAAATCGAGTCTTACGCCCCATGCGCCAGAACGGAGCCGCACTTGCACGATGCGACCGTTTCCGTGCCCCCTGAATCCGGCATTTGGCCCGTCAATGGCAACGTAGTTCTTCGCCTTCTTGTAGGCGGCGGCACTCGCCGCAACGAATGCAGGCCCGAATTCGACCGCGAGCCCGAATGTTGCGACTCCGGCGAGTCCTACGAATGCGACCTTTTCCATGAATGGGTCGCCGCAGCCTGGACACATTTCTCGGAAGTATTCGTCGTCCGAAATCTCACCGCGGGCCCAGCGATCGGTAGTCCGAATCGACCGGAAATCACTAGCCTCCGGGTTAAATGCTAGTGCCGTATCGGGATCGTACGCGGCCGCGTTTCGCATTCGAGTGTCAACGTCCTCGAGCGCGGTCGACGAGTCGTAGCCTGCCCCCTTTTCCGATGCCGAGGCCTGCTGGTCGCGTCGGTTTCCGCTGCCAGTCGGGCCTTGGCCGCTAGTCGCCCCGTTGGCGCGACGCGCCATGAGACGTGCTAATGACCTCTGCATGCCGCGGGACAGCGTGTCATTGATCTGCCGCTCTACCTGCGTGGACGTCTTGCCCTCGAAGCAGCCGCTACTTCCTCCCGCGGCACTGGGATGGTCGCAGATGCTTGTCAGGTACCCACTCGGATCCGTGCCCGCGAGAGGGTTGTTCATGATGTAGCTGTACGGGTTCAGCGACTGAGTGTTGGTGGGCGACTGGATGAACGGATCTGTCCCCAGGAACCGCCCCAGGTTCGGATCGTACGCGCGACCGTTCATGTGAATGAGGCCGACCTTGTCGATGTGCTCGTGCTGCGTGAAGCCGCGCGGGTTCGCGTCTCGCAGTCCACCGGCGATCACGTTGCCCCAGTCGTCGCGAACTTTTCCGAATGCGTCGTATTGGCGCAGCTCGGTGGATGGACTGGCGTTCGCGTAGGCGGCGAGGCCGCCGTTGGTGAACGTCGTCGCCACGGACGAACCCAGCCGATCGCCGTGAGAAAAGTACGTGCCGGCGCGGCTGCCCGAGGCGCGGTTGTCGCGGATGACGAAGATGCCGTCGCCCAGGTAGTAGCGCTTTTCGACGACGTTGCCGCCCCAGTCCTCGAGCTCGTAGCTCTTGTCGAGGTAGTAGGTCTGGGAGGCGGGTTCGCCGCCGACGAACGAGGTCTTCAGTTCCTGGTAGTAGCGCTGCTGGTCGGGCCCGTATCGGAAGCGAAGCCCGTTCGCGACCCCTGATGAGTCGTTGAACGTGGCGAGCGGCAGGTTGTCGATGTCGGAATAGACGCGCAGCTCGGGCACGCCGCTGTACGCCGTGCGCCGCGACAGGTTGCCGTTGCCGTCGTACGTGTAGTCGGTGAAGCCGCTCCCGCGCAGGTTCACGCGCGTGACCTGGTGCGGCTTGGCGGCCGTGCCATAGACGTAACCGTTCGACGCCGAGTAGTCCGACTTCGTCGTCAGGTTGCCGATGGCGTCGTAGCTGTAGCTGACGGGGACGTTGGGGCTGCCGTCTATCCGGAAACTCACTTGTGCCTGGGTCAGGCGCATGAGGCTGTCGTATTGGAAATCCTCGTAGAACGGAACCGAGCCGGGGTTGTTGCCGCCCGGAAACGGCGAGCGCGCGCCGTACTGCGTCTGGCGGATCACGTTGTCGTACGCGTCGTAGCGATAGGCAACGTCGACGGTCTTCCCGCTCAAGTTGGTCTGCACCGGATCCGTCGCCTTCGAGCACGCGCTGGTGTCGACCTGTACGCAGATCTCGAGCGGCAGTCCGCGCGACGCGTCGTAGCGCGTGAGGCGCCGATGCGTGTTGTTGGCGAACTGCAGCTCACTCACCTGGTCGAGCTCGGTCATCGAAACGACCTGCGTCAGCCACTTGTTGCGCGAGTCGCCGTATCCGAAGAAGTCCTCGGAGAAGCCTGATCGGTACGCGTAGCCGCGATCGTTGTACTCGCGGTAGACGGAAACGCCGTCCGGATAGACCTCCTGCTTCACGCGACCGAAGTAGCCGTCGTAACGGACGTAGCGCGTGAACGCCCTGGCCTGCGTGCCGGCGGGACCGACCGTGATCGACGTCGTGTTCCCGGCCACGCGCTTCAGCGGATCGCTGTAGTCGTAAGTGCGCTCGTAGCGCTCCAGCGACGGTGTCGGGCAGTCGGTCGCGCCGGGGATGGCGGACACACGCTCGCGCTTCTCGGACGTCAGCAAGCCGCCGCGGACGTCGTCGTACGTCCAGCTGTCCATCATGCAGCGACCGGTGGCGATGTTCTCGCCGTCCGGCTCACGCCAGTATCGCTGGCTGGCGCGCCCCAGCGCGTCGTATTGGAACGTCAGCGTCAGTGCGCGCGCGTCGACCTGCGTGCGTAGCTCGTCGAACCCGTTGTACGTGAAGCTCCAGCTTCCGCGCGATGGATCGCTCATCGACGTCCTGCGGTTCAGGCCGTCGTATACCGCCGTGGTCATGGCGTTCTTCGCGTCTTCGATGGCGCGCACGTTGCCGTCCGCGTCGGCCCAATAGGACGTCCAGCTGCCCTGGGCGTCCACCGTGCGCAGCATGGTTCCGTCGGAATCGACGGTGCGCGACATCGCCAGCCGTGGCGGAATCGTCGCGTCGCAGTTGCCCGTCATCGAGTTGTATCGCGGGCAGACGTCGATATCCGTGCGGAAGCCGACGTAGGTGTACGTCGTCTGCCGCTTGGTGCCGTTGGCGACCGGCACGCCCGTGGATAGATCGTTCACGTCCACCCGCTTCCACTTCACGCGGCCGATCGCGTCGTAACCGTAGTAGGTGATGGCGCCGTAGGTCGGCGCGAACGCAGGTGCCGATTCGGCGACCAGCAGGTTGCGGTCGTTGTAGTTCTTCGTGGTGCGGACAATCGCACCGGAGAAGCTCTCCTTGTCGACGCGCACGGCGTTGCCCGCCGGGTCGAAGAACGTGAAGACCGTCGGGGTTCCCGGCTGCTGTTCGATGACCTCGAACAGCTCGTTCGGGTTGCACTGGCTCGAGCTCACGCACCAGAGGCGCGCGGTCCAGCGTGGTGGCGCCAGTCGCGTGGAGCCGCTCTGCGGCGCGATCACTTCCTTGACGCGACCGAGTGCGTCGTAGCCTGTCGTGGTGACGAGGCCCTTCGGGTCCGTGACGGACGTGGCCAACCCGTAGCGCGCGTCGTAAACGCTCGTCGTAGTGAGGTTCTGCCCCGCGCCATTCGCCGCGCTGACCACGTTCGGGAAATAGCCCATCGAGTTCGCGTAGTCGGTAGAAACCGTGCGCGATAGCGTGCCAGCGGGATCACGCGCGACGGTCACCACGCTCGCCGGGTTGCCATAGCCGATCGCGTCGAACGTCGTAGTCGCCGTGCGTTCCCACTCCGCACGCGACTGTGCGTCGGCGCACGTGGTCGGCATGTTCGTCGACGGCATCGCCTTCAGCGTGGCGGTGCAGCGAACCTGGCGCGTTGCGGTATCCCATTCGTATACCGCCATGCGGTTGGTGGAATAGTTGGGAGCGGCCGCACCACTTCGCGGTGTGTGACCGGGCTGGTACAGCGAATTGGTGCTGTGGATGCTGGAGACCAGTTTGTCCACCCACCAGGTGGACGCATCGATCAACGGCGCGGCATACGAATTCGACTCGTCACGGACACGGTTCACCGACGCGATGGCGGAGTCTCCCGATGGGACGAAGTCGATGGTCAACGCGTCCTTCAGCGTGACGTTCTCGAAGTCGTCGTACTGGACGGTCGTGGTCTTTTGCGTCTTCAGGATGCGCGGCAGCGGCGCCAGGTCGCGATCCTGGGTAACGGAACGCGTGAGCCGGACGGAGACGAACCGATCCGAAACGCAGCCGCCCGAGCCGCAGTCCACCGGGGTCCATGTGCTCATGGTTCGCACGATCGGCGTCACCGACCCCGTCATCGGGCAGTCCTCGGCCTCGCCGACGAGCGCCGTGGCCTCGCAGTCGAGCCGGCTGACGAGCGGGAACTTCTGGAAATAGCGCCGGGTTTGCCGCAACCCGCTCGTGAGATCTTCCTCGATGATCTTGCGGAAGCCGGTGAAGCCGCGTCCGCGGTTGTTGTACATCGCCTCCTGGTAGCCGTACTGCACGTAGCGGCGTCCCAACGACGATGCGGTCGTCTGTTCGAGCAGCGCGACCACCGGCATCGAGGACGTGAAGTAGAAATGCTCCGCGTCGATGTACCCGGTCGCACCGCCCGCCGGGGCGGTCGCGCGCGCCGGGATCGAATAGAGCGGCAGATTGCCCGCCGATCGGCCGGCGGCGCTGCTCAGCGGTGCGTAGCGCCAGATCGTCTGGTTCGCGTAGGTGCCTTCGGTATCGCCGTTGCGCAACGTATCGGCGCTCCTGACGAGATCGGGCAGCATCGGTTGTGCGCCGACGCTCGGGTCGTTGCCGACACCGAGGTTCTCGGCGATGTAGAAGAACGACTCCGCGATGTCGATCTTCGATCCGTCCGGCCACGTGCTCGGGCCCCAGGTGAGGCCGCGCTGCCGCGGCGCAACCGGCACGGTCTTGGAACTTTCGTTCAACGGCAGGCAATTCGAAGCGACGCGACAGCCGGCGATGTTTCCGAAGCTGTCCGCCAGTCCGTCGCCGTACAGATCAGCGGTCTGGCTCTTCGTGCCGGGGTTGAGCACGACGCCGGCGTCGCCGCCCGGCGTGAGTCGGTACAACGGATTGCCGGCGCCGTCCGGGCCGAGGTACACGAAGCGAAACGACTCCATCCTGTACACGCTGTCGTCGAACTTCGGCGGGACGCTCGCATCGCGTGCGAACGGTCCCGGGTTGTACATGTCCTTCACCGGCTCGGAGTTCAGCTCCGCTGGGAGCAGCGCGTCATTGCCGCTCGGATGGCCGGGGCAGAACCAGTACCACTCGTCTTCGTCCTCCAGATTCCTCCCCATCAGATAGGTGCATACGCGTGACGCGAAATCGTAGGCACGCAGGAGCTCTGCACGACCGTCGCTGTCGATATCAGCTGCAACGGCGAATGCGTTTCTCGGCGGCTCGACAGGTGTGGTGCAGGTGCCGGGATCCGCTGAACTGCCGTCGAGGCGAATGCGCTTCGTGAGGATGGACTTGTCGGAATTTTGCGTCATGGACGCTGTACTGCGCGCCGTTGCCAGGCGCACAAACTCCACGACGCCGCCCGTGCTGGAACAATTGCTGGCCGAATACAGATCGTCCAGCCCATCGCCGTTGACGTCGAGCCACTGCTCGCGCGATTCGCCGTTGCGGGAATCCGGCGACAGACCATCGGTGTCGGTGCGCAGGCTGGAGGGCCACGAGGCCGTGGCGCCCGTGCGCGTGCCGAACTCGATCTTGCCATCGGGCGCGCCGCTCTTGCGCTTGAAGCGGAAGTCGGGCACGCCGTCGCCGTTCAGGTCCTTCACATCGCTGACGTTCGCGTAGTTGTTGCGACGCATGGTCGGCTCGGAGTCGATGCACTCGCTGTACGCGGGCGCCGGATCCGTGGCGGATCCGCCGAACTGCAGGTTGGCGAGCGTCGCGTCGGCGCTGGTATTGAGGTAGACAACCAGGCGGTCGCCGGGCACGCCGAGGCCGTCGTTGCCGCACGAAACGTAGCGCGGGTCGCTGTTGATCGGATCGTTCGCGGCGTAGGGCGTGCGCTGGATGATGAGGTCGGGCTTCGCGTCACCGTTGACGTCGGCGAAGCGCACGAAATCGGTTCCGAACAGCTCCGTGCCCAGAATGTTCCCGCCCGTGTCGCGGATCACCTTGCGCCCGCTCGCGACGACGATCGGTAGCTCGATCGTCTCGAAATTGCCCCCTTCCCAACCACTCGTCGTGCCCGGCTTCCAGCCGTGCACGCGCAGCTTCGAGTAGAACGGGTAGATGCCGATTGCTGTCTGGTTCACCGCCGACTGGATGACCTTCATGCCCCAGATTTCGCTGCGGCCGTCGTTGTTGAGATCGATGTCCTCGCCATACAACGTGTAGTCGGACGCCCAGTCGGGCGGGACCTGATAGGACGGACCCGCAGTTCGATCGGCCTTGAGCTTCAGGAGATACGACGCGTAGACCGGCGTCGGGCCGGCCATGGTGCTCACGACCGCGAGGTAGTCAACGACGCCGTCGCCATCGAGGTCGCCGAGCGGCTTGAGGCTGCCGATCTTGCCCGGCACTCCGTCGATTGGATCGAGGCGGAGGCTCGCGATCCTTTCCGGCGTGAGCAGGTGGCCGTCCGGCGTGCGCCCGAAACGCATCTGCGTCGCCGCGGGCATGCCCTGCGCGCGCTTGAACTGGAACTGCGGCGCGGCTTCCTGCCACCCGAACACGGCGCGCGGCAGGCACTGCGTGTCGGTCGTGCCGCAAACCTTGACCGAATGCAGCAGGCTGCGCCCCGTGTGCAGGCTGGGCGCACCGTAGTTCATGGTGTAGCTGCGCACCTGCGTCGACGTGCTGGCACCGGCGCGGGTGACGATCGAGGCGATGCGCCGCGTCTGGTCCACGCGCGCACCGGCGACGTACGTCGACGACATGTCGTTGCCGTCGGTCGTCGGGCGAATGCCTGCACCGACGTAATTGATCGTCACTTCGCGGTCGCCGGCGGTGAACGCGCCGTTCTTCACGTGCCCGGTGTAGTTCACGCGCGTGAGCAGCTGCTCACCGGAGCCGTACGTCGTGTACGTGTAATCCACGGTGTTGCCGGCGGCGTCCTTGCGGCGCTCGAGCGACCACGAGAGCACGGCGTCGACCAAGGTGCCATTGCTGGACGACGGCACCCTGACTACGTTCCGGCTTTGCGTGCTGGTGCCGAAGTACTGTGTCTCGCCCGACTTGAGGTCGACCTCGAATCGAACGGTGAGGTCGGCGAGGTTCCCGATCTGGCGGATGCGTGCGCTGCTGTCGATCTCGGTGCGATACCACGCGCCATCGAGTCCGTAGCCGACCGTGTTCATGCGCATCAGGCGCTGGCCGTCGAGGCACAGCTTGTCGGTCGCGTCCATGCGGACGCCGACCGCGGCGCCGTCCTGTGCGAGCGTCGCCGGGCAGCGATGGATGCTCGAAACACCGGACAGCGACCAGCCCATGCCGGCGAGGCCATTGCCGCCGCGGCTGGAATAGTCGAGCGAGAGCGCCGGCTGCATGCCGTGGCGGCCGGGCGCTACTTCGATCGGGATCGACATCGCTGCCGCACCGCCCTCCACGACGGGCGAGATCGGCACTTCACCGACGAGCGGCGCGGAGTCGGAAGAATACGACGGCGTCGTCGGGCCTGGCGCCGCATCGGCGACCGGCGGAGCGTCGATCCGGAACGTGTTCGACACCGCCGCACTGATGCCGCAGGGCGTGATCGACTGGACCTTCCAGGTGTAGATCTTCGTCGGGTCGGTGAGGACCGCTGATACATACGAAGGCAACTCGACGCTTTGCGCTCCAGTGCCGGGCGCCGGCGCATCGTATTGGGACAGGAACGTGCTGCCGTCGTATAACCGAATCCGGTAACGCGAGCTCGGTGTTGCGGGCAACGTGAAGCTGAACGTGGGCCGGAAGGGCGAAACGACGCCGCCAGCAATCGGCGACTGAACAGTGGGTTGCGCAGGCGTGCACGAGCCGGTTTGCGAAACGCCCGTGACGCTTGCGCTCTTCGCGAGCAACTCGGTGCGGTTGAGGTCCTTGTACAGCTCGAACTCGACGCTCTCTCCCGCTGCGATGCCTCCCGGGATCTGGGTTGCGGCCGCACTCCCGCGCGCCGGATACGCGTAGCCGTCGAGCGGCGTGATGGGCGTCGTGTCTCGAACGAGCACGCGCTCCCCGGTCACGGTGTTCTTCATATACACCGCGGCAACCGGGAACCCATTGGTGATCCAATGCAGGCGCAGGTCGCAGAAACCCTGCGCGGCGCCGCTCGTCTGCACGGGGCAGCTCTGCGCTGCATTCGTCGGCGGTTGCAGCTGGCCAGCGGCGTTCACCTGCGCCGCGCGAATCTCGTGGAGGTTCGTGATCTTGTGCGCGACCGCACCACCGGCCGACGTGAGGCTCGAATCGACGACGATCAACGGCGGAGCCGATTGCCCGGGTTCGGGGCTGACGATGCGGAAGTTGGCGGTCGACTCGCTCGGGAACTCGCGGAAGAACGAGCCGCGCCAGATCTGGTCGCGCACTGGGTCCCAGCCGCTTGGTCCGGGCAGCGGATCGCTTCCGTCCGCGCCATATCCCTTGCTCTCGAACATGCAAAGCCGCGTCGACTGCGTTTGCGGATAGGGATTCGAATCCTCGTATCCGTGGCCCGCGCAAGTGTGCGTCGGCTCGACGCTCGTGAACCGCGTTGCATTGATCCAGCGCGGCACGGAGAGCTCGTCCGTCGGGGACGAACTGCCAGGCGCAAGATTTTCGAAGTACATGAACATCTGGTAGTCGGTCTGGCCAGCGAAATACGCCGCGACCATCCATCCCGATGATTTGTCGGCGACGAAATCGCCCTTGTAGCCGTCCATCGGACCCGTGCCACCGCCCGGATTGGTATCGGCGTCACGACCGTAGTCCTGCACGCACTGCTGACCGTCGGCGATGCTCGTGCCATTCGCTCGGATCTGTCCTGCGGCGGGCAGGAAACGCCACCAGACCGCCGCCTTGCCAGCGTCGTTCGATCCATCCGGTCGTTGCGGCGAGAAGGCGAGGCGCACCCAGCCGACATGCTTCGCGCCGACGTTCTTCAGCAACGTCACGTTGCTGTCGCTACCCCACAGGTCCCCGGGCTGCACGGCGTGGCGGAATTCCCACAGCGCCCCGTCGAATCCGGCGCGACGCGTCGTGCTGCCAGGCTCCGGGATGACGTCGCCGACGGCGCCGTACCAGATCGGGTGGTATTGCCCGTCGGCCTCACGCCGGTACGTGTACCAGGTGACCAACAATCGCTGATTTTCGTCGGATTGCTGCGTGCCGTCCGGATTCAACGGCTTGTACCAGAAGAAGTCCCATCCATGACCCTTGCGATTCGGATCGTAGTACCTGCCGGGGCCGAGCTGTTCTGCGCCTGGCACGAGGTCCCGCGTGCCGCATGCCTGCGTCCACAGATTGCCGTGCACCGGCGCGTCGGTGGGGAATTGCGACGGCAGCAGCGAGTCATCTGCCGAGACCCATCCGGACCAGGCGAGGACCGCAACGAGCGTGACCCGCGTGAACTGCAGGATGAAGGACTTCATGATGCCCCCGAACGATGATTGCGATCGTGTGTCGACGATCGGACGAATGCAGCGGCGCGACGCACGTCGAAGCCCCCCGGCCATCCGACGATCTTTCCAGTCACATGACGCGGACGATCGGCGCGGACTCGATCAAATTTCTTCGCGCACGGTGTGAGCCATCGTTCGGTTGCGCGGGATGTGGATGCCGCGATCAGCTACGCGGAAGTCATGACGAGATCGGATCGGTCGATTTCAGGGAGCTCTCTTGCGCTGTGACTTGCTCGGTCGATATCTCGGGACTTTCCTGATGAGAGGAATCGGAGAGTTGCGGCACCGCGTCCGCTGTCGCATCGGACGTCCTCGCACGCGCCGCGGGGGTCGAGCGTTCGAGGCTCAGAGCCCGTACGGCGCGAGCGTCGAGACCCACAGTGATCCGGCACCGAGCACCACGAGCCACGCGAGTTGCGCACGTTCCGTGGTCGCGGATGCGGCGGGGCGAAGCAGCAGCCACAGCGCGAGCGGCACGATGGCGTAGCGGTGCTCGATCATCCAGCTCGGTACGAGCGTGAGCACGGTGGCGACGGCCCACGAGATCGTCGGGAAATCGGCGCGCGAGAGCCGGCACAGGGTGAGCAGCCCCCATACGGCGAACGGCGTCACGCACGCCCGGTGCATCGCGTCGTTGAGCCACATGGCGACGTCGTTGTGCAGATGGTAGGGCAGCAGGTTGTACGGATGGTCCGCGTTCCAGCCGAACTGGAACCACGCGGCAGCGACGCCGGCCACGATCATCCACACGACGGGCTTCCGGCGAATCATCGCCCACGTCGCGCGCGCCTCGAGCAACATCGCCGGCAGCAGCAACAGCGCCACCACGACCAGGAAGAACAGCAGGTTCTGGTCGTACACGCCCAGTGGATGGCTGCTGCTGTCGCCGATGGCGATGCCGCGGTTGAGCACGACGAACGCGACGAAGGCGATTCCCGTGGCGACGAACAACGATGCTTCGCGCAGGCGCCTCACCCCATCGGCGCGCCACGCGAGCCACGGCCGCTCGTTCCAGAGGTACTGCGCGAACAGCCACGCGACCCAGACGATCGCAGTCTGCCGCAGCGCAACCGCGAGCAAGCCGAAGGCGCCTGCGAGCAACCATCGACGTCGCTCCGCAGCAGCCACCGCCGCCAGCAGCGCAGCAAGCGCGGCCGCGTCGGTGTAGATGAAGAAGAAGTACGGTACGAGGATCGGCAGGAACGCGACGCCGAACGCGCGCGCCCGCGACACCGCGCGATCGAACCGCGCGCGTGCGACGAACCAGGCGGCAGGCACGACCAGGATCCCGAGCATCGTGGACGCGAGGCGCACCGTGCTCGTGGATTCGCTGCCGAGCGCTCGCACGATCCACGATGCCAGCCAGTGGAACGTCGGGAATGTTGTCAGCCAGGGGTGCATGCCGCCTTCGCCGCGCACGAAGCGGAGCACCTGGGAGAGATGGATCGGCTCGTCGCCGATCAGTGCGACCCGCAGGAAGAGCCAGTGGCCGACCACCACGAGCACTGCGGTGAAGACCGCGACCGTCCATACCGCGCCCGCGGTATCGACGCCCCTGGGTCGGCCCGCGGACACGCGTGCGCCCGTCACCAGCCCAACGACTCCGCGCTTGCGATGTTCTCGCGCAGGAACGACAGCGACGCGGAGTTGCCGCTGCGGCCGCCGATCTTGATGCTCACGCTGCGGGCGTCGACGCGTTCGACGGTGCCGTAGTAGCGGCGGCCGTTCGCGAGCTTGATCTGCACGCCGTGGCCGACGTGCGCGGCGAGGTCCTTCGGGTCGAACGGGCCGGCGGCGGTCGGTGCGGGTTCTTCCGCTTCCGCGGCGGCAGCGAAGTCCGCGTCCGACAGCGGATCGACGACGACGTTGGTCGGCGCGGTCCTGGGGACTGCGCTCGACACGGGCGTCGGCGTCGCGGTCGCGGTGGTGGTCGCGACGGGAACGGGCGGCGGTTCGGCGCTCAGCGGCGCAGCGATGGATGCAGCGGTCGCCGCCTGCGCCGCGGCTGCCGTGGCGCCCGGAATGGGCACTTCGATCGCGGGCAGCGCGCCTTCACGGCGCAGCACCGCGACGACCGACTCGGCGTCGTCGGGAAACTCGCGCGGCGCCATGAACGTGCCGACGTACGACACGGGCGCGCGGCCCTTCACGGTGAGGCGAGCATTCATCGCGAGCAGCTCGGCTTCGGCGCCGTGGCCTTCGGCGTCCTCGATCGCCTTGCCGGGCGCGAGGTTCGTCTCCCAGGTGAGCGTGCCGCCGTTCTGCGCGAACGCGCGGTAGGCGTCGAGCACGTCGGGCTTCGGCTCGAAGCCGATCGATTGCACCATGCGCCGCACGGCAGCGACGTGGCGGTCGACGAACTGCGCCTCGGTGAGCTTCGCTTCCTTCGCGCACCAGCGATTGCGCGCCTTGACGAAGCCGTGGTCCTCGACGACCCAGCGCAGCTTCGTCGTGCGCCAGTCGTCTTCGCTGTCGAGGAAGTCGTCCGCTTCGCCGGCGAGCACGAACTCGCGTTCGATGCGCAGCTCGGAGTTGCCGCCGTGGCCGAACGTGACGGTGCTCGCGAGCGTGTTCGGGCCGGTCACCTTGAACTGCAGCTCGATGCCGCCGTCGGCGTTCGGCGCCGCGAATCGTTCGCGCACTTCGTCGCGCGTCCACCACCAGTCGTTCGAGCAGCCTTCCGCCTCGAACAGCGCGCCCGACGTGCCGCCCACCCAGTCGATCGACGGGATCAGGTAATGCATGCCGTAGTCGCCCCAGTCGACGTCCTCGAAGCGCACCGTGAGCTCGTCCGTGGGCGGGAACTCGTTCGGCGGATCTTCGCTGCGGCCGAGCTTTTCGGCCGCCTTCTGCAACTTGCCGAGCGTGCCCGACGCCTTCGGCGAGAAGTTCGGCATCGCGGCGCGCAGCAGCCAGAACGTGCCCGGCGTTTCCACCACGATGCGGCCGATGTGGATCGTGTTGTCGGTGCCGTCGGACTCGTGCGGCGTGAGCGTGATGTCGTCGGCCTCGAGCGTGCCGCCGAACGAATACTCGACGTTGCGAAAGTCGCCCGACGCCACGTCGCCGAACGCCGACAGGAAATCGTAGGTCATCGCCTTGAGCTGCAGGCGCACGCCCAGGTGCAGCACGACGAGGAAGACGGCGAGGATGATCCAGGTCCAGTACAGCGGCAGCAGCCGGCCGAACACCGGGATGCGGAACCAGTCGCCGATCGACGTGCGCTCGGCGGCGGGCTTCTTCGTGGACTTGGCGGCTGGCATGCGGTTCCCCGACCGTGCGGCGGACGCACGGCACTCGCGAAAGGAAGGGTGCGGGACCTTCCCCCCGGTCGGCCCACGGAGAGTTTATGCGTTGGCCGCGCCGGGCGCGACCGTGACCGAAGTCGGGATTCGGCCGCGCGTGGCGTCCTTCGCCGCCGGATCAGTAGTCCGTGCTGAAGTTGAAATCCTGGCGATACGGAAGCTGCGGCGGCTTCGGCAGCGCGATGCGGCCGACGAACGCGGCGACGCAGTCGGCGAACGCACCCGTGGGGCGAACGACGAGCTTGTACGTGCCATCGGCCGCGAACTCGATGAAGCCGCGGATCTCCTGCGGCGCCGGGTTCGCTTCGAGGCACTTCGCGACGCCGGGCTGCCACTGTCCGGACCCGGTGATCGCCTGGCCGACGATGCGGTCGTACTCGATGCCGGTCGACGACTGCAGGTTCGCCTCGGCTTCCTTCTTCTGCTTGTAGAACGTCTCGTCGGCGGACGAGTCCGTGGTCGCCTGGGCGACAGCGGGGATGGCGAGCGTGGCGGCGAGCAGGAACATGCGCATGGGAAGCAGGGTCTCGGGCGTGGCGGCGGATGATACCGGCTTGGTGTGCGCCGGCGCTGAATGGTTCCCGGACGGCGAGTTGACGATCTCTCGCATTCGCGCCGGCACGCGGCGCGCACAATGCCGGCGGGCGGCCCGAGGAGCAATCGCCATGATCCGCAAGTTGTCGTCCGGCCAGTACCGCCTCTATTCGCGCAACACCGACCCGAAGACCGGCAAGCGCCGCAACCTCGGCACGTTCGACACGCGCGCCGCGGCGGAGAAGCACGAGCGCGAGGTGCAGTACTTCAAGCGGCACTGACGCGTCAGCGCGCAGCAGCGCCGCCGAGCTTCACGCGCAGCTGCGTCGCGCGATCGAGGACCGGCGAGAGTTGCCTGGCGTTCGCCGCGAGCAACGGCTCGGCGCGCGCGAGCGCGGCGCGCGCGTCGTCGTCGCGGCCCAGCCGGTGCAGCACGTCCGCGCGTTCGACGGCCCAGCGCACGAACGTGGCGCCCCTGGGCGATGCGAACCGCTCGCCGGAATCGAGCATGGCGAGCGCCTCGACCAGGCGACCTTGCGCAGCGATCGCAGCGCCGAGCTGCGTGCGCATCTCGAGCGGCTGGTTGCCGCCGCCGAGCGCTTCGGATTGGCGCAGCGCTTCGCGCAGGTGCAGCTCCGCGTCGGCCCAGCGATGCATCTCGACGTAGAGCGCGCCGAGCCCGGTTTCCGCCACGACGAGGTCGCCGTGTGGGGGCGTGTGCAACGTTGCGAGCGTGCGCAGCGTCCGCAACATCACGCGTTCCGCTTCTTCGTAGCGTCCTGCGCCGAGGAGCGCTTCGCCGAGGCGGATGTCGTGCCGCGCGACCTGGAAGGAATTCTCGCCGTAGGCGGCCACTCCATCGCGATGCGATTGCTCGAGGATGGGCACGGCCTCCGCGGCGCGACCGGAGCGCGCGAGCATGTAGCCGAGGCCGTAGTGCGCGCTCACCACGTTGGCGTGGCCGGCCGGGTATGCGGCTTCGAGCACGGGAATCGCCTGCCGGATCAGCCGCTCCGCGTCCTCGTACTCGCCGGCAAAGGTCAGGTTGTGACCCACCAATGCGCGCGCCTGCGCGACCAGCAGCGGATCGGCCGTCGGGTCGGATTCGACGCCGTGCAGGAACGCCAGCAGCACCGGCTTCCATTCCGAGACGTCCGTGCGCTGCAGCACCGTGCGCAGTGCCGCGTTGCGCGCGCGGTATTGCCTGCTGAACGAATCCCCGAGCCGCTCCTGCAGCGCGATGGCTTCGCGCGCCAGCGCGTCCAGCGTGTCGATGTCGCCCCGGTGTCCGAGCACGGCGATCTTGCTCACGAGGAAATCGGCGCGGCTGCGGTCGTCGACCGCGGTCGACCCGGCGAGCGCGGCGTCGCCTTCGGCGAGGAGCTCCGCCGCCGTTTCCGGATCGCCGAGCGTTTCGTACACTTCGGCGAGCGTTCCGGACAGCGACGCGCGCAGGCCCGGTTCGTGCGCGAGCTTGCCGGCGAGCTGCTCGCGGCCGCGATCGAGCACTTCGCCGATCGGCGCAGTGCGGCCCAGCGACCTGCCCGGGTCGGCGGAGGTGAATACCTCGACGAGAAACTCGGAGCTCGCGCGCGCGCGGTTGCGCTCGAGGCGCGCGGCGTCGCGCTCCGCGGCGAGGCGCCCGGACTGCACCAGCAGCACGGCGACGAAGATCGCGACCGTCGTCACGGCGACTGCAGCAATCGACACGCCGAGCGCATGGCGGCGCAGGAACTTCGCCACGCGATAGCGCGTCTCGCCGCGGCGCGCCACGATGGGCTCGTCGCGCAGGAAGTGGCGCAGCTCCTGCGCCAGCTGCTCGACCGAGGCATAGCGCTGCCCGGGCTCCTTGCGCAACGCGCGCAGCACGATCGCATCGAGATCGCCGCGCACGCGCCGTGCCGCGGCATCGCCCTTGCGCGCGAGCACCTCGCTCGGCCGCATCGGCACCTGGTGCAGGATCGCGGTTTCGATCGCCGCGGGCGACGTGTCGTTGCTGCCGAGCACCGTGCGACCCGCGAGCAGCTCGTACAGCACGGTGCCGAGCTGGTAGACGTCGCACGCAACGCCGCAGCGCTCGCCACGCACCTGCTCGGGCGCCGCATTGCTGGGCGAAAACAGCTGCAGCCCGGTCTGCGTGACGTCGATCGCGTTCATCGCCTTCGCAATGCCGAAATCGATCAGGCGCGGTTCGCCGGCGGCGTCGACGAGGACGTTCGCCGGCTTGATGTCGCGGTGGAGAACGAGGTTCGCGTGTGCGAAACGCACCGCTTCGCACACCTTCAGGAACAGCTCGACGCGATCGTCGACGCCGAGCTTCCGCAGGTCGCACCACTCGGTGATGCGCTGGCCGTCGACCAGCTCCATCGCGTAATACGGAAATCCATCCGCGGTGGTGCCCGCGTCGTACAAGCGCGCGATGCCCGGGTGCACGAGCTGCGCGACGATGTCGCGCTCCTGCGCGAAGCGCCTGATGCCGCCCTCGTCGAGGTGCATGCGCGACAGCACCTTGACCGCCGCGAGCTGCTGCACGGCGCCGTCGGCACGCTCGGCGCGATAGACCACGCCCATGCCGCCGCGCCCGAGCACTTCGAGCAGGCGCCAGGGCCCGATGCGCTCGCCGGTCGCGATCGGCGTGGTGAGCGCCTCCAGACCGTGGTCGAGCAGCGCGGCGCGCGTCTCGCCCGTGCGGTCGCGTTCGCGGTCGTGCGCGGCCAGCAGCGCGCGCAGCTCGCGTTCCAGCGCAGCGTCGCCGTTGCAGACCTCGTGGATGTGCGATTCCCGCGGCGCCGCGGCGAGCGGCGACAGCTCGTCGAACAGCGCGCGCAGGCGCTGCCAGTCGGCTTCTTCGGAAGCGGTCGTCACGTCGCCAAAGATAGCTTCGGCAACGCGGATGGGCTACGCAGCGGTGCTCAGCGACGCTTGAACCACTCGCGCCAGCCGCCGCTCGCGTCGCCGCGCGCGGCGGTGCGCTCGCCGTTGCGGTAGCGTTGCAGGTCCTCGACCAGGTGCGAAACCGACGCGTAGCGCTGCTCGGGTTCCTTGCGCAGCGCGCGCAGGACCACCGCGTCGAGGTCGCCTTTCAGCGCCTTCGCCCACGCTTTCGCCGTCGGGAAGCCGAAGCGCGAGGCCGCGTCGTCCTTGGCGGCGGCCGCGACCTCGCTCGGGCGCGCGGGCACGCGATTGAGGATCGTCGCCTCCACCTCGCTCGCGTCGATGTCCGCGTCGCGCAGCACGTTGTGTCCCGATGCCAGCTCGTACAGCAGCGCACCGAACTGGTGGACGTCGCACGGGATACCGGCTGCCTCGCCGCGCAGCTGCTCGGGCGCGGCGTGCGCCGGCCATGCCGGTTGCCCGTCGGGCAACAGCGCGTCGATCTTCGGCAGCGGCAACCCGAGGTCGAAATCGAGCACCCGCACGGTACCGTCGTCGAGCACGATCACGTTCGATGGTTTCAGGTTGCGATGCGCGATCAACTGCGCGTGCGCGGCGCGCACGGCGTCGCACGCGGCCATGAACAGGTCGAGCCGCTGATCGAGCGACAGCGAGCGCCGCGCGCACCATTCGGTGATCGGCGTGCCTTCCAGCACCTCGGTGGCCTGCCACATCACGCCGTCGCGCGTGCGACCCGATGCGCACA